>JAZQRW010000156.1:0-14593 GCA_045629765.1 Eubacteriales bacterium
ACTCCATCTACCTCATTGAGCTTGTAGTTGATCTCTTCAACTCCATACTGAAGAAGATTTCTCAAATACTCATCACAGTTAAGCGCCCAAATAACCTGCATACATCTTTCGTAATGAGCGTTATATGCTTCCTTCTCCTCCATACTTTCCTTATCAGCTTCAAAGCCGTCCGTATTGCGCTTATCAGCAGGATGTCTTACAACTGCAAATGCACTCTCAAGAGCTGCCTCGCTAGTTGCTGTAGGATAAGTAATAACATTGCATATATATCCGTTAGATACTGCCTCAGCCTTCTCGGCATACGTACCGTAAACAACCTTAGCTACTGCATCTATTTCGGCGTCGGTCTTACCGTCACCTTTCATACGCTCTCTAAGTGTCTGAATATACGGATCATTGACTGAGGTTGCTGCTTCAAGCTTAGCCGTATTACCGCAGCCGTATTGCTGAGCTACCTGATAATTTATGCAGAAATACTCGTAACTGCCAACTATCGCGTTATTAGCAACAACGTAATGTTCTGAGTTATTAGGATCAAGTGTAGCATTATAGAGCGAAGTTGTAACTATAGACTTAAGCTCCGGAATATCAAACTCAAAGTTATTGTCAGGATTTAAGTAGTGAGAAACAGGAGCAAGAAGATTAGAAGCATAAAGATTATCATACATGGTTTTGCTTGTAATCAAAATGATATCTGCGCGCTCGTCTTCCAGCTTTGCTTTATCCTCGTCTTTGGTATCTTTAGTAGGATAAATATCAGCTTTTCCCTTGATAAATTCACTGGTATAATCCTTTTCCTTGATGTAGTGTATATCAAGAGTGGTCTTAAACTTATCAGAAAGATACTGATTTATATACGAAGCTACTGTTGCCATAGCATTCTCGGTAGTATTATCACCAACAATAATGTAAAAATCCAAAACCTGTGCCGTTTTATCTTCCGGGATAAGACCGTCGTAATTAGGTCTATATGAACCAATATCTCGTTCACTACAGCTAGCCAGCATAACTAAAATCATGGATATGCAAAGCAAAAGACCAATAATTCTCCTCATTATATAATTGCCTCCAAAAATACTTTTACCATATTATTTTACAATACAAATCCGGAAAAGTCAATACCCAGATTATTACATAAAATATTTATATTTATTTTGCACACAACGCAGCCTTATATTTTGTGCATTATGTTAATTAGCAAGATAGTCTCTAAGGGTCTTAGAACGTGATGGGTGGCGAAGCTTACGAAGTGCCTTAGCCTCAATCTGTCTAATACGCTCTCTTGTGATATTAAATTTTTTACCAACCTCTTCAAGCGTACGAGGTCTGCCGTCTTCGAGACCGAATCTCAGCTTTATAACCTGCTCCTCACGTGGTGTAAGAGTGTGAAGAATATTACACAGCTGTTCACGAAGTAATGAATAGGATGCACTATCAGAAGGTGCAGGAGAATCATTATCCTCCACGAAATCTCCGAGGTGGCTATCCTCCTCCTCACCAATCGGAGTTTCAAGTGAGACAGGGTCCTGAGCTATTTTCATAATTTCCCTGACTTTATCGGGGGTCATGCCAAGGCTCTTAGCAATCTCATCAGTAGTAGGTTCTCTTCCATATTCCTGAAGGAGCTGACGAGCCGTGCGTGATACCTTATGAATAGTCTCTACCATGTGAACCGGTATTCTGATAGTTCTTGCCTGATCGGCGATGGCACGCGTAATTGCCTGTCTTATCCACCACGTTGCGTATGTAGAGAACTTATAGCCTTTGCTATAATCAAACTTCTCCACAGCCTTGATAAGTCCAAGATTACCCTCCTGAATCAAATCAAGGAAGTACATACCCTTACCAACGTGTCTTTTTGCAATGCTTACAACCAGTCTTAAGTTTGCCTCAATAAGCTCGTCCTTTGCTGCCTTATTACCAAGCGTAATCTGCTCAGCAAGATATGTCTCGCGTTCGGCGGTAAGTAGCGGTATACGTCCAATCTCCTTGAGATACATACGCACCGGATCATCAATTGCAAGTCCCTCCTGGGAAAGGTACTTTTCCATATTCTCGGTACTATCATATCTTTTAACGTCACGCTCAAAGCCTTTTATATCATCCGTCTCGAGATCATCAGGACTGACTGAATCAATATCAACCTGCGCGATATCGTAATCAATGTCCTCAAACACTCTCATTATATCAGAGCCCGCTATGCCGCTCTCACTCTTTGAGTCAACAAACTCATTAACATCAATCTTATCTCTACTCATTTTATCTGCCTTCCTTTTTAGTTCTTAATTGTTCCTCTTGCTATTCAGCAATTCATCAAGACTAGCTATAGTATCGGTTGATTTATTTTTTTCTTTGTGTACTGATTTTTTCAGTGTGGAAATGCACTGCTCTAAAATTTCATCTCCGTTATCGGTAAGCTCCATACGCGAGAGCTTCATTCGCATAATTCTGCCAACCTCATCCTGAGAAAACGCATTGTTAAAATCAAGTGATTGCAAATTATTTTCCTTCGCGCAATTTAACACAAAGGCAAAAACTCGCTTGTTTAAATCTGTCAAAAAATCGTCCTCAGTTAATGCCGCGTTTTCAAGCACGTATTTTCGGTGCTCCGGATAAGAAATCAACAACCCAAGAACTGTCTCTTCATTTCTTGCTACTGCCGGATGCCTTATAAAATCCGGGTTGACTCTGTCAGAATATCCCGCAGCGTCCTGCGCTATACGCTTGCTCTCAGTTTTCTTGTAAAGCGAGCGCGCTTTAGCAATCATTCGTTCAACGTCATTCTTTATACTCGAAGCTTCAACACTAAATTTCTTGGCAACAGTATGTATATATACATCACGTTCTGCCGCGGAATAAACCGTAGAAATCAGTTTTTCAAGCTCAGCAAGCGCGTTGATTTTATCTTGCGGAAGTGCTAAATCGTATTTAGATAATACGGTTTCCATATTATAATCGAACTTACTCTTAGCACCGTATATAACATTGCGGAACTTGTCAACGCCGTACATCTTTATATATTCATCAGGGTCTTTAGCACCCGGAACAGTAAGCACGCTAACGTCAAGTCCCACTTCTTCAAGAAGCTTGAGCGCACGGTTTGCCGCCTTCTTACCTGCCTCGTCAGCGTCGTAAGAAATTATAACCTTCTTAGTATAGCGGCTCATGAGTCGTGCTTGCTCTGCGGTAATCGCCGTACCAAGTGTTGCAACGGCATTAGTTATTCCCGCCGAATGAAGCGCGATAACATCCATATACCCCTCACACAATATGAGTGCATCCTGGCAATTGTTTTTAGCAAAATTAAGCGCAAACAAATTTCTGGATTTCTTAAAAACGGGTGTGTCGGAGGTGTTTTTATATTTGGGCTTAGAATCATCCATAACTCTGCCGCCAAAGGCAATCACATTCCCCGATACATCAATTATCGGGAACATAACTCTATTACGGAATGCGTCGAAGTAATGGCCTCGTTCACTCTTACTGCATAAGAATCCCACGACCAGCTCGTCGTAGCTATATCCGCGTGAGAGCATATACCTTGAGAACTTATCAAAGCTGTTAGGAGCAAATCCAAGTCCGAAATGCTTTATGGTAGCAGGCGAAAGCTTACGCTTATCAACAAAATATGACAAAGCCGCCTTAGCCTCTGCGTCATCCGAAAACAAATAGGCATTAAAGAAGCGTGCCGCATCTTTATTCATCTGCAGAAGACGTCCGGAGTCATATTTGGGTGCACTAGCATACTTTTCGTTATCGTCCTCTACGACATTTATGCCCGCGCGCTTAGCCAAAAACTTTATAGCATCGGGATAATCCAGATGCTCAGCGCGCATTACAAAGCTGATTTGGTCACCGCCCGCGCCACATCCAAAGCAATAAAAGCTATTATCGTTAGGATAAACTGTGAATGAAGGTGACTTCTCACTATGAAACGGACACAATCCGCGAAGATTTGAGCCCGCGCGTTTTAAAGAAACGTAACTGCCGATAAGCGACTGAATATCAGTGCGCATAAGCACAGCATCAATCGTTTGACGTGTAATCAAAGTGTCGACCTCCCTCCATAAAATTCATTACAACAATAATATACGAATAATAAACAGCAAAACACTTTTTAAAAATCAAATTTTTCACATAAAAATTCAAATTTCGCTCTAGCGGAAGTTATTTCGGTAATTTTCGCAAGCAAGGCGTCCTTTGACTTCGATTGTATAGTGCCATTGACAGTCACAAGCTCATCGTATCTGGTATCGTTAACTCTAAAGCCGAATTCATCGAAAATCGGCAAAATTTTCTGATAATCGGAGTAGTTAAGTAATATATTAAACTCGGCGTAAATATCGTAAACGATAACTCCACCGGACTCAATTGCTCCTTGTGCGGCTGCGGTATACGCGCGTACAAGACCACCTGTACCTAAGAGTGTTCCTCCAAAATAGCGCGTTACCACGACCACAATATCAGTGCATCCCCATTTACGAATCAAATCGAGTATTGGCATTCCCGCTGTTCCCTGCGGCTCGTGATCGTCTGAAAAACGCATAACAGAGTTATCACGTAAGACGTATGCATACACGTGATGTCTGGCATCGCTGTAACGGCGCCTTGCGCTCTCTATAAACTCAAGTGCCTCCGCTTCTGTAGATACCGGCAATGACTCCCCGATAAATACCGATTTTCGATCCTCGTATTCTGCGTATCCTCTTTCTTTTATAGTAGTATAGCTATCCATTATCTAGCCTCAATCTTCGATAATATACTTGGCGTACTGTCCCTGTCCCTTAAGATCAAGCACTGCTTCAACAAAGGTACCGTCATCTCTGTAGTCTACTTCTGCCACGTTATAAACTTTAAAAAGAGAATTTAATGCTGATTGTTCTGAATAAGGTATCAGCAATTTAACACGCTTTTTAGCTTTGGCAAGCGTCTTTTCAATTACATTCAAGAGTACATCAATGCCCATATTCTCTTTAGCAGAAATAAATACGGTATCAGGCGTGGATTCAGGCAGTGTGCCTTCAAATATATCACATTTATTGTAAACGTAAATTATGTCTTTATCACCGGCGCCAAGATCGTTAATTACGCTTCTAGTAACCTCTAAATGCTCAGCATTCTCATCATCGTTAACATCATTTACAATTAACAACACATCTGCATATCTGACCTCATCGAGCGTTGATTTAAACGCCTTTACAAGATGATGCGGTATTTTTCTTATAAATCCAACCGTATCTGTAAGCAAAACGCATTCTCCGCCCGGCAAATCAAGCTTGCGTGTAGTAGGATCAAGCGTAGCAAATAACTTATTTTCAGCTAAGACACCGGCATCGGTTAAACGATTTAAAAGCGTTGATTTACCTGAATTGGTGTATCCCACAAGTGCAAGCTTTGTAAGGCCGCTCCTATCTCTTTGTGCGCGCATAATCGCCCGATTGTGCTCCATTTCAGCGAGCTTCCTCTCAAGCTGCGACACCTTCTCATGCAAATGACGTCTGTCAGTCTCAAGCTTACTTTCGCCAGGGCCTCTTGAACCTATACCGCCGCCCTGACGCGACAAATCCTTACCTTTACCTATGAGTCTTGGAGCAGTATATTTTAGCTGTGCAAGCTCAACCTGTAGCTTACCCTCACCCGAGGTAGCGTGAAGCGCAAATATATCGAGTATAAGCATACTTCTATCAATTACACTTACGTTTTCTATATCATTTTCAAGATTTCTTATTTGAGCCGGTGATAACTCAAAATCAAATACCACCAGCGGTATATTATTATTTTGGCAAAGCTCCTTAATTTCGGCAACCTTACCGCTACCGATGCAGGTGCGCACGTCAAATGACTCTTTAACCTGTATTATTTTCGCAAAGCAGCTCCCGCCCGCTGTATTTAAAAGACGCTCAAGCTCATCAAGACTTCTCTCGCATTCCGCAATCTCGCTTGATCGCTCAGCAATTGAGACTAAAACCGCAAGACTCTTCTCTTCAATCATAATACCTCCATAACGAAAAGAAAAAAGAGCGTAGGAAAATGACAATCCAACGCTCTTTTAAAGCAACGATTACTTAACCATTGCAAGACGCTTCTTGAACTTGTCAACGCGTCCACCAGCATCTACGAATTTCTGCTTACCTGTATAGAAAGGATGGCACTTAGAGCAGATTTCAACGTTAAGGTCTCCCTTTACAGAGTGAGTCTTAACAGTCTCGCCGCATGCACATCTAATGGTAGCTTCTTTATACTCGGGATGTAATCCAGCCTTCATTTTAACACCTCTTTAACATTATTCTTTTCATTACGACTAATTATATCACACTTTTTTTCAATTTGCAATAGTTTTTACAAATATTTTTATTTTTTTGTTTATACCTTTTCCTCTAGCTTTTTCTTAAGCTTCTGCATAATTTTTTTCTCCAGCCTTGATATATAGCTTTGTGAAATTCCAAGCTCGTCGGCTACCTCCTTCTGAGTCATCTCCTCGCCATCTCCTATAAGTCCATAACGCATTTCCACTATTATCCGCTCTCTTTTGCTAAGACTGTTGACTGCGTTTCTAACAAAATCTCTTTCCTCTTTTTTCTCCATATCGCAGTAGACGCTATCACTATCACTACCAAGCACGTCCGACAATAGCAACTCATTGCCGTCCCAATCAACGCTCAGCGGCTCGTCAATTGAAACTTCACGTCTTTGGTAGTTTGCTTTTCGCAGGAACATCAGTATCTCGTTTTCTATGCACCTAGAAGCATAAGTGGCGAGCTTAATATTCTTGTCACTGTTGAATGATGCAACCGCCTTCATAAGCCCTAGTGTACCTATAGAAATCAGTTCCTCAATATTCGCACCTACATTTTCAAACCTCTTAGCTATATAAACTACAAGACGCAGATTATGTTCGATTAGAACGGCACGTGCCTCGTGCGAATTTATATTCATTATCATTTCTTCTTCGGTATCTGCCGGCAATGGCGGTGGAAGTGCATCGTTGCCGTTTATGTAGTATAGATTGGATTTATTCTGTATTTTAACACTGAGCTTCGCAAAAAATAATTTGATTTTAAAAAAAAGACTACTGAATTTCATTTATCAAGCAAGACGGTACAAGCGAGTCATAGCCTGCATACGCCTTTTCCTCCTTATTTAATACTATAACCGTATCTATTATTGCTTCTTTTCCATTCGTCTTAATTGTCACTTTGTCAAATCTCATACCAATATGAATCTTTGTTTTTCCGCCGGCGTTTATAGGAATTAAGTGTATTCTGTGTTTATACGTACTTTTTAAGTATTCAGTTTTTTCAATTGAGGCATCAAAAGGAATACCCATACGTCTGATACCATCAGAGCCGATAAATATAACAGGTAAAAGACTTAATGGGTCTCTGACAAGATTTCCGCTATCAACAAAAGCCTCACATTCGTATTTTTTTCCTTCCAGCTCCAAGCTTAAAAATACCGTAGTATCTGTTGCACGAGAGGAAAATAATAAAATAAGCAGCCTGATTACAAGTATAGAGAACAAAACTATAACTGAGAAAATCAATGCGTTTCTGTTTGCTACCCCTTCATCTATGCTTGAAATTAACGGATATACATATCTATCAAGCAGACTGTAGCAAAAGCTTACGCACCCACCTATCAACAGCTGTATTATTAAGAACAATAATAAGAATTTTGCGCGCCTTGCCGCTACACACGACTTTGCACCCAAGACGCAAAACAAGAATAGTGTCACAAACATATTTGCCACAGTAACGAATCCGGACGAAGTCAGAATATGTATTATCGCTGATAAACCACCGATTATTCCAAGAAGCATCAGCCTCACGTTACCTATCTTTATATGTGCCATATTTGCCGCATAATAAAACGCCAATACATCAATGCAAAAATTTATCAGAAAATATATATCTATATAAACTGTTTTCAATATATCACCTCGCTTTTAATTCTAGCACACCAAATTTGATAATACTGTCGTAATAGGTCGCAATGAAAAAAGAGTTAAGTAAAAACTTAACTCAAAATTCGCCCTTTTCGACAAGCGAAAGATATTCGGGCTTGGTTATAGCGCAAATTCCAACGTCGCGATACTCACCCTTTGCCATAACACCATCCTTCAAAATTCCCTCGTGACGCATATGGCACTTCCTAGCAACGTTAGCGCTTGCTGTATTCTCTAGCATATACCTTATGTATATACGCCTTAAATCCAGAACCTCAAAACCAAATTTAATAACGCACTTAGCCGCTTCAGTAGCAATACCCATTCCCCAATATTTGCTATTCAGCACAAATCCAACTTCACCACAATTATCTTCAACATTAAGCCGTGAAAAGCCACAGGTACCAATCATCTTTCCCGCAAATTCTATACCCCAATCGTAAAATTCGGCGTTGCGATATTTTGAATTTATGTGATTAAAGTAATACTTCGTATAGCGTTTATCAGGATGCGGATACCACAGCAAAAACTTTGGCACAGACGGGTCGGATGCGTATTCAAATATATCGTCAATATCGGAGGATTTAATCCTTCTTAGAAGTAATCTATCCGTATGTAAATCCGGTATATGAATAAACAATCTTAAATCAGTCTTAAGCATACATCCTCCAACTTTTAAAATTTCTACATTATTATACCACGACAAGTGAAAATTATCAACTTAATTTTAAATTTTTAAATAAAGTTATTGTATTTAAGTCTAAAGTATGGTATGATTAAAAAAGAAACTTTAAGAGGTATTACCGTGAATAACGATAAGAAAAAGAAAAAACTTCAAATTCTTGATATTACAAGAGACGGCAAGGGCATTAGCAAGCGCGAGGTTGTAAAGCCCGGATCAATCAAAAAGTTCTTTATTTCATATAAAGATAATTTCAACAAAATAATCTACGTTAACATATTCTTCGTTCTTGGCAACTTTCCTCTATTCTTCCTGATTACTACCCTTTCAGGATACACTAAGCTTGAGTCGCATCTGCCAATGTACGACTTGTTCCAGAATTTAAATCCACTTATTTCTGATGCACAAAGCGGTTACACCCTTACGCTGTACTCGATAACCGGTCTGCAAAATCAGATATTCGTCCCCACAACACTCACTTATATATTTTACGGTATATCTGCCCTCACGCTATTTACCTTTGGCATTGTGAATGCAGGGACTGCTTATATTCTCAGAAACATTGCAAAAGGCGAGCCCGTCTTTACTTTATCCGATTTTATATACGCGATTAAGAGAAACTGGAAGCAGGCGTTGCCGTTTGGCATAATTGATATTCTAATCAATGCTATTCTCATATTCAATATCTACAATATGGTTGCAGCCGGCTCCAATTACTGGGGCAGCCTTATGTTCTGGTCAAATGTAATAATTTTTGTCGCTTACTTTTTCATGAGATTTTATATATACGTTCAAATGGTTACATTCGACCTCAGCGTGTTTAAAATCATAAAGAATTCGCTCATTTTCGTTCTTATCGGATTAAAGCGTAATCTTGTAGCTACGCTCGGAATTATCCTTCTTTTTCTTATCGAATTTATGCTTTTATTCGGTACCGCTGGCTTGCTTATGCCATTTGCGGTAGCAATTCCATTGGCGATTATGTTCTCAAGCTGTGCCTATATGAAGGTTTACGCCGCATATTATAAAATTAAGGAAATTATGATTGACCCTTATCAAAGCGAGGAAGAAGTAGTAATTGACGAGGAAGAAATTATAATGCACGACGATGTTACCGAGCGTGAAAGGCTCGAGGAAATCAAAAAAAGAAATAATATCAAATAAAAAATTCCATCTATAAAAATAAAAAAATTCCATCTATAACCAACTCGGGTTTATGGATGGAATTTTAATATTTTAACAGAAATTATCGGGCAGAATTATACTTCTTCCTCTTGAGTGATAACCTCAACATCACCGACTACTTCACCGCAAGCGGGACAAACAAGTGTCTCGATGTCAATATCATCGGTAAAGCAAATCTTCTCAGAACAGGATGGACACTCAATCTCGTAATACGCCTCGTCATCAAACTGATACTCCTCGTCATCGTTGAGGTCGCTATAATCCTCGTACTCCCCATCCTCTTCAAGACCGTAAACGTCATTCTCAAGATCAGTAAGATCCTCGTCAATCTCGTATACGTACTCTGCAAGCTCACGATTATCAAGCTCAAGTGCTGAAACCTTCTCTGCAAGCTCAGAAACAAGGTCGCATAACTTGGAAATGATCTTACCCTCTTTAGTGTTTACATCAATCTCGTATCCCTCAAAGAGTCCTTTTAAATATGCTGCATTTTCAGTAATTCCCATTTTACCTCCTAAAAAATAAACTCTCCCGAATTGTCGGGAGAGTAAAATGCTTAAAGATAGTAATCCGACAATGGATTATTATGCACGCTCAAGATATTCGCCGGTTCTGGTATCAATCTTAAGTACATCACCTTCGTTAATGAAGATTGGAACCTTGATAACCGCACCTGTCTCAAGAGTAGCTGCCTTGGTAACGTTAGTAGCTGTATCGCCACGAACACCGGGCTCAGTCTCAGTAACTGCAAGCTCTACGAATGTAGGAGGCTCAACCGAGAATACATTGCCCTTCCAAGAACAAATACGGCAAGTAGTGTTCTCCTTAACGAACTTGAAGTTATCACCAAGCTTCTCCTTGTTAAGAGGAATCTGCTCGTATGATTCCGGATCCATGAAGTAGTAAAGATCGCCATCGTTGTAAAGATACTCAAGATCACGACGCTCAATAACTGCATTCTCAAACTTAGCAGTTGGGTTGAAGGAGGCTTCACGAGTAGCACCTGTAACAACATCTCTGTACTTGGTTCTTACGAAAGCAGCACCCTTACCAGGCTTAACGTGCTGGAACTCGATAACCTGATATACCTTGCCATCCATTTCAAAAGTAAGACCGTTTTTAAAATCGCCTGCTGTAATCATCTTATAAATCCTTTTCTTGACGTATTATTGATTTTTTACAGTCAAAACTCGTCACAGTAAGACCGTCAGGACGTAAAGTCCATAGTATACGTTAGTATTTTAGCATATTATAGAAATTTTTGCAATAGGAAATTCAAATTTTTTCTCATTTTCTGCTATTTTTTTATATTTCTATGAGTTCCTTAGTTGAGTGAGTGAAATTATATACACCATTTTCCTCGATTGCAACCATGTCCTCTATTCTACAACCGTATTTGCCAAACAAATAAATTCCGGGCTCAACAGTAAGAATTTCACCAACGCGAACGGCTCTACCGAAGTTTTTAAAGGAAAGTCCGGGCTTCTCATGAATGAATAGACCTACAGAATGACCTAGAGAATGACCGAAGGTTCCCTTATAATCCTTATCGATAATATCTCTTGCAACCTTGTCAGCCTCACCACAGTCAACCCCTGCCTTTAAGAACTTAAGTGCTGCAAGCTGTGCATCTAGGACGGTGTTATAAATCTTTTTAATTTCCGTATCTGCCTTGCCGATAACTACCGTACGGGTCATATCGGAGCAATAACCGTCAATCTTTGCGCCGAAGTCCATAGTGAGAAAGCCTTTTTTAAGCTTAACGTTTCTTGGTGTGCCGTGAGGGAGTGCCGATGCGTCACCGGAAACCGCAATAGTCTGAAAGGCACAGGAGTCTGCGCCGCCCTTGCGCATTGCGTACTCAAGCTCAACTGCGACGTCAAGCTCGGTCATATCGGGGTTAAGAATAGTAAGAATATGCTCAAAGGCCTTATCGGTTATATCCTGCGCCCTTTGCATTTTTGCAATTTCCTCAGCCGACTTAATCTGCCTTAACTGCTCAATCATATCACCGATATTAACGAACTCAATCTCCGGGAACTTCTCGCAGTAGAATTTATATCTTTCATAGGAAACGAAGCCGCCCTCAAAGCCTACTGTCTTACAGCCGTCCTTGGCAAGACACTCTTTAATAAAGTTAATTCTGTCAGCCTCAATCGTTACGAAGAAGCCTTTATCAGCTCCGTTAAGTGCCATCTCGTAATATCTAAAATCGGTAATTAAATAGGCATTATTTAAGGTAATCAATAAAAGTCCGTCAGTAAAAGCAAAATCAGAGAGATAATGTTGATTCAATTCATCATAAACCATAATTGCATCAAGATTATTCTGCTTCATTTTTTCTCTAAGTTTTGGAAGTTTGCTCATATTATATCTCCTTTAAATGATTTTTTTATACAGCTTTTTCATACTCAGCGCGTCAATGGACTGCGTACCCGCCGACTCACAAATTACGTTTGGTGAAAGATTATTTTTCACAATAGCTTCGATAAATGGCTCGAAGTCAGGACCGTATTGAGTGTCCGCAAAAGTCAGATGCTTTTTTTCGCCTGACGCGCCCCATTCAATTTTAGAAAAGTGGCAATGCAAATTCTCAGCAGTCTGCGCATTGATTTTATTGCTGATAGTGTCAAACACCCTCATATAATCGTCATAACAGTTAAATGCCACACCGAGTTCACGCGCATTCAGATGACCAAAGTCTACTACAGGAACTAGTGTACTGTCACTGCGACATAGCTCAAGCACCTCATCAAGCGTGCCAAGCTGATTTATCTTGCCCATCGTTTCAAGTCCTATTTTAATACCGTGCGTATCTACTTCGTTAAGTGTCCTTATTAGTGTATCGGCAGCAAGACGCATCGCATCATCTCGTGTAATTTTCGCAGCCGATCCGGTATGTACGACGATTGTTTCGGCTCCCAAAAGATAAGCGGCATCAAGGCTCTGCCTTATATACTCAATGCTCTTGAGTCGTTTTTCGGGAATAATTCCGGAAAGTGATATAAAGTATGGCGTATGATACGACATCTTAATACCGCATCTCCTTGCCTCATATCCGATATTTGCAAGCGTTGAAGCACTAGCACTAAGGCCGTTACCCGCCTCGTATTCGTATGAGTCAAGTCCCTTAGTTTTAAGCCACATAGGCGCATCTAACGTTGATGAATAACCATCAAGACGAAATTCGTCACTGTTTCCACCGGGTCCAAATAGAGCTCCCATCAGTCTTTACCCACAGTCTTTCTGTATTTTCTCATAATAGGCTTTTCAAGCAGTCTTTTAAAGCGAGTAAATAAATCACGCTTGTCCTTAATAGGTGGTACGAGAATTGCTCTGACCCCCGCGTTTCTCGCCGCCCAGACGTCAGTCAAAATTTGGTCGCCCATCATAGCCGTATTGCTTCTGTCAGTTTCCATATCAGACATCGCACAAAGAAGATTTTTCTTAAACGGCTTCCCAGCCTTATAATACGCTGGGAGATTTATATCCTTATTAAAAAGATTGATTCTTTCACCGTTATTGTTAGAAACTATAGCAGCTTTAATACCTGCCGACTTCAAAGACTTTAGCCATGCAAGAACTTTATCTGAAGGAGTCGGATTTTCATACGGCTCTAAGGTGTTATCCACATCAAGTATAATTCCGCGCACTCCGATGGATTTCAAAAAATCCGCAGTACACAAATCAAACGTATCAAAATAATAATCAGGAATCAAATTCATCATATTCACCCAAAATATTTAATAAGTATATATTATCAAAAAATGTAGACTTTGTCAAGCAAAATAATACATTAGGCGAAATTGCAAAGCGCATTTTCCACAGTCACAAAATATTAGAAAAAATATGAAATTTATTTATAAAAAGGTATTGACAAAACAAAATATTTATGATATCATTATTAGGCTTGATTAAATAACTTACTTGCGAGTGTAGTTCAATGGTAGAATTCCAGCCTTCCAAGCTGGTCGCGTGGGTTCGATTCCCATCACTCGCTCCAATTTGCGCCCTTAGCTCAGTGGATAGAGTGCCCGGCTACGAACCGGTAGGTCGAAGGTTCGAATCCTCCAGGGCGCGCCACAAAGATACTGCAGGAATTCTTTTCTGCAGTATTTTTTAAAATTAGAACGAATTAAATATATTTTAAATAACAAAATTCGGAGGAATTTTAAAAATGAACGTACTTGCAATACTCACACATCCAGATGATATGGAAATTAACTGCGCAGGAACACTCCTTAAGTGCAAAAAGCGCGGTGATAACGTAACCGTATGCCACGTTTGTAACGGTAATATGGGCCACGTAGTAATTGAACCCGACGAGCTTCGCGCTATCAGAATTGAGGAAGCAAGAGTTTCCAGCGAGTCACAGGGCTTCAAAATTGTTACCTGCGATATTGGCGACCTCTTAGTCGACGAATGTAGCAAGGAGCAGATTGACATTCTCGTAAAGATTATCAGAGACGCAAAACCTGATTTCATCATCACACAGGCTCCTAACGACTATATGCGTGACCACGCTGCTACCTCTAAGCTTGTATTCGCTGCCAGTTTCTCCGCAAGCTGCCCACACTATGAAAGACAGCTCGGCGAGGCTACTCCTGTTACTCCTATATTCTACGTTGATAACTCAAACTACGTAGACTCTGAGCCTGATTTCTACGTAGATATTACCGACGAGCTTGAGACCAAGCTTGAGATGCTCGCTTGCCACAAGAGCCAGATCGTATGGCTTAAGGACCACGACGATGCTGACGTACTTGAGGATACTCGTATCG
>JAZQRW010000157.1:0-2454 GCA_045629765.1 Eubacteriales bacterium
CAGGTAACTGCTTTGTCGTTTTTTAGATTTTACCAAAGACGTGCTCTATTAATGGAATAAAACAAAAAAAACGCATTAACATACTCTTGACGTGAGGAGTCGTGTTAGTGCGTTTTTTTACAAGTAAAAGGTGTGGTTATAATATCGGAAGTTCACTTACGTGCATCGCTTCCGCTGTAAGCCGCCCTTTAGTTCTTATGAAGTTACGGGCAGCTTGGCAGGGTCTTCCTTGTGCTTGCGAAGCTCGATAGCAACAAGAATGAACGCTGTAGCAAACGTAAGTGCCCATGATACGGGATAAGAAATATATATACTCTCAAGAGTGAGGAAGTATTCAAACACCGTGAGAAGCCAAACTACGCGCAATAGACATGCGCCGAGCAACGAGATAACGGCCGAAGTAATCGACTTGCCAAATCCGCGGAGAATACCGCAAGCTATCTCCATCCAAGCCAATATGAAATACGGCATGGTCTCACACCTCAGTTTGGTCATAGCGGCATCGTAAGCAATGCCTGCGAGTCCCTCTCCGTCAACTACGCCGTAAAGTGCGAGAAGCTGACGGTTGAAGATTAGAATTGCCAAACTGAATATGATAGCGACAAGAGTCGTCAGAGCATAAGAGGCGTACATAATCTTCTTGACTCTGTTGTATTTACCCGCACCGACGTTCTGACTCGAAAATGCAATAGCTGCCTGACAAACGGAATTCGTAGCGGTGTAAATGAAGCCGTTAAGGTTGGAAACCGCGGCGTTGCCCTCGACGACAGGCTCGTAAACGCTTCCGGGAGAGAGAATATCATTCACACGGAGCACAGAGGACTGTATCATCATATTTGAGAATGAGAAGAGCGCACTCTGAAGTCCCGCCGGTAATCCAATGCGTATTATGTCACGCAAAGCTCTTCTGTTAATGTGAAGCTGCTTTAGGCAGAAGCGGCAATCATCATCACTTTTTGAAAGGAAATAGATAAGTGCAAATGCCGACGCGGCGTTGGAAATAACGGTAGCCCAAGCAACACCGTCAACTGACATGCCAAAGAGAAGAACAAACATGAGATTGAGAAGCACGTTCGCAAATCCCGAGGTCATGAGGATGTATAAGGGAGTTTTTGTATCTCCTTTAGCGCGGAAGATAGCAATGGAATAGTTGGTCAATGCTAAAAACGGCGCACCGACAAAATATATACGTGTGTAAAGAGTCGCAAGCTCCAGCAGATTGCCATTTGCTCCCATAAGGCTAAGCACAGGCTTGGATATAGCAAATCCAATAGCACCACCGAAAACACCAACCAGTACGGCGAGGATCAGTGAGGTATGAACAACACTCGATACCTGACGCGCATCCTTTGCGCCTATGCGCTGTGCTATAACTACGTTTGCTCCGACTGATAATCCGATAAATAAGTTCAACACCAGATTAACGAATGCCGCCGTCATTCCTATTGCGCCAACGGAATTTGCCTCGTGAGACATGCTCACGATCATCATATCCGCCGCGTTATACGTAACCTGCAACAGATTTGTCGCCAACACCGGCAGAACGAACAGAATAATTTTGCCAAGGATCGGCCCCTCGGTCATATCAATATTTTTACTTGATGCTCTTCTCATTTTCTATGCTTTTCACCGAAAAGCCATAAAGTTCTATTTATTGCTTGAGGTAATAAAAATAATACTTACCTGCTTGATAATGTGCTAAAAATACGATACATTTGAAGAATGTACCACAAATACGCACAGAGATTATGGGCAGTTTTTGAATCAGATTGCGGTTTCTTTGTGCCGAAGCAATAGTTACCTATTGCGAGTTTGCACAAAAAGGCGCGATATGATCAAAAAATGCCCATAAGATCAATGTTTAATATTCAGCGTTGCCTACAGTTCTGGGATAAGGAATAACGTCACGAATGTTGGATACGCCTGTGAGATACATTATGATACGCTCGAAGCCGAGACCGTAGCCTGCATGCTTTGTACCGCCGTACTTACGGAGATTGAGATACCACCAATAGTCCTCCTCGGAGAGCTGAAGCTCTGCCATACGGCTCTTCAGCACGTCTATTCTCTCCTCACGCTGAGAACCGCCGATGATCTCACCGACACCGGGAACGAGAAGGTCCATAGCAGCAACTGTCTTGCCGTCATTGTTTTGACGCATATAGAACGCCTTGATTTCCTTGGGATAGTCGATAAGGAAGATGGGCTTTTTGTAAACCTGCTCGGTGAGGTATCTTTCGTGCTCGGTCTGAAGGTCAACGCCCCAATATACAGGGAACTTGAAGTCCGCACCGGATTTCTCGAGGATCTCGATAGCCTCGGTATAGGTGACCTTTGCATAATCCGCATCACGAAGCGCGGTAAGACGCGCAAGCAGACCCTTGTCAACGAAGCTGTTGAAGAAGTTAAGCTCTGCGGCGCATTTATCCATAACGTGATTGATAATGTGCCTTA
>JAZQRW010000158.1:0-1683 GCA_045629765.1 Eubacteriales bacterium
ACCTACTGGTTTCTGCTCTACGCATTTGATGTGCCCATTATAGCACTTTTATCGAAATATGTCAAGGGGTTTTCTCAAAAAATATTCACAATGCCCATATTAAATTTATTTTAAATAATTATCTTCTCAACAAAACCGCAAAACGCCTATAATGTTCGACTTTATCAAACGATTTAAGCAATGCAACCGGCAGCATTAAAGCACCGAGAACAAAAAAGTTGATAAAAAGCTAAAAAACTATTGATTTTTTGCTTTTTCCGTGTTATAATATTTAAGCGCAAAGCAGAAAGCTTGCTTTGTGAAAATTTAATATGCATAAAGTTGCATCATATCTATGCAGAGGTATCGAAGCGGTCATAACGGGGCTGACTCGAAATCAGTTTGTGGATAACACCACACGAGGGTTCGAATCCCTCCCTCTGCGCCAGAAGGTTCAATTTCACCCTTTCGGATGGATTGAACCTTTATTTTTTTGTCTTATGTTCCGCTTGCAAGAGCCACACCGATTGCCCTCGCACTGTCGAGCTTACTATTGGCATCAAGGTGGCTGTAAATATTTGAGGTAGTACCCATATCCGAGTGACCGAGCCAATCCTGGATCATCTTCATCGGTATCTTGTTAGCGAGTAGCAGAGATGCGCAGGAGTGACGCAGATCGTGAAATCTTATCTTTCTTAGATCGTGCTTTTTAAGTATTACTGCGAAGTGATCGGTTACGTAATTAGGTCTATATAACCGACCGAGAGCATCAACGTTTATATACTCCTTGTATTCGCCCGTATAGCTTTTTCCCATAACTCTCTGCATTTCGAAGCATTCGTCTCTCTTTGCAATAAGTGCTTCTTCGATAAATGGGAGGAGAGGCAGAGTTCTATACGACGATTTCGTCTTCATCACGTCGTATCCTACGGGGCCGTTCTTCTCGTCAACAACCTTGTGCCTTATGCTTATCGTCTTTTGATAGAAGTCTATCGCAGACCACTTTAAGCCTAAAACCTCGCTTCGCCTCAGTCCATAGTAAACCGCTAACAGAATTATCAAGTAAAGCTCGTCGGATTTAGCACATTCGAGGAGCTCTTTTATTTCTTCTGCATTGTAGTAGTTACCTATGAACTGCACCGCCTTTGGTCTGTCGGCTTGGTCAACGGGATTCGAAGCTATGATTTTACGCTTCATTGCCGTTTTGAATGCAAGGTGAAGCACGCTGTGATATCTCTGCATCGATGTACCCTTGAGACCTGCTGTTCTCAGTGAGGCGTAGAATGCGTTTATCTCATCGCCGGTTATCTCGTTAACCTTAATCTTCATCGTCTTGAAGAACGGTATCATCTTCGATTCTATGTAGGTTTTATATCCCTCGTAGGTCGTTTTTGATACGTTTCCTTTGTGGGATTCGAGCCATTCTACGAGATAGTCCTCGACAAGCGAGTTTGCTATTCTGTGCCTCTCTCGCTCCGCGTGAGTCATATTTTCGGTTAAGTAGGTAGTACCCGTATTCAGTTTTTCAAGGAGAGCGCGGAGTCTGTGATTTGCTTCGGTTTTCGAGCCTTTTCTTGACTCTAAATCAAGCGAGTACCACTTTGTCGCAATTTTGCCAAGAAGATGAATGCTTTGGGTATCCTCGCACCTACGGAGGAGCGCCAGGCAAATACCGCATCGAGAATACCTGTAAAGTATCGTTTC
>JAZQRW010000159.1:0-40112 GCA_045629765.1 Eubacteriales bacterium
TCATACCCTCGTATACGGGAGTTGCAGGGCCGATAAAGAGTGGGCCTCTGTCCTGAGACTGATAAAGTCCATAGGTGGTAGAGATACCCTTCTCGGATGCGACGAGAGAGGAGGTAAAGCGTGTCTTAATCTCACCTCTAAACTCCTCGTAGCCTGCGAAAATCGTCGAGATAAGTCCCTCACCGCGCGTGTCGGTAAGAAGCTCGCTTCTGTAACCAAAAAGACATCTGGTAGGGATACTGTAAAACAGCTTCTGACGGGTGCCGTGGAGCTGCATATCAACGAGAGTACCCTTTCTCGCGCCAAGCTTCTCCATTACAGAGCCTACGTACATCTCGGGCACGTCGACGATAACGTCCTCGATGGGCTCGTACTTAACGCCGTCAACATCCTTGTAAAGCACGCGTGGGTTGGAGCAACAAAGCTCGTAGCCCTCACGACGCATATTTTCAATAAGAATGGAAAGATGCATCTCACCTCTGCCCGCAACGCGGAAGCTGTCTGTGGTCTCACCGTCGGTAACTCGAAGCGAAACGTCCTTTAAAAGCTCCTTATAGAGTCTTGCACGGAGGTGACGGGAGGTTACGAACTTACCCTCCTTACCTGCAAAGGGAGAATCGTTTACAGAGAATGTCATCTCCATAGTAGGCTCGCCGACCTTAACGAACTCCAGCGGTTCAACACAGCTGGGCGCACATACGGTGTCTCCGATAGAAATATCCTCACAGCCTGAGAAGCACACGATGTCACCGACCTTAGCCTCGGTAACGGGTATACGCTTCAATCCGTCAAACTGGTATATGGAAACTATCTTAGCGGGGCGTGATTTTCCGTCGGGGTTGTGGAAATTGCAGATAGAAACGCCCTGCCCTTGCTTAATCGTACCTCTCTCAACTCTGCCGATACCGATTCTGCCGACGAACTCGTTATAATCAATAGATGAAACAAGAAGCTGAAGAGGCTCATCCTCCTCGCCCTCGGGAGAGGGCATATAGTCAAGGATTGTATCAAGAAGCGGCTTCAAATCCGTGCCGGGCGTGTATGGATCAAACGACGCCGTGCCCGCTCTGCCCGAGCAGAAAAGAATAGGTGAATCAAGCTGCTCGTTAGTTGCGTCAAGCTCGATAAGAAGCTCCAAAACCTCGTCGGCAATCTCATCAAGACGCGCGTCGGGACGGTCAATCTTATTAACTACAACTATAACTCTGTGATTAAGCGAAAGCGCCTTTTCAAGCACAAATCTGGTCTGCGGCATAGGTCCCTCTGCTGCATCAACGAGCAGAATAACACCGTTTACCATCTTAAGAATACGCTCAACCTCGCCGCCAAAGTCAGCGTGGCCGGGGGTGTCGATTACGTTAATCTTAACGTCCTTATAGTGAATAGCCGTGTTCTTTGCTAAAATCGTGATGCCTCTTTCTCTTTCAAGGTCACCCGAGTCCATAACTCTGTCGGTGGTATCCTGATTCTCACGGTAGATACCGCCCTGACGAAGCATCTCGTCAACCAATGTAGTCTTACCGTGGTCAACGTGGGCAATGATAGCAATATTTCTAAGATCTGTACGCTTCATTTTAAATCCTCATATTTTCACTAATTTATTTACCAAAGAGTTATTTTAGCATATTTGAGCAAAAAAAGCAAGTATGTTTTGTGTATTTGGTTCGGATTTTTGAAACAAAAAAGTTAGGGACTCGCCGAAAAACACGGAAAGTCCCTATCACTATCAAATCAAGGCTTTATAATCCTTAATCCTATGGAAAGTAATCATATTATTGTCGTGCTCGTCCTTGAGCTTGCCCCACGCGGTGCGCGAGACGAAGATAATGTCCTCACCGTCAAAGCAGAACGAGACGTAGCCCACACCGTGCTTATCTATTTCGGTACAGTCAAGCACCTCGGAAAGCTTGCGCCAATTTCTTAAATCCTCCGAGACGGAAAGGGTTACGAGCGAGCGACGGTTTGAAGGATTATTTGCCGTTCTCTCGTTTGAAAGCAGGAAATAGAGCCCTGTTGCATCATCCCTTTGAACGAAAAATTTACAGCGCATACCGACAGGTGCGTCAACTCGCCCCACAAGCTCAAGAGGCTCGTCAAAGCTCTTAAGCTTAAACAAAACGCATGCGTTATTAACACCGATTGAGCCCTCGCGCACCTCGTTTGTCATCGGGTCAAGTCGGAGCATATTATAGATTTGACCGTCGGGGCCTGCGACCGTGTTGCCCTCAATTGCGACAACGTAATCGGCGGTGCTGTTCTCATTAAGGAATTTATCCTGAGGTACGGTGCCAAAGGGAGTGTGCTCCCAGCTGTCGATATTAAGTAGGTCGGAGTCCACGCTCGCGGATAAAATCGAATGCTCAAAGCCGTGTTCACCGCGGCAACCCCAAGCGCCAATCTCAAATCCCGTGTATATTCTGCCGTTATGCTCGATTATCGGCATGGCTCCGCGGTGAAGCTCAGCCTCCTTAGGCTTCTTATCGGTGTACATAAGTGTTACAGGCTCACTCCAGGTCTTGCCCTCGTCGTGCGACTCAGAAATAACGAAGTTACCGCTCTCGCCAAAGCAACCGAAAAGGTAAAGTCTACCCTTTACTACAAACGGTGTTGCCCAGTGCAAAGGATTTATCTCGGTCTGATAGTTCCACGTCTTACCGCCGTCGTGTGAAGCATAAACGAAGCCCATTCCCATTCCGCTACCGAAGCCGAAAATGTCGTGCGTGGCAAGAAGAGTTCCCGACGGAAGCCTAACGATAGAGGGAGATGCGGGATATATACCCGCAAAGTCGAAGTAAGTCTCATTTGGGTGCATATAGTTGATTACAACACCGGGAGGCGAGCAGGGATTGACAAGGCGCGTGTGACTCTTGGCACTCTTATCATCTCTTTCAATAAATATCTCGTAGTCCGTGTCGTTTCTAAGTCCGCTAACCGTCACAGTCCTATTGTTAAGTGAGTGTGCTGTATATTCTCCGTCCGACTCGTGCGGCTTACAATAGAGCGTATGTCCGCCGTTACTGCCGTTGTCAAACCACTCGAGAGTAAACTTCGAGTCGCCCGGGGCAAGACGGCAGATATGAGGGGCGTAATACCTCTCAGGATTCTTTCTCGGAACGCAGGGCGAGCTTGCCCATTTTAGCTCTTTCATGCTATTTCACCTCAAATATGTAAATAATTGTTGTCAATTAAAGCAAATTTCTGAAGTTTTTCTCCACGTGGAAGGTCATCATATTGTTATCGTGCTGATCCTTAATCTTACCCCACGCTGTTCTTGAAAGATAGCAAAGGTCATCACCGTCAAATAAGAATGCGGGCTGGCTGACACAATAACCGGGGGTGTCGGTGCAGTTGATAAGCTCCTTGAGCTTCGTCCAATTCTTCAAATCCTTGGACGCGGAAAGAGTATAAATGCAACGTCTGTTGCCGTTAGGCTTATCAATTCTGCTACCGTACTGACACTCGTTACCAAGCACGAAGTAGTAGCCACTTGCCTCATCGTATCTTACGTAGAACATATTACGAAGTCCTACGCACACGTCAACCGTCTGCACGAACTCAAGCGGCTCGTCAAAGCTCTTGAACTTATAAAGCGCCGCCATATTGTTAGGCACGGAGAAATCGGAAACAAGAATATTCTCAGCAATCATATGGTCCATACGAATCATATTATAGAGCTCGCCGTCAGGACCTGTTAGTGGGTTACCCTCAATAGATACGATATAATCGTACTTAACGCCAGGAATATGAATTTTCTCGGTGGGAACTCTGGTAAAGGGAACGTACTCCCAGCTGTTGATGTCAAAGAGGTCTGCATCAGCAGGTGCTGAAAGCATTGAGCTCTCAAATCCGCGATCGCTCTTTTCGCACCACGCGCCTGCCTCAAAGGACATAAATATTCTGCCGTTGTGCTCAATAACAGGGGTCTCGGAGAGCTGGAAGCCGGAGCGATTACATCTCTGATAATAATAGTCGCCTCTTAAAATTTCCTTTGGCTCACTCCAAGTCTTACCCTCATCGAGCGACTCGGAAATAACTATCATCTCAAGAGAAAATCTACCGATAATATAGAGTCTGCCGCGGTGAACGAATGGCTTACACTCGCAAATTGGGTGAAGCTCACACTGATACTCCCACGTAGCACCCTTATCTCTTGAGATAAATACGATAGAGAATCCGTACTCGCTCTTACCAAACACGTCGTGTGTCGCAAGATAGTGACCGGAGGGGAGCTTGATAATATTGGGTGTACCAAGGAAATTACCGGCAAAGTCGTAATAATTATCCTCCGGGTGAATGTAGTTAATTACTACACCGGGCGCGTCGCTTGTATTAACAAGACGCATACGGCTCTTACCGCTCTTATCATCTCTTTCAATGTACAATTCATAGTCAAGAAGATTGGTAAGACCTGTAACAGTTACGGTCTTTGCGGTAAGCGGAACTGCTGTCCACTCGTCCTCGCTGTCGCGAAGTCGGTAGTAAAGTGTATGTGCGCCGTCGTTGCCGTTATCAAGCCACTGCATAGTGAATGCACCGTCGGTGGGCGCAAGGCGGCAAATTGTAGGCTCATAATATCTTTCAGGGTGACGAAGTGGCGCATGAGGTGCTGCGCACCAATCTAATGATTTCATATCAATCCTCCTTATATTCGGTTTAATATGTAAATAATAGTTGTCAATTATACAAGATTTCTAAAGTTTTCTTCCTTATGGAACGTAACGAGATTATTGTCGTGCTGGTCCTTAATTCTTCCCCATGCAGTTCTCGAAGCATAGTAGAGGTCGTCGCCTTCAAAGAAGAATGCAGGCTGGCTCACGCAATAGCCCGGGCGGTCGGTACAGTTGATAAGCTCCTTAACCTTACGCCAATTTTTAAGGTCGCGTGAGACGGATAGAGTGTAAATGCAGCGTCTGTTGCCGATACCTGCAATGCACTCGTTACCGAGGAGGAAATAGTAGCCTGTCTTCTCATCATACCTTACGAAGAACATATTACGAAGTCCTACGCATACGTCAACAGTCTGTACGAATTCGAGTGGCTCATCAAAGCTCTTGAATTTATAAAGCGCCGCCATATTATTGGGACTTGAGAAGTCGGAGTTGCAAATATCGTCGGCAATCATATGGTCCATACGAATAAGGTTATAAAGCTCACCGTCAGGAGCAACAAGGGGGTTGCCCTCTATTGACACGATATAGTCGTACCTGACGTTAGGAATATGGATTTTATCAAGCGCAACCTTAGTAAACGGAACGAACTCCCAGCTATCCTTATCAAGAAGATTCGAGTCAAGGGGGGCTGACATCATTGAGCTGACAAATGAGTTCTCGTTAGTAAGTGCCCACGCGCCAACCTCAAATGAGAAGAATATTCTATCTTTATATACGGTCGGCGCAGTTTCGGAAAGCTGTATCATAGAGCGCTGTACGCCGTCGTAATACATATCAGAGCGAATAAGCACTGTAGGCTGTGTCCAGGTCTTACCCTCGTCGAGTGACTCCATAATACCTATATCTCTGATGTAACCGCCAATCATATAGAGTCTGCCGTTATGTATAAACGGCTTACCCTCGCGGAATGGGTGAAGCTCACACTGGTACTCCCAAGTTGCGCCCTTATCCCTTGAGATAAAGACGAATGAGAAGCCGAACTCACTCTTACCGAAAACGTCGCAGGTGGCAAGGAAGTTGCCCGATGGGAGATTAATGATGTTGGGCGTACCGAGGAAGTTACCCGCAAAATCGTAGTAGTTATCATCCGGGTGAATGTAGTTGATTACGACACCGGGAGCATCACACAGATTTATCAGTCGTGTACGGCTCTTACCACTCTTGTCGTCTCTCTCAATATAAAGCTCGTAGTCAACGAGGTTCTCAAGTCCCTCGACCTTAACAGACCTTGCGTTAAGCGGAAGGCTCATCCACTCGTCCTCACTGCCGCGGAGTCTGTAATAAAGGGTGTGCGCGCCGTCACTGCCGTTGTCAAACCACTCTAAAGAGAACGAGCAGTCAGCAGGCGCAAGTCGGCAAATATAAGGCTCATAATATCTTTCGGGGTGTCTTATCGGTGCGTGCGGTGTCGCACCCCATACGTTAGCTTTCATATTTTTCTCCTAAAATACCAAGGTTTGTAAATAATCGTTGTCAATTAGAGCAGGTTTCTAAAGTTCTTCTCCACGTGGAATGTCATCATATTGTTATCGTGCTGATCCTTAACCTTACCCCACGCAGTTCTCGAAAGGTAGCAAAGGTCATCGCCGTCAATAGCAAAGGACGGCTGGCTCACGCAATAGCCGAGGCGGTCGGAGCAATTGATAAGCTCCTTAAGCTTGCGCCAATTTCTTAAATCGCTCGACACGGAGAGAGTATAGATGCAACGGCGCTTAGGGTCAGCCTCGTACGACTCGTTGCCGAGAGTGAAGTAAAGCCCTGTTTTCTCATCACGCATAGTAAAGAACATCTTGCGGAGTCCGACCGGAATATCTACCGTCTGCACGAACTCAAGCGGCTCGTCAAAGCTCTTAAATCTGTAAAGTGAAGCCATATTATAAGGCACGGAATAATCGGAGTTACAAATATCCTCTGCAATCATATGGTTAATTCTAATTAAATTGTAAAGCTCCCCGTCGGGGCCGGAAATCGGGTTGCCCTCGATCTCAAATACATAGTCGCACTTGATTTTATCAAGCTTTGGAAGTATCTTATCCTGAGGTGCTGTGGTAAGAGGTACGTACTCCCAGTTATCAGCATTGAGCAAGTCTGCATCAGCAGGTGCCGACATCATAGAGCTTTCAAAGCCCCAAGGCCCGATAAGCGCCCACGCGCCAATTTCAAATGAGAATACAATCCTGCCGTTATGCTCGATAACCGGAGTTTCCGAAAGCTGTACCATAGAGCGATGAACACCGTTAAAATAGCTGTCGGTGCGGAAGAGGGTGACGGGCTTGCTCCAAGTCTTGCCCTCGTCGAGTGACTCGGTAATACCTATATCCTTAGCAAGTCCGCCTATCATATACAATCTGCCGTTGTGCACGAATGGCTTACACTCACGGAATGGGTGAAGCTCGCACTGATATTCCCAAGTTGCACCCTTATCCCTTGAGATAAACACGATACCGAAGCCGTGCTCGCTCTTGCCGAATACGTCGTGAGTAGCAATATAATTGCCTGAGGGAAGTATAAAGATATTAGGCGTGCCAAGGAAATTACCCGCAAAATCGTAGTAATTATCCTCAGGGTGAATATAGTTTATAACAACGCCGGGGGCATCACATGGATTAACAAGACGTGTGCGACTCCTACCGCTCTTATCATTTCTTTCAATATAAAATTCATAGTCAACGAGATTTTGAAGCCCCGTAACGGTCACAGTCCTTGCGATAAGTGGCATTGATGTCCACTCGTCCTCGCTGCCGCGTAGTCTATAATAAAGGGTGTGTGCGCCGTCATTACCGTTATCAAGCCACTCAAGAGTAAACGAACTGTCTGCAGGCGAAAGACGGCAGATGTACGGCTCGTAATATCTTTCGGGGTGACGAAGCGGCGCGTGTGGTGTTGCACACCAATTTTGTACTTTCATTTGTTTTTCCTCAAACTTTCATTCAATTGCGAAGAATACTCGCCACCGCCATAATAACATAACATTTATGTTATGTCAAGGAATTTTACAAAATATCCAAACATTTTTTTGAAGGAATTACAATTACGAAGAACAACGCCCGAAAACTCAATATAAAGGGCAAATTATATAAAAAAGGACTCCTAACTTTGCAGTGAACTATTTGGGGTTCACTCCAAGCTTTAAGAGTCCTTTATTCTGTTACGTGGGGCAATAATTATCGTTTATCAAAGCTTCATATTTTCTCTTGCAAAGCGCTTCATAAAGTCAACCAGCCTCTCTACTCCATCGTAAGGCATAGAATTGTAAAGAGAAGCGCAAAGTCCACCAACCGAGGCGTGACCGGTAAGGTTTATCAGGCCCTCCTCTGCCGCCTGCTTGCAGAAGAGTCTATCAAGCTCGGCATCACCCGTAAAGAACAAAACGTTAGTCATTGAACGGCAGCTTCTGTCTACGGGTGCAGTATAGTATTTCTGAGAGTCAAGGTAATCGTATAAAAGGCTCGCCTTTCTCTCGTTTCTCCTCTTCATCTCGTCAAGTCCGCCCAATGATAAGAGCCACTCAAACATAAGCTTAGCAATGTAAATACTCCACACGGGTGGGGTGTTATACGTCGATTTACCGTCAACAAGCACCTTGTAGTTAAGCATATCCGGCGCGTCGGCACGGCATCCGCCTATTATATCCTCGCGAATGATTACAACCGTCAAGCCGGCTATTGAAATATTCTTCTGCGCAGAGGCATAAATAAGCGCAAACTTTGACACGTCAAATGGCTCGGAGAGAATACACGATGACATATCGGCTACAAGCGGAATACTGCCGGTGTCGGGTATTGAATTAAACTTCGTACCGTAAATTGTGTTGTTATAGCAGATATGCACGTAGTCAGCGTCGGGCCTAAAATGACTGCTCTTGATCTCGGGAACTGTCGAGAACGTAGGACTCGCACCTGCAGACGATGCCGCAATGGCAATATCACCGTACTTCTTAGCCTCAAGATATGCGCGGCGTGAGTGCTGTCCCGAAATAATATAGTCGGCACATCTGTGCTCCGAGAGTAAATTCAAGGGAATAGTAGCAAACTGCGTAGTTGCTCCACCCTGTAAAAACAAAATTTTGTAATTGTCGGGAATTTGCATCAGCTCCTTTAAGCATGACTGCGCTCCCTCCAAAATCTCTTTAAATTCCGGGGAGTTGTGATTTATATCCATTAACGATATACCGCTATCGGAATACTCCACAAGTGCATTATTAAATTGTTGCATTACCTCATCGGGAAGCGACGAAGCAACGGCTGAAAAATTGTAAATCTTATTCATAATTCAATCCTTTTCGGGACTTATAATCAGTCAAAATTTGAGTACGACTATATTTTATCACAAATCGATAGAATGTGCAAGTCAATTTTAATAAAAGATATTAGATGTGCTTTTTCGAGAAAATATTTTTCTTGCTCAACAGCAAAATTACAAACGCAAGAATAGCAGTAAGGAGCATCGAAATCGGGTAATTCAACCACAATCCAGTCAATTCAAGAGATAGGAAAACCGGTATTAGCAAGAGTGGGAACACACACGCTGATGCTACAGAGATTGCGGTAGCGCGTTTTGGCTTTTCCAGTGCCATAAAGAAGCACTGAATAGACATAACCAACCAACGTGAAAGGAAGGTCACAGAGCCAATCCGTATTGCAAAAACCGATAGCGGTAAAAGTGAAATGTCCTTAAGGTAAGGAATAGCAAGCGGCTCCGGTATAGCGAGCATGAGAACTCCGCCAACAGCGGAAATAGCAAGAGCCGTACCGAATACGTATTTCTCGAGTGCTACTACCCTATCATATCTGCCCGCACCGTAATTGTATCCTGCAGCAGGCTGAAGCGCGTCAACAACTCCGTACATCAATTGGTCGAAAATACTTATTACGGTCATGACGACAGTATAGACGGCAACGCCCTCCTCGCCACCAAAGCGAAGCAGGAATACGTTCATCACTATAGAGAATATTCTGCCGGATATATTGGTAAGGAACGGTGAAAGTCCATTTTTAAGTATTTGACGCACCATACTCAATGAAATGTGCGGTTTTGTAAACTTAAGTTGCAATTTACCCGTAGAAAACCTGAGAGTGATAAATGCAATGCACAAAATCATCGCTATACTAGCCGCAAGCGCAGCGCCAACCACGCCCCACTTAAATATAAGGATAAATATGGTTTCAAGCAAAATAGTGATACCGCTAAAGGCGATATTTACAATCATACTCGTCTTGGTTTTGCCGCTGATTCTAAGGTAATTGTCAAGCGAGAACATAAGCGGTGTAATAGGCGAGAATATAGCATAAGTTCTAAGATACCCTACACCGTATTCCAGCATCTCGCCCTCGGCTCCCATAAAGGACAAAAAATATGGAGAAAGCGTATAGATAAGCGCTCCGCTGAAAATGCCTGTGCCTATGGTAATCAAAATAGCGGACGTAAAATAATTGTTCGCCTTATCGTTTTCGCCCTCACCAAGAAAAATAGCAATAGGCACGGAAGAGCCGACGCCAACAAGCTCGGCAAGTGCAAAATTCATAATCAAAACCGGGAATGCAAAGCCCAGTGCGGCAAATGCCGTAGTGCCTACGAACTTGCCAACGAAAATCGACTCGAATATCATAAATAAGGACGAGGCAAGCATACTGATTGCACCGGGCACAGCGGCGCGGACGAAGAGTCGCGAGACCTTTGTGTTTAGAAACAATTTTTCACTCATTATCTACTCCAAAAAACAGTTAAAGCTCTATGCAAAGTTCAACAGGACAATGATCAGAGCCCATAATCTCGTTATGAATTTCAGCGCTCGTAATCTTATTCTTAAGGCTCTCCGATATAACGAAGTAGTCAATACGCCAGCCTGCGTTGTTCTCTCTTGCGCGGAACCTATAGCTCCACCAGGAGTATTTCACGCTATTGGGGTTCAAAAATCTATACGTATCGATAAAGCCCGTGTTAAGTAATTCGGTAAATTTACCGCGTTCCTCATAGGAAAATCCTGCACAGCCGATGTTGCTCTTGGGATTCTTAAGGTCAATCTCATTATGCGCTACGTTAAGGTCGCCGCAATAAATTACCCCCTTAACCGTGTCAAGCTTTTTTAGATATTTGCGCATATCGTCCTCAAACTCCATACGGTATTCAATTCTTTTAAGTCCGTCCTGCGCATTAGGAACGTAAGCGCAAACGAGGTAAAAGTCGGAGTATTCAAGAGTTATTACTCTGCCCTCGTCAGTGTGCTTACCGTCCACGCCGTATGTGACGGATAGCGGCTCATGCTTTGTAAAAATTGCAGTGCCCGAGTAACCCTTCTTCTCAGCGCTGAACCAATACGAGTGGTATCCGTCGGGAGAAAAATCCGCCTGACCGGGTTGCATCTTGGTTTCCTGCAAGCAGAAAAAATCTGCGTCAAGTGAAGAGAAAATATCGGCAAAGCCCTTGCCAAGCACAGCACGGAAGCCGTTAACATTCCAAGAAATAAACTTCATAATTAACCTCTAAAAATATATTACATGATATTATAACATATCTTATGCATTTTTTCAAGTCAGTGTAGACATTTATAGTATTTTATGGTATAATGGAGAAAAAGCGGCAAAGGAGTGGTGAAAGTGAATTTAGAAAATAAATACGAATACCCTGCGTACGTTATCCTTTTAAGAGGCGTCACTATCTTTGCATTTTTCTTAATAATCAAATTCATGTGTCTTTTCGCTTGCGTTCTGGCAAATTACAGCAGCGGATTTCCAACCTGGGTTCAACTGCTCCCATGCCTTATTGCATTGCCATTCATTTTCAACTCAATTCTATACGTAACGACCGTATACAACAAACATGAGAGAGAGCTGTTCTTAAGCTCCGGAGCTTCAAAGCCAACATTAAAATCCGAGCTTAAAAGCATACTCACGGACAAAAATTTTTGGATAGAATACGCGGTTTTATCAACTTTAGTTGTCATAACCTCGCTATTAGGCGGATTTTTCGAGTTCGGACTGATAATTTTCCCTGAAGCTGTACAGAGCTTTCTTATCAGAAATCTATTTCCTATCCCCGTATTACTTATCCTATTTTTACTTATCTCGTTACATCGCAGATATGACGCTAAGCTCTATTGGTATCAGCTTCGAGCACGAGGGGATCTTACAAGACTTGAGAACACGGTTTTACTAATACCGAGAATTTTAGCAATCATATTCGGCTATCCGCTTCTATTCCCATCGATACTATATGCACTACTCGGCATATTCTCGTTTGTAAACATCGTATTAGCTTTAGTCAACGTTATGACACTGCTCGGATTTGTTTTAGTAATTATAAGCATTATACTTTTCACTATGCTTATCCTGGCGCTGAATTCCATAGTCCTCCGTCACAAGCTCATAAAAAAGCTTAAGGCGGTGGCAAAATCATCGGGCTACAAGCTCTCGGAAATAAAGCGTCCCTACGCCTCGATGTTCAGACCGCGCGAGGAATGCAACTTCACACTAGAGTATCAAGGAAAAGTATTTTCATGCCGACTTATCGGCTCGTGGTGGCAGCGCGCACCCTTACATTTTATCTCTAAAAAGCACGCCATTTATCTACACAAGGTAGGCACAAGGACACATTTCTTCTCTTACGAATGTCACTTCAACTACGGCTTTGAGGGTGAAGGAGATAAGCTCCTTATAGTATGCCCAATGCCGAGGTGGCTCTTTGCCTCAGTTGACAATACGGATAAAATTATAACCCCCCAGGACATGAGCACGAGCGCTATGATGGCGTCTTACCGCTACGGCGGCTCAATACGTCAGCATTCTTCCTTTGACATCTCCAAGCGCACGTCGGAATACTCACGCGCTCTTGAAGCAGGTGACAAAATCTGGGGATACGCTATCTACAACACCACCTCGTTTATATCGGCAATTGACCGTAAGTGTCTTGGAAGATATAACGGATTGTTTGAGTAAGAACCACGCAATTAACAAGGACACGGAAAATGAAAATTATTGCAAGAATTCACACTTCGTTTAATGAAAAATTCGGAATACCGCGTCAGAGCGGAATTGTCGAGGGTACGATAGGCGAGATTGTATTCGAGCCAGAGTACAGAAACGAGCAGGCTCTGCGCGGAATTGAGGGCTACTCACACCTATGGTTAATATGGAAGTTCTCCGAGGCTGAGCGCGATGAATGGTCGCCAACCGTGCGTCCGCCCCGTCTTGGCGGTAACAAGAGAATTGGCGTGTTCGCGACACGTTCCCCCTTTAGACCTAACCCGATAGGACTCTCATCAGTAAAGCTTCTCAGCGTCAATCGCACCAAGGACGGTGTGACTCTGACAGTCAGCGGAATTGATATGCTTGACGGCACACCAATATATGACATCAAGCCATACCTCGCATTTACCGACTCGCATCCCGATGCTGTCTGCGGATTTTCTGACGAGGTCAAGGACTACAAGGTCAAGGTCGATTTTCCCGAGAAACTACTTAAAAAAATAGATAAGAGTGACCGCGGGGCAATACTCGAAATCCTCGCGCAAGACCCTCGCCCGTCATACAAAAACGGCAAGGATCAAGACAACGAATACGGTATGTCATACGGAAAATACGAGATCAAGTTCAAGGCGTCGAGTGACACGCTAACCGTTACTGAGGTAAACTAAAATTTACAAAAATAATAAAAGAGAGAAGAAATCACACAGTTTAACCCCTAGGGCGTGTGAAATATTCTCTCTTTTTTAATTGTGTTATGAGTTAATAGTATCTAACGAAGAATATTTGAAACAAGCAAAACATACCGAATCCAAATTCAATCAATGAGAACACCAAAAGATTGAAGCTTACAAATCCTAGACCTTCCTTTTTAACAACTATGCTATCCAAAACCAGCGCTACAAGACCACACAGCGGCATTGAAAATATGAGTGCCAAAAGTGCAAGAATTGTAAGTCCCCAATTAAACGTTAAAAGTTGAGTAGATACATAGCAAATCGTTATAATGACAAACGGCACCAAAAGATTTATAAACGATGCAATTTTCAGTTTCTTCATGCAATTTTCCTCTGATTAGGTAATCAATACTCCGCGTTACCAACCGTTCTGGGATAAGGAATAACGTCGCGTATGTTGGAAACACCTGTAATGTACATAATGATACGCTCAAAGCCGAGACCGTAGCCTGCGTGCTTAGTGCCGCCGTACTTACGGAGGTTGAGATACCACCAGTAGTCCTCTTCGGAGAGGTTAAGCTCCTTCATACGCGCGGTAAGAACGTCAATACGCTCCTCACGCTGTGAGCCGCCGATGATTTCACCAACGCCGGGAACGAGAAGGTCCATAGCGGCAACGGTCTTGCCGTCATCGTTAAGTCGCATATAGAACGCCTTGATATCCTTAGGATAGTCGATGAGGAATATGGGCTTCTTATAAACCTGCTCGGTGAGGTATCTCTCATGCTCGGTCTGTAAATCAACGCCCCAATATACAGGGTACTTGAAGTCAGCACCCGACTTTAAGAGCACGTCAATAGCCTCGGTATAGGTAACCTTAGCGTAATCTGCCTCGCGAAGTGCGGTAAGTCTATCAAGAAGAGTCTTATCAACGAACTGATTAAAGAAGTTAAGCTCCTCACGGCAATGCTCGAAGCAGTGGTTGATAATATACTTAATCATATCCCACGCAAGCTGCATATTGTCGTTAAGGTCGGCAAATGCAATCTCGGGCTCAATCATCCAGAACTCAGCCGCGTGACGAGCGGTGTTGGAATTCTCAGCACGGAACGTAGGACCAAAGGTATAGATGTTACCAAACGCCATAGCGTAGGTCTCACCCTCAAGCTGTCCGGATACGGTAAGGTTTGCACTCTTGCCGAAGAAGTCCTTGCTGTAGTCAATCTTGCCGTCCTCAGTAAGAGGAGGATTCTGCGCATCAAGAGTGGTTACTCTGAACATCTCGCCTGCGCCCTCTGCGTCAGAGCAGGTGATGATGGGAGTATGCACGTAAACGAAGCCGCGCTGATTGAAGAAGGAGTGGATAGCGTAAGCAACCTCACTTCTCACTCTGAATACAGCTGAGAACAAGTTTGTTCTGGGTCTTAAATAAGCCTGCTCACGAAGATACTCAACAGTGTGGCGCTTGGGCTGAAGAGGATAGTCGGGAGTAGATGCGCCCTCAACCTCAACCTTTGTAGCCTTAAGCTCGAAGGGCTGCTTAGCGCCGGGGGTAACAACGAGAGTTCCCGTCACGACAAGCGCCGCGCCTACGTTCTGTGAAGCAATCTCGTCGTAATTATCTATAATACCTCTTTCAAATACTACCTGTACGCTCTTAAAGTATGAGCCGTCATTGAGGTCGATAAAGCCAAACGCCTTAGAGTCGCGAAGGTTCCTAACCCAGCCGCCGACAGTAACAGTCTTTCCGTCATACTTAGCCACGTCAGCATAAATTTCTCTTAATAAATCTCTTTTCATCTTAATTCCCTTTTCGAAAGTAAATTTATATATTAAAGTGATTATAACATATAAAATACTCTTTTTCAATGGTTTTTTAAAAGTTTCTTAGTATATTCCTTGACAAAGAGGCTCCAAGAGGGTAAAATAAACTTAACTTTAAAATAATTGGAGGAGAAAAGAATGGAATTCAGCATAAATCATCCCATACTGTTCGTGCTGGTCGGTATTATTATCGCCATAGTCCTTGCTCAGTCGGTCTACTTTCTGATCAAGGCGTACAGACAGGCTAAGAAAATCGGTATGGATATGACTAAAATCCATAAAACAATCAAGACCGCCGCAATTTTCACAATCGCACCCGCGGTATCAATCGTAATCACGGTTATCACATTATCGCAGTCGCTCGGTATCGCTCTACCGTGGCTCAGGCTCTCGGTAGTTGGCTCACTCTCATACGAGGCGATTGCCGCCGCTAACGCCGCATCGGGCATGGGCACGACTCTTGCCGAGCTTGCAAAGTCAATGACGGCGTCACAGTACGTTACAATCGCTATCGTTATGACGATTTCGATAATGGTCGGCATCTGGCTCGTACCGGTTGTTTGCAAGAAGTATCAGAATGGCCTTGTAAGCTTTGAGAACAAGGACAAAAAATGGAGCGATATTCTTCAGAATTCACTCTTCGTCGGTATGATTTCCGCATTCGTCGGCTTCGTTTTCTGCGACGTATCAAGACTTTGGATGTCTGAGGGCGGAATATTTAAGGTCATAAGCCAAGACAATGTAACAGGCAAGGAAATTGTGACGAAGTACACATCAACCTCAGGTCTTGTGCCTGTATTCGTAATGCTCATCAGTGCTGTTGCTATGTGCGGCTGTGGAATTTTAATTAAGAAGCTTAAATGGAAGTGGGTAAACGACTACGCTCTTCCTATCTGTATGATTCTCGGAATGGTAATGGCTATTCCGCTCACCGCTTGGTTAGGAGGTGTAATTGAGTAATGAAAGATAAAAAACTAAGTTACATGGACAGCGTTCACAGGGACGGTAGAATATGGAATATTGGAGTTATGATAATTCTTCTGATGTTCCCCGTTGCAGTTGCGCTCATATTCGGTGCTATGCCCGACTGGCTGGGCGTAGGCAAGGGTCTTATCGCCACAGCTCCTATGTATTGGGCAGTCGCAGTTGTTGAGGTAATCACCTTTATCCCCATGCTCGGCGCAGGTGGCTCGTACCTCTCGTTCGTTACAGGAAATATCTCAAACCTTAAGCTCCCCTGCGCTATCAATGCGCTTGAGAATGCAGAGCTTGACCCCAAGAGTGAGGAGGGTGAGATTGTCTCGACAATCGCTATTGCAGTCTCCTCTATCGTAACAACGGTTATTATTGCCATTGGCGTGCTTCTTATTATTCCGCTTGAGCCGATTTTATCAAACGAGGCGCTCACCCCCGCCTTTGACCAAATGCTCCCCGCCCTCTTCGGCGCACTCGGTGTAGCGCTCATCTCGAAGAACTGGAAGATTGCAATTGCGCCTATCGCTCTTATGCTCATACTCTTCGTATTTGTTCCCGCACTTAACGCAGGCACAGTAGGAATTATGGTTCCCGTAGGAGTTATCTTCACCATAGTAGTATCAAGAATTCTTTACAAGAAAGGAATGATATAATGGGACCTATCGAAATCGCACTCCTTGTGCTCGCAGGCGCGCTCGCCGCGCTCATTCTCGTAGTGCTTGTAAGAACGCTTAGCTTTAAGCCAAAGGCTCAGTGTCAAATAGATACCGACACGGTTGAGTTTGACAAGGAAAAGGTAGTAAGCAACTTGCAAGACCTTGTAAGATGCAAGACCGTATCAAAGTATTCACACGATGATGAGGATAATTCAGAATTTGAAAAATTCCTTTCAATTCTCCCCAAATTGTATCCTAATGTTTACAAAAACTGTGAGTTTAAGCAGTTTGATGACAGAGCGTTGCTCTATAAGTGGCAGGGAAAATCGCACGATAACCCCTCCGTTCTTATGGCGCACTACGACGTAGTGCCTGTTGATGAGGGTGCGTGGGAGCGTGACCCATTCGGCGCAGAGGTTGTGGACGGCGTTATGTGGGGACGCGGAACGCTCGACACCAAGGTGACATTTGGCAGTGCGCTCTTCGCCACTGACAAGCTGATTGCAGACGGATTTGTGCCCGAAAATGACGTCTACCTTGCGTTCTCAGGCGGTGAAGAGGTGAACGGTAACGGCGCTGTGCATATCGTGGAGTATTTCAAGGAAAACGGCATTACTCCCGAGCTCGTGCTTGACGAGGGCGGCGCGGTAGTTGAAAACGTATTCCCCGGCGTAAAGGCTCCCTGCGGTCTTATCGGTATTGCCGAGAAGGGTATGCTCGACCTGGAATACAAGGTTAAGTCAAACGGCGGTCATGCTTCTGCTCCAAAGCCTCATACACCCGTAGGCGTGCTAAGCCAAGCGTGCTGTAAGGTTGAGGCTAATCCATTTAAACGACATCTTACCAAGCCCGTAGCCGAGATGTTTGACACACTCGGCAGACACTCCACCTTCCTTTACAGAATGATATTTGCAAATATGTGGCTATTCTCCGGAGTGCTCGATATGATATGCAAAAAGAGCGGTGGCGAGTTAAACGCGCTTATGCGTACAACCGTTGCATTTACGCAGATGAGCGGCAGTAACGCATCAAACGTTATTCCGCCTGAAGCAACTATGGTTTCAAATATGCGTCTTAATCCTTGCGACACTATGGACTCTGCAATTGAGTATATAAAGAGCACGATTGATGACGAGTCTATCACCCTTACTGCTCTTCGAGGAATGAACCCAAGTAACATCTCACGCACAGACGTAACGGGCTATAAAAAGGTTGAGCGTGCAATTGCTTCAACCTGGCGCGGTACGATAGTTTCGCCGTACCTTATGGTTCAGTGCTCGGACAGCCGTCATTGGAGCAAGATTTCCGATAAGGTTTACCGCTTCTCTGCTATGGATTTGACGAGCGATGAGAGAAAGACGATACACGGTCACAATGAGAGAATTAGACTCGAGTGTCTATACCACGCAACCGAGTTTTACTTAAGACTCATTAAGAATTTGTAAACCTACATTTACAAAAAAACAACATAAAAGGCTTGTAAACAGCAACCCGTGCTAAATTACAAGCCTTTTTTCTTTTTTTGTTTTTTAGTCATCAAACGCAAATTTCACATCGGCACCATTCAAAACGAGCCTTGCGTTAAAGCGTTTGCCATTCTTTGAAATAAATCCGTTTAGCCGCTCGGTGCTGCCCTCACGAAGCAAGCGTCTTGCCTCGCTAATAGGAATATCACGCTTCAAAATTGTAATACCCATTTTAAATTGACATCCCTCGGTATATCCCATACAGCCGTAGTTGTATTTACCTCTTACAACGTGGCGCGAGCATAAGGGGCATTCTCCCACTATCTCACCGTATTTACCCGTATCAACCTTGGGCATCTCAGGGTTTTCGTCACGGTTGCCAAAGATCGCGGCAATCTCACTCTCAGCAAGCTTAACGCTGTCCTCAACGCTCATCTGTCCGTGGTAAACCTGCTTTAGCGCCTTACCAAGCTCACTGGTCTTGTATTTATCCATAACGATGCCAAGCCGAGCGATAGATTCAATAAGATATTCTCCGCCCTCAAGTATTGAATATACGTCTTTTTTAAGGTCAATATATCCGCTCTTTTTAGCATTATCAATAATACCCGTCCTCGTCGCCTCAGTACCAAGCTCAAGTCCCTCGAAGATTGCCTTGTAGTCATCTGCATCGTCAACCTCGCCGCTCTCCTCAAGCTCCTTGGCTCTCGCCTTATCGTCCTTGAATGGATTTTTGAGATACTTATTGAGTGTTTCAATTGTATAATGTCTTGGGGGGGTGGTCTGCTTTTCCTCAGGCTTAAAGTCGATGTTCACCGCTTCGCCGAGCTCAAGCTTGGGCAAAATCTTATCCTTTCCGGAATAGTCGTCGTACTTAGTCCAACCCGGCTCAAGTATAATAGTGCCCTTAAGACTGAACTCCTCAAGCTCACCGACCTTAATCTTAATCTCGCTCTTTTTCGCTACGCATTCCTCGGCACAGAATACCGCTACGAAACGGCGAAAAACGGTGGAATAAACCTGATTTTCCTTTTCACTAAGTTTTTCCTTTTTAGGAATTTTATAAGTCGGAGTAAGGGCAGAGTGTGACTCAATCTTAGAGTCATCAAATATATACTTAGAGTCCTTAAACTTTACGGGATAACCCAGCTTCGATATATTGGAAATAATCGAGCGCATCTTATCCTTTTCGGCAGTAGCAAGATACTCCGAGTTAGTTCTCGGGTAGGTAAGATAACCCTCCTCATAGAGCTTCTGTACTATTTTCAAGCTCTCTGCCATCGACATCTTGTACTTCTTGCCAAGCACGTTTTGAAGCGTTGACAAGGAATACAGCTTGCCCGGCAGAATCGAGTCATTTTTACTGCTTATATGTGAAACTACCGCTCCTGTCGAATTATAGAGGCTTGCAAGCTCCTCAGCGTTTGAAAGCTCACCAGATGCAAACTTTTGTTTGCTTTGTAGGTCTACAACCTCACCATGCGTCTTTTCATTGGATGAAATTACGTAATAATTTTCCGGCTTAAAGTTGCGAATTTCCAAATCGCGCTCGTAAATCGCGCGTACAATCGGTACTATAACTCTACCGACTCTTAAGAGCCTACCGGTCTTAATGGTGGCATAGCGTGTTAAATTTACGCCGTATAACCAGTCAATATAGGTTCTTGCCAAGCCCTCGTTGGCAAGTGTATCGTAATGGCTCTCATCCTTCATCTCCGCGAGCGCCTTTTTAACCGTTTCGGGAGTCTGGTCGGGTAACCAGAGCCTTTTCTTCGCCTTCTCACTTTTAAGAGCGTTATCGATACAAAGTCTTACGATAACCTCACCCTCGCGGTCTGCGTCTCCCGCATTTACGATAGTATCAACGTCACCTCGGTTGCAAAGAGTTTCAATAATCTTGAACTGCTTCTTAACACCGTAGTCAACGCTCTTTTTGTCGTCAGCCTTCTTAAGTTCAAATTTAAATTCCTTCGGGAAGCACGGCAAATTATCAAGTCGCCACTTCGTATCTGTCGGGTTGTCAGAATACGACTCTATATCACAAAGAGAAAACAGGTGGCCAAACGCCCACGTTACGATATATGCGTCGTTTATGAAGTAGCCGTCTTTTTTATCCATCTTGCCAATGCCCGCAACTATATTTCTTGCTAGGCTCGGCTTCTCGGCGATAATCAATACCATACGTTTTCTCCTCTCATTTTTATGCAGCAATTGCGCTTATTTCAAGTCGCTTTTACTATTTTAGCACACTTTTTCAAATTTTTCCACCCTAAAGACAAATTTTCCCGAATTTTTTATTTTCTGACCAAAACGATGAATAAAATTGCAAGTTTTTTTACTATACCTCTTTATTTTTGTTCTATATTATGCTATAATGATTCTGTATCAACTCTTCAAGGAGGCAAAATGGCAAAGCTTTATTTCAAGTACGGCGCTATGGGCTCGTCAAAGACGGCTCAGGTGTTGATCACCAAATTTAACTATGAAGAACGCGGAATGAAGGTATGGCTCATCAAGCCTGCACTCGACAACCGTGATGGATCTGACATTCTGCGATCACGCATCGGTATCGAGGGCGTATGTGAGCCCATCGACAAAAATATTGACATTTACGCGCGTTTTAAGGAAATACAAGGCGACTACAACGTTATAATAGCTGATGAGTCGCAGTTCTTTACCGAGGAGCAGATTGACCAGATGCGCTCCATCGTAAACGACTATAATATTCCCGTATTATGCTTTGGTCTTAGAACCGACTTCCTTACGCACATGTTTAGCGGCAGTAAAAGACTCTTTGAGGTTGCCGACTCTATTGCCGAAATAAAAACTATATGCAACTGCGGTTCTAAAGCTACAGTCAATGCAAGAATTGACGAACATAGCAATGTGGTGACAGAGGGATCGCAGGTAATGCTCGGCGGCAACGACACCTATATTGCGATGTGCCACAGATGCTGGAAAAAAGCACAGAATATTAAATAAGTAATAATTTGAAATGGAGATATACTTATGAACATCACAGAAATTTTATCAAAATGCGACCACACCTTACTTGACAGATGCGCCACTTGGGCAGACATCAAAACAATTCTTGATGATGCAATGCACTTCGGCTGTGCGTCAGCGTGCATTCCCCCGAGCTTCGTAAAGCAGGCTAAAGACTATGTAAAGGGAAACCTTAAGATTTGTACCGTAATCGGCTTCCCCAACGGTTACAACACTACTGCTGTTAAGGTTTATGAGACCGAGCAAGCACTTCTTGAAGGTGCGGACGAGATTGATATGGTTATCAACGCAGGCAAGCTCAAGGAAGGACTTTACGACGAAATTCTCGATGAGCTTCGCGCTCTTAAGGCGTGCTGCGGTCCAAAGGTATTGAAGGTTATTATTGAAACATGTCTTCTTACAGACGAAGAAAAGGTTAAAATGTGTGAGCTCGTTACAGAGAGCGGCGCAGACTTTATCAAGACATCTACCGGCTTTTCAAAGGCAGGCGCAACATTTGATGACGTTGCGCTTATGAAAAAGAACGTAGGTAAGTTCGTTAAGGTTAAGGCTGCAGGCGGAATCTCTTCGCTTGACGATGCCGAGAAGTTCGTTGAGCTTGGTGCCGACCGTCTTGGCACAAGCAAGGTTGTTAAGCTCGCAAAGGCTGAGGCTATAGGCGAGGGATATTGATTTAAAGGAGAAACACAATGAATAAGAACCATACACCGCATATAAATGCAAATCCCGAGGATTTTGCTAAAACCGTGCTTATGCCCGGTGACCCTCTGCGCTCTAAGTTTATTGCAGAGAACTTTTTAACAGATGCAAAGCTCGTTAACAACGTGCGCGGCATTCAGGGCTACACAGGCTACTACAACGGCAAGCGCGTATCCGTAATGGCAAGCGGTATGGGTATGCCATCTATCGGCATCTACTCCTACGAGCTCTTTAATTTCTTCGGCGTTGAAAACATTATCCGCATCGGCTCTGCCGGCGGTATCTCCGAGCAGGTAAAGATGCGTGATATTATCGTAGGTATGGGAGCTTGCACAACATCCAATTACGCAGTTCAGTACGGTCTTGAGGGAACTTACGCTCCTATTGCATCATACGAGCTTGTTAAGGCTGTAGTTGAAGAGGCGGAGAAGCTCGGTGCACCCTATGCAGTAGGTAATCTTCTCTCATCCGACATCTTCTACAACGCAAATCCCGAGGCACGTGAAAAGTGGACGCGTATGGGCGTTCTCGGCGTAGAGATGGAGGCGGCGGCGCTCTACATGAACGCGGCATACGCAGGCAAGCGCGCACTCGCAATCTGCACCGTTTCCGATCATCTCTTGACAGGTGAGGCTGTAGACGCCGAGGCAAGACAGAACTCTTTTACAGAAATGATGAAGATTGCGCTTAACGTAGCAGCAAGATATGCTGATTAACCAAATATGCCAACAAAGGTTTACAAAATAGTATGAAAAAAGCAAAAAGAGTATTTTTAATCGTGCTTGACTCGGTTGGTATTGGCTACGAGCCGGATGCTCAATTATTCGGTGACGTCGGCGCAAATACCATGAAGAGCATATCAAGCTCGGCTAAATTTAATATACCGAACCTTATCTCTTTAGGTCTTTCTCACATCGACGGCGTGGACTATTTACCGAAGGTCGATAAGCCACTCGCCACCGTAGGCAGACTTCAAGAAGAGAGTATGGGTAAGGACACGACGATAGGACATTGGGAGATTTGCGGCATTGTTTCAAAAACACCTCTGCCAACGTATCCCGATGGCTTCCCAAAGGAGCTACTTGACGAATTTTCAAGAAGAGTCGGACGTGGGGTTCTTTGTAACAAGCCGTACTCTGGCACAGACGTTATCCGTGACTACGGTGACGAGCATTTAAGAACGGGTGACTTAATCGTTTACACCTCTGCGGACAGCGTATTTCAGATTGCCGCACACGAGGATTTAATCCCACTTGAAAAGCTGTATGATTACTGTAAAATTGCAAGAGAGCTTCTCGTAGGTGAGCACGGTGTCGGCAGAGTTATAGCACGCCCATTCACCACCAAGGACGGTGTTTACACAAGAACCGCAAACAGACACGACTACTCACTGATACCCCCGAGAGCGACCGTGCTTAACGCTCTTAGGGATAACGGCAAGGACGTAATCGCTATAGGTAAAATCACAGATATATTTGCAGGCTCGGGTATTACACAGACAATCTTTACCCACGGAAACGCCGAGGGTATAGAAAAGACGATAGAATGCACGAAGCGCGACTTTGAGGGCTTGTGCTTTACAAACCTTGTAGACTTTGATATGCTCTACGGTCATAGACAGGATAAGGACGGCTATGCCGAGGCACTATCTTACTTTGACAAAAATCTTCCTCTCATTATGGAAAATCTTGGCGAGGACGATTGTCTGATTATCACCGCTGATCACGGCTGTGACCCTGCTGACAAGAGCACCGATCACACTCGTGAGTACATTCCCTTTATACTTTACAGAAAAGGTGAGAAGGTCGAAAATCTCGGTACAAAGCTCGGTTTTTACAACATTGCAACAACGGTTGCTGAACTTCTTGACGTGCCGTACACGGTAGAAAAATAGAATTTCGACAACCTAACTTTACATTTTAAGGTGTTTTATGAAAAATATCAAATACACAAACGAGGAACTATGGGCTCTCGCCGACAAGGCCCGTGAGTCATCATACTGCCCCTATTCAAGCTATTCCGTAGGTGCGGCGCTCCTTACGGGGAGCGGCAAGGTGTACCTCGGTGCAAACATTGAGAACGCATCGTTCACACCAACAGTATGCGCTGAGCGAGTTGCATTCTTCAAGGCGATAAACGAGGGTGAAAGAGACTTCGTCGCTATCGCTATCGCAGGAGGTGAGGTTGGAAAGCCAGCCAAGCCGGACTTTCCGCCATGTGGTGTATGCCGTCAAGTTATGGGCGAATTTTGCTCTCCCGGTTTCATCGTCATCTGGGGAAATAGCGAAAAAATCACCGTTAAAACCTTAGGAGAAATTCTTCCCTTCGGTTTCGATAAGAGCAGTTTATAAACGACAATTAACGAAAAAGGAATAAGCTATGCAGGATATAGGAACACAGTTTCACATCAGATGCAACGTAGGTGACGTAGGTCGCTACGTATTCCTCCCCGGTGACCCCGGCAGATGCGAGGAGATTGCAAAGCATTTTGACAACCCTGTACACGTGGGTATGAACAGAGAATACAATATTTACACCGGCACATTGCTCGGCGAGAAGGTTTCGGTATGCTCTACCGGTATCGGCGGTCCATCCGCGTCTATCGCTATGGAGGAGCTTACGGCAATCGGTGCTGACACGTTTATACGTATCGGAACCTGCGGAGGTATTGACCTCGACGTACAACCGGGCGATATCGTTGTTGCTACGGGCGCTATCCGCTTCGAGCACACGTCCATGGAATATGCTCCAATCGAGTTCCCTGCAGTATCAGACTTTGGCATTGCGGCGGCACTCAAAGAGGCGAGCGAGAGTCTAGGCTATCGCACTCACACCGGCGTAGTACAATGCAAGGATGCGTTCTACGGACAGCACGCACCCGAGAAGTCGCCCGTATATTACGAGCTTCTTCAAAAGTGGGAGAGCTGGAAACGTCTCGGCGTTAAGGCGAGTGAGATGGAATCCGCCGCCCTCTTCGTAGTTGCGGCAGCCTTGCACGTTCGTTGCGGCAGCTGCTTCCACGCAGTATGGAATCAGGAAAGAGAAAAACTCGGTATGAGTATGCCTATGAGTGAGGACACCACTGGCGCAATTCGAGTCGGTATTGAGGCGATGAAAAGCATTATTGCCGAGGATCTTAAGAGCAAGATCTAATAAATCGCCGGCGCTCTCACTTTTTCTTGGAAAGAAGCGTTCTTTAACTTACATTTTAACCGCAGGAGTGTGGCTTAGTGCTTACTCCTGCGGTTTCTTATTCCTTTATTTTTGTATAGATTGCCTAAGAGTAGTTGTATATGATTTCAAATTTTATCTTGATATCTCAAATTTGTGCTACAAAAACGCAAAAACGTTATTGACGAATTTTCCATTATAATATACAATGGCGTTAGGAATATTAAATATTTATTTACGCGCTTTAGCCCGCGTAAAATTTAAAGCTTACTTTGACAATCTTGCGCGGTAACACCCGCAAAAAGACAATGTTACGGAGGAAAAAATGACAAAAAAACGAAATTTCAGAGGACTGTATTTTACTAGAGAAGCGCCCTTCGCTCACGAGAACGATATAAAGCATATTTCAAACGACGTCACGCACCTTGAGGACGGCTGGGAGCGCTGGTCATTGCCAATCGGCAACGGATACGCCGGCGCGGTTTTGCTCGGCAGAGTGAAGACAGACAGAATTCAACTTACCGAAAAGAGCTTTGGCAACTGCTATTACTGCGGTGTTGGCAGACAGAGCCTTGGCGGTGTACAGAATTTCTGCGACGTTTTCTTGGATTTCGGCCATTCGTTCGACGAGGTTACAGGCTACGAGCGCTACCTTGATATAACAAGCGGTGTGGCAACGCTTGAGTACACGTGTAAGGGTGTTAAGTACACTCGTGAGTATCTTATGTCATATCCCGACAAGGTGCTTGCAGTAAAGCTTTCTGCATCGGAAAAGGGCAAGATTTCATTCACTCTCCGACCTGAAATTCCATTTATCGGACACGTCTTTAACGAGTTTGAAGGTCAGTCGTATGACGATGAGGCAGAGCGTACCGGAAGCCTGCACGCAAGCACCGTAGATAATAATGGTGTGACGGAGGGATGCATCACACTTGACGGACATCTTCAGTGGTTTGACGTAACAGGTGCGGCAAGCATGCGGCTTATTCCTTATGGCGAGAATGCAAAAATTACGAGTGCAAATGCTGAATGTGACGTAGTGTGGGAAGCAGAAAATAAAATGTTCCACACGGTTGGCGGCTCTACGGTGACAGTTAATGATGCCGACGAGGTTGTCCTCCTTATCACGCTTGGTACGGATTACCAAATGCACGAGTCCATATTCAACGAACAGGCGCATGCGAAGAAGATATCAGCCCTAAAGAAAACAAACGCGTACGTACCCGCAAGGGAAAAGGTCGACGCCGATATGGCAAGGGCGAGCGCATATACATACGACGAAATAAAAGCACGGCATATAGAGGACGCAGGAAAGATACTCAGCCGTGTAGACGTAACGCTTGGAGGCGAATGGGCGTCCACCACAGACGAGCTTGTAAGACAATATAACAAGCCTACAGGCGATGACGGACAGTACACTGTAAGTGACAAAAAGCGTGACCTCTACCTTGAGGAATTGCAGTTCTTGTACGGCCGTTATCTGCTCCTTGCTTCATCAAGAAAGGGCACGCTACCTGCGAATTTGCAGGGTGCCTGGACACGCTATCAGCTCTCCCCCTGGGGTTGTGGTATGTGGCACAACATCAACGAGCAACAAAACTACTGGCCCGCTTGCACGACTAATATGCCCGAGGTGTTCGAGGGCTATCTTGATTATTGGCAGGCATATTTGCCAGCGTCCAAAAATCTCACGTCTGAGCTCGTCAAGGAAAGATTGCCTAAGAAATACGGCAAGGACGGCTCAAACGGCTGGACTATCGGCACGGGTGCATTCCCTTGGATGATGAATGCATCGAGCGCACTCGGAAATATGGGTCTGACAATTCCTATGTTCTGGGACTACTACGATTTTTCCGGCGACCCCGAGAAGTTAAAGGCAGTCTTTACTGCGCTATACGAGGCGGCGGCGTTTATGACAAAATCGGTAGTTAAGCGCGGTGACAAATACTTGAGCATTCATGGTGACTCGGCAGAACAGCACGTAAACGGTGTATGGTACTTTACCGAGGGCACAACATACGACCAGGCAGGACTCTATTACGTCGGCTCAAAGCTGCTTTTAGCGGCAAAGATGCTCGGATACAAGGACTCTGACTATCCGGTTCTTAAGACGGTTAAAAAGCAAATCAACCACTACGACCAATCACCCGTCGGATATTCAGGTCAGATAAAGGAATTCCGCGAGGAAAATTACTACGGTGAGCTCGGTGAATACGAGCACAGACACATCTCGCAGCTCATCGGTCTATACCCCTGCGACAGCATAACCCCTGCGACACCCGCTTGGCTCGATGCGGCAGGTGTTGCGCTTCGTGAACGAGGCGGCTTGGGAATTAAGGTAGGCTCGCTTATGGGTGCGCACGGTATCGTACACCGTCTACCCGCTTGGGCAAGGCTTAAAAACGGTGAATACTCACATATCTTTGTACGTGAATTCTTATCACGCTATATCGGCACCAACCTCTGGAGCCTTGGCAATATGTTCCAGATAGACGGTGACCTCGGCTACACAGGCGCTATGGCGGAAATGCTCTTACAGAGCCACGAGGGCTATATTGACGTAATACCCGCTATACCAAAGGCGTGGGCAAGCGGAAACTTTAAGGGACTGTCTGCTCGCGGCGGATATTCGATCGATGCAAAATGGCAAAGCGGTAAGCTAAAGAAAATCTGCGTAAATGCAGGCGAGTTCTCAGATAAGTGCAAAATCAAGCTTGGCAACACCGAAGACGTTGTCGTTAAATGCGACGGCAAAAAGGTAAGATATACCGAGTGTGACGGCGTTATCGCCTTTAGCACAAAGCCCGGCAAGGCATACGTAATTACAGGAATGAAGCCGATTAAGCAGCCTAAAATTCCAAGCGGATTTGCTGTAAAATCAGTAAAGAAGGACTGTATCAAGCTCTCCTGGCGTAAATCAAAAGACGCTGTAAGCTACAACTTATATATAGCAAACGAGAGTGCGCCAAGCTACACACTCTACCTTGCTAATATATGCGACACCTCGGCTGTCTATAAGATAAGCGACGAGGCCGAGCTCAAAATACGCAGAACGTACAGGCTGTGCGCCGTTGATGAGAACGGTATCGAAAGCCAGGGTGCGCTTTGCTACACTGTTCCGGTTTAGATTCGGTATTAAAACAACTAACATAAAGAGGTAATTTATGAAAGCATATTCAATAAGCAACAGAATAACCTCATTGGCGATATGCCTTGCAATGCTTATTTCACTTGTAGCCTCTACGGGTCTTGTATCATTCGCTATCGACGTAGCGCCAGAGGCGGAAAGCTATAAGCAGAAGGACTACCGTCTTCAATTTGACGTTGAGGCGCCATTTGGAAACGAGTACGACATAAGCTTCCTTACGAGCGTTGACCACACAAACGACGGTTGGGAGCGTTGGTCAATGCCTATAGGTAACGGCTACGGCGGAGCGGTAGTGTTTGGCAGAACCGAGACCGAAAGAGTTCAGCTCACAGAAAAAACCTACGGCAACTGCTATTACCACTACTTTGAGGGTGTAGGCAACAAGAGCCTTGGCGGTATACAGAACTTTGCCGACCTATATCTTGACTTTGACCACCCGTTCGACGAGGTTACAGATTATTACAGATACCTTGACCTCAGCACCGGTGTTATAACCGTTGAATACGTATACGAGGGCGTTAAGTACACAAGAGAGTACTTTATGTCATATCCCGACCAGGCAGTAGTTATCAAGCTTTCAGCGTCAGTTCCGGGCACACTAGACGTAACAGTACGCCCCGAAATTCCATACCTTGGGCACGTGTACAAGGAATTGAATGGTCAGCCTATTGATGACGGTGCTCTGCGTACCGGCGAGCTTAACGCTTACGTTGACGGCACAAACGGCGTTATCGACCTTGGCGGTCATCTCCAGTACTACAACATTACCTGTGCAGGTCAGTTTAAGGTAATTCCCGAGGGTCAGTCCTCCTCAATTTCCGCATACAACGACCCCAACGCACAAACTGCGCCAAAGGACGACGAGGTATTCTACACAGGCAAGGGCTCGACCATTACCGTTAACGACGCCGACAGCGTAGTGCTCATGGTTACTATGACAACCGACTACACCTTGGCTGAGGAAATCTTCACAACAGAGGACCACTCGCAGAAAATAGACGCGCTTAAGGCGGCAGGCAAGTACGTAAGTGCTGAGGATAAGCTCACAGCAATCTTGAACGGTCTTGAGGGCAAGAGCTACGAGACACTCAAGGCAACTCACATTGCCGACCACGGTGAAATCTTTAACCGTGTGACCTTTGACCTCGGCGGTGAAAGCTCGCTTATGACAGACGAGCTTGTAAACACCTACGGCTACAGCACAGGCGCGAACGGTGAGTACACCGACTCAGACCATAAGCGTGACCTCTATCTTGAGGAAATTCTTTTTGCATACGGCAGATACTTACAGATTGCATCATCACGTGAAAATACACTTCCCTCCAACCTCCAAGGTACTTGGACAAGATACCAGCTATCCCCCTGGGGCTGCGGAATGTGGCACAATATTAACGAGCAGCAAAACTATTGGGCGTCATTCACAACCAATATGTATGAAACCTTTGAGCCATACATAAACTACTGGTATGCATATCTTCCACAGGTCGAGAAGGCTACCTCCTCTATGGTTCAGAGCAAATTCCCCGATCAGTATGACCCAAATGGTGAGAACGGCTGGTCTATCGTAACAGGCGCATCGGCTTACTACGTAAACAGCCAGCAGTCACTCGGTAACCTCGGTCTTACCTTACCTATGTTCTGGGATTACTACGAATATTCGGGCGATAGAGAGAAGTTACAGACAGCGTTTGAGGCTCTTTACGGCGCAGCTGCATTTATGACTAAGGCAGTTGTATACGTTGACGGCCTCTACCTCAGTGCAAACGGCGACTCCGCAGAGCAGTACGTTAACGGTCAGTGGTACTACACAGAGGGTACAACCTACGACCAGGCGGCTCTTTACTACGTAGGTAGTAAGGCTCTTGAGGCGGCAAAGCTCCTTGGATATACCGCCGAGGATTATCCTATACTTGCAACTATTGAGGAGCAGATTGATAAATACGATTACTCACCCATAGGCTACTCGGGTCAGCTCAAGGAATTCCGTGAGGAAGATTACTACGGTGACCTTGGTGAATGGGACCACAGACATATTTCACAGCTCATCGGTCTTTACCCCGGTGACGTTATCAACTCAAATACTCCCGCTTGGCTCGACGCTGCTAAGTATTCTCTCGTTGAGAGAGACTGCTCGGGTCAGATGAAGGGTGCGCACGGCGTTGTACACCGTCTTCCCGCTTGGGCAAGAGTTAAAGACGGCGAGAATGCATACCTTATGGTTCAGGACTTCATCAACGTTTACGTTGCAACCAACCTTTGGAACTGCAGCGCAATGTGGCAGATTGACGGCAACCTCGGTTACACCGGCGGTCTTGTTGAGATGATTCTTCAGAGCCACGAGGGTTATATAGAGGTTATCCCAGCAATCCCCGATGCATGGAGCACAGGCTCATTCTCGGGTATGGTTGCAAGAGGCAACTTCGAGGTCAGTGCAAGCTGGGCTGACGGCCTTACAAGCCAGATTGAGATACTCTCAAATAACGGAGGTGAGGTAAGCCTCAAGCTCCAGAACTCCACGGGCGTTAAGGTTTGGTGTGACGGCAGAGCTGTAAGCTACACCGACAAGGGCAACGACATCATTTCCTTTAATACTGAAAAGGGTAAGTCGTACATTATCTCAAACTTCACACCCAAGAGCGAGTCTAACGCTCCCTCAAGCTTTGAGGTAAAGGCACAGAACGGTCTTAACGTAACACTTGGCTGGACTGCGTCTAACACCGCAACATCGTATAATCTTTATAAGGCTGACGGAAGCGACGCTACATATACTCTTATCGCAACCGTACCCGCAGGTACAACCTCATACACCTACACACTCGCAAATTCTAATGAATTTAACGAAAGACGCACATATCGTATAACTGCAGTTAATGCCGACGGTGTGGAAAGCGAGGCACTCCTTTGCTACACCGTTCCAACGATTGAAGCGATTACAGCTACTCTTCTTCCGAATGGAAAGGTAGAAATATCCGCTTATCCCGAGGAGGACTACAGCGTAATAGGCTACAGCTATTACGTTAAGAAGGTCGGCTCAAGCGAGTACACCCTCCTTGCAGATAGCGAATATCCCACATACTACGTAGATAACCACGAAAATGGAGATACGTACGGCGTAGTACTTCACTCACACCCAACAGAGCATAAGAAGACCGGTATTACCGTTGGTGACAGAGTAATCACCTCGCCGATTATGCCTGTAAGTCCTATTAGGGGTGCAAGCGGCAACGCTCTTGAAAATAAGCTTATGGGTCTTGAAAACGGCTTTGCATACCTCGGCGGAACAAAGGCTAACGTCAAGAGCCTGACCGACGGCAACAAGCAGACCAAGCTCACATCGTACGCTATATCCGGTACTAACGCAATCTCGGGTAACGTAAGGTCAATGACGCTTTACGCAGACCTTGAGGGTATGTACTATTACAGCTACTTAAGAATTTACGATAAAGAGCTTGGTAGCGAGAGCCACCTTGAAAGCGTCAAGATAGAAACTTATTATCAGGGCGCGTGGACAACGGTCTGTACCTACAATCCGACCTCTGACGACAAACTTTACTTTGACGTTGACCTGACCGGTGTTAAGGGAAGTAAGATTCGCCTTACCGTTACGGGTACAACCAATTCATTCGCACTTTACGAGATTGAGCTTAGTGCTTCACCACATAACGAGGCTCCAACCCCAACCAACGTTTACGAAAACAATCTGCTCCTTGGCAACAAGGCAGAGGTCGTAAGCGGAACGGCACACAGTGTATACACGGTTGAGGCGTTGACCGACGGTAACTTCCACGTTCACGGCGGACGCTTTACCTCTCTTACCAACTCGGTTTCAATCCTTATGGACCTTGGCGGTTACTGTAACCTTGATACGCTCACAATCCACGATTTCTATCAGAGCGCAACCACTATTGGCGAGTTCACAGTTGAGATATTTAACGGAATCGAATGGGTAACAGTTTACGACGCAAAGACGTTAGACGGCAAGATTGAGTCTAACGCAAGACGCGAGACCTCAATGAGCATGGATAACGTTACAGCGAGCCAGATTAAGATAACGTTCGTTGGTACAACTACTCCTTCACTCTACGAAATCGAATGCTCGGGCACACGCCTTGGCACCAGCGAATACGAGTACAGATATACCAAGGAAGAGGTGCTTAAGTTCCTAGGAGAGCTTGACGCAAAAGACCTCTCAGGATTTATCCCTGCTTACGTAGAGGCTGTTAAGACATACCGTGACAACGCTATAGCTGCTCTTAGCTCACAGACATCTACAGGTGACGACATTTCACTTGTCGCAAAGAACCTTAAGACCGCTATTCAGATGATAGAGGAAAATGCCTTTGACCTGCTTATCCCCGAGGATAATATCAACAACGGCTCCGCAATGATTAAGGACGTTATTTACAACGTCAGTGGCGGCGCATCAGAGCCTGACGTTGAAATTGCCACCGGCGTTGGCGGCAAGAGCGAGAGCGACACGGTATATCATATCATCGATAAGGATTCTTACATCAACATTCCGGGCTCAAATATGCTCAGCGGCGCATACAACCTTGAGTATGAAATTCTGCTTGGTGATGCATCATCGAGCATGCTTACTCAAATGGGATGGTACGTTGATAAGGAAGTCAGCGCTATGCGTTACTTCACTATGATAAATGTCGGAAGTAACGGAGTTACCTTAACAGAAATAGGCGGTAACGGACTTGCAGAGATATTCGCTTCAATCGACGGCAATCCCGTTACAGAGGGTTACGTAGTTGACGGCTCTATCAAGGTTGGCGAATGGAACAGAATTGCAATAGTGGCTGTTACAGACAACGAAACCGGTTATATTGAGAGCTTTAAGCTCTACGTTAACGGCAACGAGCATACTATCGTATTTAAGGAGCAGTTCCAGTTCAAGTCCGCAAACGGTGACGGTACGTTCCCAGCCGACGCAGCTGCCGTACCGCACGACATTATCGGCATTGCAACCACACGTCTTTACTATGACAGAAATACCCAGGACGTACCAAACGTATATCTTGACAACGTTGTTATCAAGCTTACCGCAACGTCGGCATACAACCCAGCGCGTGACGCTAAGCCTACGCTCACAGTATACAATACTGACAACTGGTCGCTTGTCGGCAATACGCTTCTTATGCTCACCTCATCAAGAACGGTAGCAGAGCTTCGCGCAGATTTGTCAAGAAACATCAGAGTTCTTAGAAACGGCGTTGAGCTTGAAGCACATCAGCTCGTCGAAAAGGGTGACGTAATAGTCGTATACACCACAAACGGCAGAGATTACGAGCGTGCTTACTCATACTACACAATAGACAAGAGAGTGGTTACGTTCGACAACGTTAAAGACGGTACGGGCTCACTTGGCGTATACACTGACGAGGCTCTGTACGTAACAAGCGTTGGCGGTGTCGGCGGTAAGGCTGAGAATGACTACTCATACTTCATTAACGGCTTTAACACATCGGGCGCGTTTATCGCATTCGATCAGTTCGTAACCAAGGACGTATTCACCCTTGAGCATAACGTGCTGGTCGGCAACTCGACTACAATCTTCAGATACCAGTTCTCACTCTATAACGACAGCAATGCGACGTTCTTCCCATACATCTACTTCAAGGATAACGGCGTATATCTTGGCAACAGTACGGGAAGCACGGCGGACAACGCAGGCATCATTGAGAGCATTGACGGTGTTCCGTTTGCAGAATATAATTCAAGCTACAAGATTGCTGACAATCTTAACGTCGGTCAGTGGTATAAGATTGCAATGGTAATCACGTCGGATAACGACGGCTACCTTGACACAATCAAGCTCTATATCAACGGCGAGGAGCATATAATCAAGCTTGTATCCGGCATTTATACTCCCAGATACTTAAGACTCGTGTACGACCAGAGCAGCAATATCCAGCTCTATATTGACAACCTCTTTACACGAGTAGAAAAGAGCTTTGCCTCCTACTCAAACAAGCAGGATATACCTGTTAATAAGGATGCTAACCTAGATACGCTCGTTCTTGAAGACGGTGGCGCATACGTTTACAGAAACGGTCTTAAGGTAAGCGAAATCAAGGCACTCCTTGGCGACGTTCGTGTTATAAGAAATAACGCTATTCTTGCAGACAGCGCAACCGTGGCAATAGGCGACGTTATAGTAGCGTATTCAAGGGGTGGCGCACCATTCGAGGTGACTTACACCTACTACACAGTATCAAGCTATGAGAACAGCTACCACTTCAACGGTGCAAACGCACTTGATATCGTAAGCGGTACAGCTCCTGTAACTCCAGGTATTGCGGGTATTGCCGGTAAGGAAGAAAGCGACCTCGTTTACCACGTAAACGGTGCGACAACGGAGGGCACGGGATATGCAAGACTCTTCCAGAACAGCTTCTCAGATAGCGCAAAGGGACTTTATCACAAGTACTCGATGAGCATTCTCTTTAACAACGCAGATTCAGGTGTACAGATAAGACTCGGTGTATTCATTAACGGAGGTGACTTTAAGGAAATCGTATTCCATATCAGAGGCAACGGCGTGTACTTCTCTACCTCATTAGGTGCGACGGTAACGAAAGCAAACGGTACTGATTACTCAGGCGGCACGGTTAAGCTTGCAAACGCACTCTCGTTTGGTGAATGGCACGACATCGGCGCATATCTTATCGCAGGTGACAACGGCTACGTAACAAGCGCTGTACTCTCGGTTGACGGTGTCGAATACGAAATTACTATCGCAGACGGCAGCGTACATTCAATCCGTCACGCAAGACTCTATTGGAATACGTCAAGCAACACAGACATCTACGTTGACAACGTTACATATTCTAAGAGCGCATCTTACATCTACTCGCCCGAAGAGCAGAAAGCGCCCGTTATCAACGTTCCTGCATCTGCCGGTACGTACGAGGGCGGTGTGCTCGAGCTTAGCAGCAAAACGATGACGGTTGGCGAGCTTAAGGCGATACTCGGCGAGAATATCAGAGTTTACCGCAATTACCACACATCAAGAGCTCTCCTTACAGACACCGATACGCTTACAAACGGTGATATCATCGTAGCTTATGCATATAACGGCTCAGAGTTTGAAAGAGCTTATTCGTACGCTTGCGTTATGATTGCTAAGAAAGTTTTTGCTCCTCTTAGTCAGAATATAACTCTTCACTCCAAGTTCACTGTGAATATATATATTCCTACGTACGTTGATCTTACCGTCAATACGCTCTACGTAAACGGCGTTGCACTCACAGACAGCGAAATTGCCAAGATTATGTCAAAGACAACTATTGTTGACGGCACGCTATGCTACGTATACTCAATCAGCGTTTCTCCTGAATGCGCCGCTGATGAATATAAGATAACGATGAAGTCCGGTGCAATCTCGATAAGCGGTGAGCAGCTATATTACAGCTGGATCACATCTATTCCAATGCAGGCATCTACTATCATTAACGGTGAATACTCAAATAGCACGAAGCAGCTTATGGTAGATACCATTGAATACATCAAGGCATTATATACCTACGTTGGTAAGCAAATACCTGACTCACTGAATATCAACTACGGCACACTCGCTCCTACGGCGAGCTTAGATATGACAGAGGAAATTTGTACTGTAGAAGAATTCGAAGGTATCAAGGCGGCTTGCCTTAACCTTGCTACGATGCCAAAAATAAGATTCATATTCGAGCGCACGTTTCAAGCAAGCAGCGTAAAGATAAACGGTACTGAATGCGAGCTTATCGCAGGAATAAACGAAAACGGTGAGAATATTCTCTACGTTCAATTTGCAATACCTGCTCACACGCTTGCCCAAAACGTAACTCTTACCATCGACGGCGTAAGCAAGTATTACAATCTGTCCGCATACTATAACGGTATCAAGGACACAAGTGCTAAGACACTCGTAGAGTGCATCTACAAGTATTCCCTCTCAGCAAAGGCGTACTATAATGAGCATGGAGATGCTTAAAACGAAAAATGCGGGTTTTCCTTGAAAACTCGCTCAACAAAAACCGGGGTATTGTGCTAAGCGCAGTACCCCTTAATTTTTTTGCTTATTACTATTGATTTTACTTTACGCGTGTGATAAAATGTAAATATATTTTTTAAATGATGAATATACGTCTATATTAACAAAAGAGGGAAAAAATGAAAAACGAGCTGACAGAGGGAGTTAAGGTACTTAATATAGTATTACAAAGCTTTTTCTCGTTGATATTAGATATTTTCGTTTCTGTCGGACTTGGTTGGCTCTTGGTTGAGAAGCTCGGCGCTCCCGATTGGACGTACGCCGTGATAATTGTTATCGGCGTATTGATAGGGCTTTTGTCAATGCTGAGATTCATTCTTACTGCTCTCGGTAATATGGAAAAAATCGAGAGGGATAGACAAAAAGAGCAACAGGAAAAGATAAATAAGGAAAAAAAGCAAAGAGAGCTACGCGACTTCTTTAAAAACGGTAATAAGGAAAGAGAGGAATAGCATTGGATAATAAACAGACAACGCTTAAGGCTAACTTCGAAGCCACAGGCATAATGGCGATAGGTGAAGGCGTCGTATCGCTTATAACGGTAATCGTATACTTGATAATCGGTAAGTTTGACTATACCGTACTCCTTGGCGCATTACTCGGCGCTGTGGTTATGGTAGCAAATATGCTCTTCCTTTCAATATCGGTAAACAACGCAGTGAATAAATACCTTGCGCTCCGCGGTGACAAGGAGCTTAGCGACGAGGAAGCAGAGGAATTTAACAGTAAGCACGGTATGATGGTACAGAATGCAGTTTCGTTCTCATACGTTGTAAGAACACTGAGCTTAATCGGCGCATTGGTCATAGCGTTCGCTCTTACCAATGTATTCAGCCCACTTCCCTGCGCAATCACACTGCTTGCATACAGACCGATTATATACGTTAGCGAGATTGTGCGCGCAAAGCTTAAGAAGGGAGAGGAATGATATGGATTTAAACGTAACGGGCCCTAAGATACTATTTAGTATTGAATTGCCCTTTATGACGCTTAATATTACGGAAACAACTCTGTCACTCCTAGTAGTAACCTTAGGAATTATGATAGCGGCATTCGTGCTGACAAGAAAAATTACCAAGCGTCCCTCTCGCTCACAAGTAATTGTGGAAAAGATTGTGGATATGCTCTATAACGTCGTTGGCGACACTATGGGTAGACACAATTTAAAGTTTGCGCCGTATATCGGCACTCTCTTCGTAACTCTTTTGTTCGGTACGCTTATCGGAACGACGCAGGTCTTCCGCTCAACGACTGCCGACCTCTCTGTTACAATGGCATTTGCGCTTATCACCACCGGTATGGTGTGGTATAACAGTATTAAGAACTTTGGATTTAAGGCGTGGCTTAAGGGCTTTACAGAGCCTATCGCGGTTATGACGCCTATGAATATCGTTAGCGAGATTGCAACACCCGTTTCACTCGCATTCCGTCACTTCGGTAACGTTGCGGGCGGCTCGGTATTGACAGCGCTTATCTATGGCGCTCTCTCCGCGCTCTCCTCTCTTATCTTCGGCTGGATACCGGGTATTATCGGACAGATTCCGTTTATGCAGGTCGGTATTCCCGCATTTCTCTCCATCTACTTTGACCTATTCTCAGGCTTCGTACAGGCGTTCGTATTCATTCTTCTTACAATGATTTACGTAGGCGCAGCGTGCCCTGACCCTGCAGAATTGGCAAAGGAAAATTCGGATAAATAATTTTAGAAATAAAAATAAAAACACAAAATCTTAGGAGGATTTTAAAAATGGATGCATTAGCAGCAAAATTACTTGGCGCAGGTCTTTGTATGGGTATCGGAGCTATCGGTCCCGCTATCGGTGAGGGTATCGCAGTTAGTAAGGCTCTTGAGGCTATGGCTCGTCAGCCCGAAATGGCAGGTACACTCAGAACTAATATGATTCTTGGTTGTGCAATCACCGAGACAACCGGTATTTACTCCCTCGTTATCTCACTCCTTCTTCTCTTTATGAATTTCTGATTAGTAAATCAACTAATAAAGCAAAAAGCATAAAAAGGAAAGGTTAACTATGACACTTCAGTTTATTTTAGACGCAGAGCCATTCGTAGGCTTTAACGTCTTCACAATGATTTTTGCGTGGTGTAACCTTCTTATTCTCTATTTATTCTTAAAAAAGCTGCTCTTCAAGCCTATCAAGAATATGATAGACTCAAGGCAAAAGGAAATCGACGATATGTACGACGATGCGGAGAGCTCCAAGAATGCCGCAGCCGAAATGAAGAATGAATATGAAGCAAGACTCAAGAATGCAAACGACGAGAGTGATGAGATTATAAAGAATGCTATCAGAAAGGCTCAGCTTCGTGAGGAGGAAATTCTCAGTGAAGCAAGAGCAGAGGCAGACAAAACTCTCGAACGTGCTCATGCACAGATTGAGCTTGAGAAAAAGCACGCCATAAATCAGGTAAAGGAGCAGGTCTCAGGACTTGCTATCGACATTGCCGAGGCAATTATCGAAAGAGATATAAATGAAAGCGAGCATAAGTCCTTAATCGATTCCTTCATCGACGAGGTGGGTGAGGATAATGAGTGACATTAAGGATTATGGAAGAGCCCTATTTGAGCTCGCCAAGGAGAACGGCGACGTAGAGAAGGTTTACAGCGACGTAGGTGCCGTAATCGCTATCATTAAAAACAACCCCGAATATTGCCTTATCCTAAACTCCCCTACTCTTTCTAAGGAAGAGAAGCGAGGAATGATAAGCGAGGCATTCGGCTCTTTGGATGAGAACTTATGCAATCTTTTAAAATTACTCTCAGACAAGAGAATGGCACACACGTATACCACCGCGCTCACAGGATATACGGACGAATATGACGTATATATGGGTATTTTGCGCGTTGACGCGGTGACGGTTAGCCCGTTAAGTGCTGAGCAGAATGATAGGCTCGTTAAAAAGTTAGAGGCAAAGACAGGCAAAAAAATAGTTATAAACAACATAATTGACGCTAGTATATTGGGCGGAATTAAGCTGCGCTACGACGGTATTCAGCTTGACGGCTCAATCAAGACCAGGCTCGATAAGCTTGCCCAGAGTCTTGGCAATATTGTAATGTAAAACCTATATAAAGTTGGTGAAAAAATGCAGTCAAGAATTGATGATATTACAAAAATCATAAAAGAACAAATAAAGAATTACCAAAAGCAGACCGTACAGGACGAGGTAGGATACGTTATCTCAGTCGGTGACGGTATCGCAAAGGTATACGGTATTGATAAGTGTCAGGCAAACGAGCTGCTTGAATTTACAGGCGGTGTGTTCGGTATGGCACTTAACCTCGAAGAGAGCTTTATCAGCTGCGTTCTTCTCGGTAACGACTCCGGCATCAGTGAGGGCAGTATCGTAAAGCGCACGGGTAAAATCGTATCCGTTCCCGTTGGCGAATGCCTTATCGGCAGAGTAGTAAACGCACTCGGTGTTGCCATCGACGGCAAGGGCGCAATCGAGAGTGATATATACAATCCCATTGAACGCCCTGCATACGGTATTATCGAAAGAAAGAGCGTTTCAGTTCCTCTTCAGACCGGTATTAAGGCAATAGACTCTATGATTCCTATCGGCAGAGGTCAAAGAGAGCTTATTATCGGCGACAGACAGACAGGTAAGACGGTTATCGCAACCGATACAATTATCAACCAGAGGGGCAAGGACGTAATCTGTATCTACGTAGCAATAGGACAGAAGCAGTCTACAGTTGCCAAGGTGGTTGACACACTCGCCAAGGCGGGCGCTATGGACTACACTATCGTAGTATCCGCTACCGCCTCTGAGCCTGCACCTCTTCAGTACAT
>JAZQRW010000160.1:0-2844 GCA_045629765.1 Eubacteriales bacterium
GGTATAATAAATTACACTATACTTTAAGGAGCAAATCTTGAAAAACGTATTACTCAAAAAGCTCAAGGAATCTGCGATTTCTGTAATACCAATTGTATTACTGGTGCTTGCAGTAAACCTCACTCCTTTAATCAATCTCTCCACCACGGAGGTCGTCACCTTTATCGTTGGCGCTGTGTTTTTGATTATTGGAATTAGTCTTTTTAACCTTGGCTCATCGCTTGCTATGGAGCCGATGGGTGAGCATATTGGCTCAGGACTTACAAAACTTAAGAAGATGTCTATACTTGTCGGCGTTTGCTTCCTTATGGGAATTTTTATCACTGTTGCTGAGCCCGATCTTTCCGTCCTTGCTTCGCAGATAAGCGCGATTATTGACAACAAATTACTCATAATTACCGTGGGCGTCGGAACAGGATTTTTCTTAATGCTCTCGGTTTTGAAGATGATATTCAGAGTACATCTTTCAAGCTTACTTATGTTCTTTTATATGCTTCTTTTTGCGCTTGCCGCAATTCTAATTTCGCAAGGCGGCGAAAAGCTCTTGCCTATGGCATTTGACTCAGGAGGAGTAACTACCGGTCCAATTACCGTACCATTTATTATGGCGCTCGGTATCGGTATAGCACAAACGCTCGGTGGTAAAAACGCAGAGGAGAACTCCTTTGGTCTTATCGCGATGTGCTCCGTAGGCCCTATTCTTGCCGTGCTGGTGCTTGGATGCACTGTAAGCGGAGAGATTGGTGATATTGTACCCAACTATACCTTGAACGTTGAATTTTCGAACATTATACATACCGCGCTTCATACGGCAAAAGAGGTAATTATAGCGCTCGGATTGATTATTCTGTTCTTCATTATTTTACAGATTGTAATACTAAAGCTCCCTAAAAACAAATTATTACAAATCACAATAGGTATAGCTTATACCTTCTTAGGACTTGTAATCTTCTTAAGCTCCGTTGCGGTCGCATTTTTACCTATTGGTTACAAGCTAGGCACTGAGCTTGCCGCAAACAAGCCCGTACTTATTATGTTTAGTCTGGTGCTTGGAATGGTTGTCGTTCTTGCCGAGCCTGCCGTACAGGTTCTTAACAGGCAGGTTGAAGAAATCACGGAGGGTACCGTGTCAAGAAGAGCTATGATGATTGCGCTCTCTATCGGTGTCGGTATTTCACTTTGTCTTTCAATTATACGAATAATATTTGACTTTAGTGTTTTGTATTATATCGTTCCGGGATTTATGATTTCTCTGGGACTTTCATTCTTTGTGCCGGGTCTTTACACGGCAATAGCCTTCGACTCGGGTGGAGTTGCCAGCGGTCCTTTGACATCAAGCTTTATACTCCCATTTGCCGTAGGTGCGTGTCACATACTGCAAGGGCAGGAGGGTATCTTAATCGATGCATTTGGAATGGTGGCAATGGTTGCTATGGCGCCACTTATCACTATTCAATTGCTCGGCTTCAAGTCAATAGTTTCAAGAAGCATTCAGCAGAAAATAGCAACTTCAAGAATACTCAACTCTGATGATGAGCAGATCATCCACTTTATGTAAAGGGGGAAAACATATGGCAAAAATACTACGTGCAAAGCGTGAAGTAACAGCAAAAAATGACAAAAAGCCTATGTTATCTCCCGTTAAATTGCAGCTTTTGTTTACAATTGTTGCAAAAGAAAAGGCAGATTTCTACGTAGACTTGTTACAAAGCTTTGATGTAAACATACAACTGATTTTATCCGGTCACGGTACAGCTGACGAAAAGTTATTAGGACTTATGGGACTTGCGGATAATGAAAAGGCGGTTATAATCAGCACAATACGTCGTAATAAGGTAAAAGACGCTCTCGATACGCTTGAAGAAAAATTCAAGAACGTTAAGAACGGCAAGGGCATCGCCTACACAGTACCGATGAGCAGCACTATCGGTGTCGCAATTTACCAGTTCTTAAGCAATACGCCAGGAGGAAATATCAAATGACTTATAAACACGAGGTAATATTCTGTATTGTGAATGCAGGCTTTGCTGATGAAGTTATGGATGCCGCAAGAGAGTTTGGCGCAGGCGGCGGCACGGTTCTTCGTGCGAGAGGTACTGCAAACCCAAATGCAGAAAAGCTGTTCAATATTGCAATTCAGCCTGAGAAGGAAATTGTAATGATACTTGTCGATGCAGCTATTAAGGATGACATATTGCATGCACTTTATAAGGCGGTCGGTCTTAACACGCCGGGTCAAGGCATCGCTTTCTCTATGCCTGTTGAAAGTGTCGTAGGACTCAGCGATGCAACTAAATCTGCTGAGTAATCCAAATGTTAATCCACTATTATACCAAATAACGCATTTTAAAATGTAAAACCCGATATTTGTAATCTTTACTTTACAAATATCGGGTTTTATTATTATAATAAGTTTGAGGACAACTTAAGCTATTTGCTCAAGTTGCCCTCTTTGTATTAGCTTATATGGCTGCGCAAACCAAATTACTGAGCTGCCTCTTCGGTAGCCTCTACAGCCTTAACCTCTACAAGCTTTACGATCGCCATCTCAGCGCCATCGCCGCGACGGGGACCCATCTTTAATACTGTAGTATAACCACCATTAACATCTGCATAAGCAGGAGCAATAGTAGAAAACACCTTCTTTGCAACGTCTTCCTTGGTGATGTACTCAAGAGCTGCGCGATAAGCTGCAAGGTCGCCCTTCTTGCCAAGAGTGATCATCTCATCAGCCTTAGCGGAAACCTCCTGTGCTCTTGTGTAAGTTGTCTCAATCTTACCACACTCAAGGAGAAGAGTTACCATACCTCTGAGCATAGCACGACGCTGTGCAGTTGTTCTGCC
>JAZQRW010000161.1:0-2278 GCA_045629765.1 Eubacteriales bacterium
ACAAATATAAAATCAACGGCTCGATTTACGAAAAGGATGGAGAAATCGTCTTTATTTTTGACGTAGCTGATTGCGAGACCTATTTCAAATCCTATATGATTCCAAGGCAAGAAACCACCGAGGACGGCACCGCTTCATTGAAGCCACTAGCCTCCCACGGTAACTACATCAAAGGCTACCCAGAAGAGTGGCTCACATCCTTCGGAAAGCCCTACTATTTCCACGAACGTTCGGTAGAAGAACTAGAAAACCAAAGCGAACTTGATTGGCAATTGCGTATTCAAGGTCAGCTTTTTGAAACGGGCAAGCGCATAAATGTAACGCCCTTTGAAGAATTGCGCAGATATATAAGACAAGAGTTGAGAGGAATATCACTCGAGGAGGTAACTGATGAGTCAGTCTGATACAATTGCAGAATTATTAAAACGGGTCGATGGTGACACTCCTTCCACCGCAGCAACCCCCGTATTGGCAGAGGGAGATGAGGTTATTGAGCTTGAAGATTTCGACTTCGATAATTTCCAAGTAGTACGACGTGAATTTTTTGCGCATATGCGTGAGCCTTCCGTCACCTTTAACGATTGCAAGTTCCAAGTAAATACGGCTTGCATTACAAAGTTTCCAAACTTCGATTATGCCCAAGTGCTAGTTAGCCAAGAGCAGAAAATTCTCGCTCTGCGTCCGTGTGCCGAAGGCGTGAAAGATGCGTATATGTGGTGCGGTGTTACTAAAGGAAAACGCAAGCCAAAACCCATCACTTGCAAACTTTTCTTCGCAAAAATAGTATCCTTAATGAATTGGAATCCCAAATACAGATACAAGCTGCTCGGTAGACTTATCCATTCCAACGGTGAATACCTCATAGCATTTGACCTTAATGCTCCCGAAGTTTATCAGCGTACATTCGTTGAGGGAGAAAAGCCCAAAACCTCTCGCACCCCTGTATTTCCCTCGGAATGGCAGACGCAGTTCGGCTTGCCGTATAACGTACATAAGCAATCGATGCAGATTAATATTTTTGATGGCTATGCTGTTTATGCCATCAAGGACACTACCGCTGTGGCAGACGATTCTGCTGCCTTGCCCGTAGCGGTACAATCAGGAGGTGAAAATACGTGAGTGACAGTTCCATAACAATGGCACTTGATATGAAAAAAAGCAGAATACGCATTCATAAGACCACCCTTCATATTCTTGGTGACCCGCAGTACATTCAAATCTTAATAAATGAGGAAACAATGCAATTAGCCTTAAAAGGCATAGACCTTCCTCAAAGCGGAGACCAGTGCCATAAAACTAATGTCAAAAAACTAGGTGTTGACGAGTCCTGCGAATTTTATAGCGATACCTTGGTGCAGAAATTAAGAATGCTGATAAAAGACATCGACTCTAAGCACACCTACCGTCTGACAAATGGAAAACACATAAAATCGCACCAAATTGCACTCTTTGAGTTAAGTTCCATAGAAAGGGTGGAAAATTGAGGAAAAGATGAAAAATATACGATTACAGATAAACAAGGATTTTGTAAATCTCATAAGCCCCTACACCAAACGAGAGTATCTTGCACTTGAAGAACAACTCCTTGCCGAAGGTTGCATCGAACCAATTATTACTTGGAACGGCTACATCATAGATGGTCTTACAAAATACGAGATTTGTTTGCGCCACGATATTCCGTTTGAGGTAAAAGAGATGCGCTTTTCTTGCAAGGAAGCCGCTTATGCTTTCGTTTGCAAAAACCAACTCCTCCGAAGGGACTTGACGTTTGAAACAAGGAAATTCCTTATAGGAATGCAGTATGAAGCGGAAAAATACCTCAACAGCACTCGTTCACGTAGTTACACGGGTTGGAAAGGAAATGTTGATAATATTTCTCTTGCCGGGGTGGATTACCGGGAGTCCCCTACAAGACACACTACGGCGCAGCGGATTGCGGACGAAAACCAAGTCACCCATGCCACCGTGCAAAAGTATGCCATTTACACAAAGGCGCTTTTGAGCATCGGCTCGAAATACCCTGAAATACTCCCCAAAATCCTCGCAGGCAGACTTAAATTACCGCACGGAAGAGTTGTCGAGCTATCTAAACTCTCTGCAACAGACCTTCGCCGAGCGGACTTCGGTGAGGAGCAAAAGCCCTACCGCATTCAAATGAATCAGCCCCATAGAGGCAGACCACCGAAAGGTGCAAGTGGCACACCACCGATTCCTGTAAGACCATCCGTAAAGGATATGCCTCAATACGACCCGGATGCCCCGGCAGTCGAGTTGTCTT
>JAZQRW010000162.1:0-2448 GCA_045629765.1 Eubacteriales bacterium
CCGTGATACTTCCAGGTAACGGTAGGATAATTTCTTTCGAAGAGATACTCCTTGGAAAATTCGTTTCCGTATATATCCTGAACGTATATGGTATAGAGTCCTGCCTTGGTAAAGGTTTGCTCCTCCATATAAGTGGAGGTGAGAAGCTCCCCGTTAAGATACACCTCGTATCTTTGTATCTGGTCGTTCTTACGGTTGCATGTAAGCCTTATAAATTTATCTGCAGATTCCTTTATACTGCACTTAAGATCGGTGCTGCTGGCCTTAGCGGTTACCGTATAACAGTTACCGGAGCGGTCGGACACCACTATGTAATAATTGCCATCCTCAAGTTGAATGGGAGCAGTAGAAAGATCAGCGACGGTATAAACGCCAACAAGCGAAAGATTTGCAACCTTATAGACCGCTACGTAGGAAAGTCTGTCGCATTCGGTCAAGCCAATGCTTCCTATATACAAATCCTTAGTTTGTATATTAAGAATTTCCTTGCTGTCGACCGGAATTTCCTTAAAGTTACCCTCTTCATCCGTGTTGGAGAAGCTTATCTCAGGTGCTGTCTTATCAATATAAATTGCAAAAACAGAAACGCCATCCTTCGCTATTTCACGGATGTAGTAAACACCGGATGCAGTAAAGGTATTGATAAAGGATTTGCCCTCTTTAATATTCAGGGGTTGCCAAATTGGTGTATCTGCGTTATATTGCTCGTACGTCATATAATAGAAGATCGAATCCTCGGGAAGTTCAAAGTTGCCAACGATGGGATACTCCTTGTAATCCTCCGTTCCCTCTACACCAACGTTAATCTTACTCTTGTATATATTTTTATCTGCCGCAAAGCCAACCTCGATAGTCCATTCATTTCCGCAGACCGTTCTCTTTGCAAGCTCATCAGTGATATGTATCTGACCGGGTGCAAGATACGGCATTCCGTATTCGTCAAGCATCTTGTCGCCCATTGCAGAGCCTAAGAATAACGAGGTGTCGGTCAACACAACAGTCTTTCCATAGCTTGCAATTCGGGTTGATACAACGTTGAGCACCTTCAAAAGATTTGCAGAAAGCGCCCCTTCGTTAAGTTCTCCACTATCACCGTAATAATAATATACCCAAGCGTTTTCTCCCGAGGTGGGTTCCCACGCTTCACTCTTGTAGCGTATCCAATACTGCCCTGCCTCGGGAACCATCATTTCACCCTTGGCAAGCAGATATCCTCCTGTACCGCTGCTGAGTGCACTTGCGGTTGCAGCACTTAGCTGCACGAGGTAAATATCCGAAAGCTCCTTATAGTAAACGTATTCCTTTGCCTTTTCAAAGCTCGAGAAGGTTGCGGGCTGCTTGGTACCGTTATAATATTCCTTTTGTATAGCTCCGTCCACATCCTTATAATAGAAATAAGGATATTCGGCGGAAAGCTGATAAACGGTATTACTCAGAAGCGTTCCAAACTCTATTTTGTTCTTAAGTGCGGTTGCGTCCTCCTCGCCATTCGTCGCATATACGGAATAGATTTGAGAAACACGCATGCTTTCCCCTTCCGTTCTCGTTAGCTGAAGGTCGTAACGACCGCTTCCTACTTCCGAAAGGATAAGCACAACGTAAACTCCGGTTCCCTCTCCGTCTTCTATCAACGTGTAAGAACCATCATCAAGCTCTTCTCCTTTATAATGAAGATTTACACCGTAAATACCTTCATCTGCACCTTCCGTGCTTCCGGGTACTGAAAAGGCGCCATTTTTGATGGTAAAGGAAAACGCGTAATAAACGGGCTTATCTAAACCGATATATGATTCAAAATTCTTGCCATCATTAAGCTTGTAGTTATAAATATAGGTAAAATCGTCAAGCTTCTGCGTGGTGCTTTCAAACATTGCGGCACCTTCATCGCCTGAAACGTTGAACGGACCTACCGACTCTATCCCGCTATCAAGATAATCGTTGGTATCAAACACCAATGCAAATTCAGCCGTTTTTCCACTTGAGTTTCCAAGCTTATCTGTAATAACCCAGTAAAATTCTACTGTCTCGCGCGCAAAAATAGGATTTCCGTCAAGGTCAACGCAAGCACCAACATCCGTATGCGAGATTGTATGAGTCAGTGTTTTTGTGGTTTCATTAAAATCGCCTGCTGTAAAGTTTTTAAGGAATGTTTCTTCTCCATTCTCTTTTATATAATAGAGACTAATATCCTTCAGCCCTGCACCGCCATTATCATCGGGGAGCGGAACCGATATAATTCTATCCTTCATACTGCCTGTTACGGTTATTTGATTTGCCGTAAGCTCAGGCGGATCATTATCAAACTTAAATGGACCAAAGGGGCCCGAAACAGAGGATTTTCCGTAAGACGAAACCGCCTTAAGATGCAAGTACATCTCACCGTTGCCTGTTCCTATAATCGTTTTCAAAACCTCGCCATCCTGTTTAGTATGGAAGACTACCTTCGAG
>JAZQRW010000163.1:0-2246 GCA_045629765.1 Eubacteriales bacterium
TTGTGGCTTGGGCGCGTTTGCATAGCAAAGAATGATAGACTTCTTAAGAGGAATTGCACGCTTCTCGTTCTTTTTCTTACCGATGAAGAGGTGAATCTTCTCCAGTGCAAGCTTATCCTTCATCTGACAACGGAAGTTGGAAAGAGAGGATGAGGATGCAACAGCGGTGGGAAGCATAATTACAAGCTGGCCGCCCTCTTCAAGATGATTGGATGCAACCGTAGCGAACAGATATGCTGCGTTAATCTTAACCTGTGTAACGTTACCTGCGGCAAGTGCCTCATCATCACACTTTTCTACAAGATGTGTGGGAGGATTGCATATAATAATATCGTATTTGTCGGGAATCTTGTCGAATAAAGATACGGTGTAGTGGTTAACCGACTCAGTGATATAGTTCTCCTCGTACACGGTGTAATACATCTTGACGTTGTAGTCGTGACGCGCCTTCTTGCGTATGCGCTCAAGATTATCGTAAAGAAGCTCGATATAGTCCTTATTATTTTCGTAGCATGTGAGGAAAATCTGACGGCAGTTAGACGCTCTCTTACAAATCTCCTCTACCATAGCGGCACTGAGTATGCCGGTGCCTGCGCCCGCATCAAGGACAGTGTATGCAGTTTTATTTTCATCAAGAGCAGGCATTCTTGCCATAAGAGCTGCGGTATCGCGTTTAGTGAAAAATCTGCCTAAGCGGACATTGTCGCTCTCCACCTTGTTTCTAATTAGTTTGCCCGTATTCCTGCAAGCAAGTCCAAGCATCTTTCATACCTCCTGTGTGTCCTTTGTCAAAAAGTTCTGCCTTAGTTTATCTACGTCATATTTTAGCACATTATGGGGCATCTTGCAAGAGATTTTTAGAAAATTATAAAAAAATATTGCAAATATCTGTATTAAGTGTTATACTTAATGTAAGATTATAATAAGAGAGGGACTTGTTCCATGGCTAAAAACAGTAAAACTCTTAAATTTTTACATTGTTCGGATATACATCTTGACACGCCGATTATAGGACTCAGCGCAGATAAGAGCGAGGAGAGAAGAAGAGAGCTTAGAAACAGCTTTATGAGTATGATGCAGTTCGTACGCGACAGAGCAGTAGACTACTGCCTTATTGCAGGCGATTTGTTTGATACAAAGTACGTTACTAATATGACTGCGGAGATTTTGATTCGTGAGTTCCGCAACTGCCCCGGCACTAAGTTTATTATTGCGCCCGGCAGACACGACAGCTTTGATGACAATCCTATTTATCTTTCCGGACGACTCCCTGAGAACTGTTACATATTCTCTTCCGACACACTGTCACGATTTGACTTCCCTGAGGACAAGGTAACGATATACGGTTGGGCGTTCAAGGGTGAGAGTGTTACGGCGAGCCCTCTTTACGACAGTCACGTTGACGACGGCTCGAATATAAACATCGTGTGCGGATATTGCGACCTCGGCGGTGAGGTTGGCTCAGATACTGCGCCTATTTCGGTTGCAGATATGAATAAATTCGGTGCAGATTATTACGCACTCGGCTCACATCATGGTAAGACCGATTTTATGAAGAACGGCGGCTCTATGTACAGCTATTCCGGCTCACTCGAGAGTACAGGCTTTGATGAGCCTGAGCTTGGCGGTGTAAAGTTCCTTAACGTTGATTACAGAGATGGCGAGATGTCAATCGACGGTAAACATATTTCATTTGGCAGACTCAGCTTTGTAACCGAAACTATTGATATTACCGGCGTTAACTCCAACAACGAGATTACCAACAGAATAAGCCAGCTAATCAGCAACAAGAAGTACGGCCACGAGAATGCGGTTCGCATTGAGCTTGTTGGCTACGTTGACCCGAGATTTGAGGTACCTCAGCAGCTCGAGAGTGATGCATTCGGCTTATATTACTTCCAGATTGTAGATAAGACTGTTCCCCTTTACGGCACGGAGCATTATAAGAGAGATATGTCTATCGCAGGCGAGATTTACAGACGACTTTTGCCTATGCTTGAAAGCAAGAAGGAGGAAGATCGTCTTATCGCTTCACGCGCGTTCCGCGCGGCTCTTGCGGCTCTTGAAAACAGAGATAGCGAGGCGTAAAAGTTAATAAATTAAAAGGCTTTTTCCACCGTTTAAGGTTTAGGAAAAAGCCTTTTGTTTGTTAGCACTGAGATTATTTGTTTTTAACCCTTAGCTTATTCCTTTGCCTCGCATCTTTTTCTGATTATTCCGCAAAGGATAGTGAAGAAGAATGATGC
>JAZQRW010000164.1:0-13568 GCA_045629765.1 Eubacteriales bacterium
CCGGGGATTGGAGCTTCCATTCTGATACCCTCAGCCGCGAGGTTAAGGGCTATATCGTCGAACAAATGCGTGATTTGATTTACCTTTACACCCTTTGCAGGAACTACCTCGTATCTTGTGATACGCGGTCCGCGGTCAACACCCTTGATTGATGCCGTTACGTTGAAGGACTGCAGGGTTTCGATGAGAATTTTTGTATTTTCGTTAATTTCCTCAGCAATCTCGTCGTCGTCCAGCTCTTCCTCAAGACCAAGCAGGTCAATAGGAGGGAAGCGGAAATTGCTGTAGTCAGCCTTTTTCTTCTTTGGCTCTTCAGGCTCAACCTCTTTTACAAGGTCTGCAATCTGTGAGGGGGCGGTGTACGGCTTTGAGGGCACCTCGTCATAGTCCGCGTCGTCGGCATCGTCAGTGTCAAATGGTGGGGCAAAATCGTCGTCCGCCTCAATCACTTCCTCGCCTTCATCGTTCTCCGTCGGCTCGTATGCCGTGGCTACCTCATCGTATGATGCTTCCTTTTCAACTTCCTCATTTTGGCTATCAGACTCGTCGTTTTTGCCATTATCCTCGTTTTTGAGGAAGTTGAACATGTTACGGTAGCCTTTAACGTCATCATTTTGCTCGTTTTCGGGGATTTCAGCGTCGGAGTATGAATCCTCTTCCTCGTTAAATTCTTCAACCGCACCTTCGGAGTCTATATATACGTTATCCGACTCTTCAAGCTCCTCTTCGTCATTTGACTCGGAATAATCGTTCTCCTCCGTAGTGAAGCTGTCAAAAGCTTCTTCCTCACTATCAGTGAAGCTGTCGAATGCTTCACTCTCGTCAAACTCGCTCTCGTCGTCAAGCTCGTTATCCGTAATTATAGTGCGCTCAATGTTAATGCTTTCTGTATTGGCGTTAGGCTGAATAACGCTCGCCTCGTCAAACGCGGTTATTTTCTCAACGACATACGAGGAGGCTTCGCTATCGCGGTATTCCTCATCAAACAGACTCTCGGAATCGTTTTTTACAGTAGTGTCGGCATTATCAAATTCAAATACCAGGCCCTCAACCGAGCTCTTAAATACTGCGTCAGCATTGTTTTTTTGCGCTTCATACGAATAAGTGCTTTTTGGCGTTTCATACGAATAAGTGCTTTTTGGTGCTTCGTACGAATAAGTGCTCTTTTGCTGTGGCGTAGACTCGCTTACGTTAACCGACTGATATAAAGACGATGTGTGAGCTTCGGCACTGCTGTATTTAACGTATGAGTCGCGATAGTCAATATCCGACTTTTCAATCTCGTAAGAGGGCGCGGAGCGTACCGGCTCACTCGGCTTTCCCGTTTGGTTTTTATCAATTGTTAAAGAGATAGTGGAGCTATCCTCTTTAACGTTACCTACGAATGTTGAGTGTGTGGTTTCTTTGAACTCTACGGATTTTGTGACACCACTGTATTCACCGTTGTTTTTAACGGGAGTTGCTTGCTTTGCTTGATTTATAATCATCTGCTTGCGTGCTTCGAATTCCTTTATTTTTCTTGCACGCTCGACTTCCTCCTCGGTGAGTTCGTTCAATTTCTCACTGTAGGTAAAGCCTTGAATTACCTTGCTTTGCGCTTGGGACTTCGAGGACGGCTTGTTTGCCAAATCGTCCGACATCATCATCTTGAATGGATCAAAATCGTTAGTAAACACCTCATCAGCCGATTTTTCATAGCTAAAGCTTGGGGTGCTTGATGCTACAGGCTCTTCGGTATGCTCAATAACAATGTCTTCTTTCTTTGAGTCGTTCACTTCCTTCGTAGATGAATACAGGAAATCAGAATCTATATCAAAGCTTGTGTGAACCACTCTCTTCTTTGGCGTAAATTGTGCTTGCGATTTGGGAGCTTCGGCATCATTAACAGCTTCGGCTTCTTTTTTAACGGCAAAATACTCATCTGCAGGTATGGAGCTTTTGTGAAAGACCTTATCGTGAAGAGTAACCGTTTGACCGTCTACAACTCTGGACTGCGAAATTCCCAGCTTATCAATTGACAAAGACTGCATTCCGTTGTCTACGTCGAAGAATTCGTCGTCAGATAGCTCGCGGTTCAGTCTGTCACATTTTTCTTTTTTGTGATTTTGTATTCTCTTTTTGATGTAGCGTATGAGATTTTTGATTGCTTTTTCGATAAAAGCACAGAAAATGACGATAGCCTTAAGTAAAGTAAAGAATACGCTTGACCAAGTCTTCTTACCGTTTGCAAAGAAGTACGAGATATAAATTGCAAGTATTGTAAGCGCAATTATAATAAGTCCTACCGAGCCGAAAATTTTAACGGTTACGTATGCAACCGTACTACCGATTGCTCCGCCACCCTTACCTTCTTTGCCCATAGTGTAATAATTTGCAATATCAAAGGCTTCGTCTGACTTCCAAAATGCAATTGCATAGCAGAATGAAGAAATCATAATGAGGCTAACGAGTGAAAATACCAGCCTTGAAACTATTTTTCTATCTGCAAGATCGGAAGGATAGAATATTGCGTGCAGACAGATAAACAAAGGTATGAAATACGCTCCGTTTGCAAATAAGCCGAAGAATAGTGAGCGAATAGCCTTTCCAAAATCTCCTATATCCGAAATTAAAAAGCATAGTGTACAAAAAACTGCGACACCAAACAATATTATAGGAACAGCTCTATGTACGCCCTTTAGTGAGGAGTACGTTTCTCTTGTTCTTTTATCGTCGTTCATATCTTGTGCTTCCTTTCTGTTTTAAGGAGTTGTATTCAGATGATTTAGGTGAAAAGAGCGCGCATTTGTCTTACAAATTGCTTTTGTTTAACAATCATTACGGTCAATCCACGCGTAAATATATTTATCTAGTATATATTTTACCAAATTAAAAAGCAAATTACAAGACTAAACTCTAATAAAAATAAAATATTTTCTGTGCGCACAAAATATTAGTCTTAACTTGACAAACGGTATTCTTTCTGCTAAAATGGTATACGGAAAAATATATAATGCCTAAATATTGCTTTTTGCAAAAGGAGAAGATATGCTTTTATATAACTCACTTACAAAAAATAAGGATAAATTTATACCGAGAGTGCCGGGAAAGGTGTCGATGTATACCTGTGGCCCTACCGTTTACCACTTTGCTCATATAGGAAATTTGCGCACGTATACCATGGAGGACGTGCTCGAGAAATATCTTTCGTACTCCGGATATGATGTTACGCGCGTTATGAACATCACCGACGTAGGACATCTCAGCAGTGACGGCGATACGGGCGAGGATAAGATGCTTAAGGGCGCGCGCCGTGAGCATAAGACTGTAATGCAAATTGCACAGTTTTATACCGATGCATTCTTTGCCGATTGTGATAAGCTCAACATTAAGCGTCCGGCTGTTATTGAGCCTGCTACAAATTGCGTTCCCGAGTTTATCGATATGGTCAAGACGCTTCTTGATAAGGGATTTGCATACGAGGCAGGCGGCAACGTGTATTTCGATACCTCAAAGCTTGGTAAATACTACGTATTTAACGATTTTAATGAGGACGATTTGGCAGTAGGCGTTCGTGACAGTGTTGAAGAGGACGGCAACAAGAGAAATAAGACTGACTTCGTGCTTTGGTTCACAAAATCCAAGTTCGAGGACCAGGAGCTCAAGTGGGATTCTCCATGGGGCGTAGGCTATCCCGGCTGGCACATTGAGTGCTCATGTATTGCAAGAAAGCATCTTGGCGAGTATCTTGATATTCACTGTGGCGGTATTGACAACGCATTCCCACACCATACTAACGAGATTGCCCAGAGTGAGTCAACATTTGGTCACGAATGGTGTAAATATTGGGTTCACGTTCATCACCTTAATACGAATTCGGGCAAGATGTCTAAGTCTAAGGGCGAGTTCTTGACAGTTTCTCTTCTTGAAGAGAAGGGATATAATCCTCTCGTTTACCGATTCTTCTGCATGCAGTCGCACTACCGTAAGAATCTTGTGTTCTCTTGGGAGAATCTTGACAACGCTAAGATTGCATACGATAAGCTTGTTGGCAGAATTGCCGCACTTAAGCCTGATGGAGAAGTGGATAATGACAAGTTCAATTTGGCAAAGCAGGCGTTTACCGATGCCCTTGACAATGACCTTAATACTTCACTTGCAGTTACCGCACTGTATGATGTATTGAAGCTTGACACTAACGATGCAACGAAGCTTGCGCTCGTTCGTGACTTTGAGCGTGTATTAAGCCTTGGACTTATCGAGGCTGCTAAGAAACTCAACGAAGCAAGTAAGAGTGATGTTGAAAGTGACGTTTCCGATGAACTTCTTGCGTATATTAGTGAGATGATTGAGGCGAGAAAGAATGCTAAAAAAGAGCGTAATTTTGCCGAGGCTGACAGAATTCGCGACGAGCTTCTTTATAAGGGCATTACTCTTGTTGATACGAGAGAGGGTACTAAGTTTACTATTGAAAAGTAAAGATAACGCACGTTAATTTAACACGTGCAGTGGGGGGCAGGTAAAATTACCACATAAACTCCCAAATTATAAAATTTTCGGATCGAGGAGGTGTGCTATGCGGTCGGATAACGAGGGAAAAGCGTTGTTTATAAACGGTCAATACGAGGAGGCGTTTTCAGCATTCTCATCACTTGCGGCAGAGGGTGATCCATTGTCAGCCTTTCACGCAGGCTGGTGCTTGCTAAACGGACTTGGCACACCGATAAATGCCGGGGAGGCTAAGAGCTATTTCGTATTTGCTTCGGGTAAAATTCCTGAGGCGAATTATAACCTTGCAGTTATGTATTTGCACGGCGCAGGCGTTGCGAAAAATTATAAAAAGGCTATGGAATATATGAACGATGCCGCTGATATGGGATGTATTGAGGCACAGCTTTATCTTGGCGTTGCGCATACACTTGGCACTGTCTTTGAACCTGACGTCGTAGCTATTTGCCTCATACCTTATCACACGGCGGTATACCGTAACGATTCAAATCTGATTGAGGGCGATATTGACCCTTGTGACTTTGAGGCGGACGACGAAGCAAGGTGCGCTGCTTTAAGGCAAGACGCCAATACTGCATTTGCTTGGTTTAGGCGTGCCGCGGCACATGACCCAACTTACGTTGAGGACTTTTCGTCTAAGAGCAAGTACCTTTATGCCAGATGCTTTATTGACGGTCTTGGTACGGACTTTAATTTGAAAAGAGGTAATTCACTAATGCTTGTTGCGGCAGCTGACGGGTCTGACGAAGCTCTTAATTACCTTAAGACCGATGCACCGTATATGCTGGAGGCTGTTGAAAACAAAGAAATTTTAGAGCATATAAGAACAAAGGAAAGATTGGCACTTTTAACATAATTTGAGGTGTTTTGTATGCAAAATGCTAAGAAATATTTACAAATAACGCTAATTATTCTAATTATTGCAACTGTTTTGTTTATATTTATCAATTCTATGCTTCCACCAAATGCATCAACTGAGCAGAGCGATGCCGTAGCAGAAATTATAGGGACGATTATCCCCAAGGACACAGATTTTGGCAGCTTCGTTCAACAATATATTAGGAAGATTGCGCATTTTACCGAGTACGGACTTCTTGGTATCGAGATTGCAATATACGTTGTTTTATTTGTCAACAAGCGTCTTAAGTGCGCACTGCTGAATATATTGTTAACTCCGCTGGTGGTTGGATTTGTTGATGAAACGATACAGATTTTTTCAGACAGAGGACCTTCTATTTCTGACGTATGGATAGATGTCGGAGGATTTGTGTTCTTTTCACTTGTTGCATATTTGATTTGCGGTGTTATCTATATTCTTACGAGAGCGCTGCGCCTTAAATAATTGAAGGAGAAAAAATGGTTAAAATCACGGCAGTTTTGCCAAGCTCACTTGCAGAGCGTGCAGGAATAAGAGCGGGCGATACTCTTTTGAAAATCAACGGTGAGGAAATAAACGATGTTCTTGACTATCGCTTTTATCTCACCGAGATAAAAATAGATGTCGAAGTTTTATCGGGAGATGAGGTACATACTGTCACTATTTCCAAGGATGAATACGACGATATAGGACTCGAATTTGAAACGCCCTTAATGGACAAGAAGCACTCGTGCAAAAACGGTTGTATTTTCTGCTTCATTGATCAGAATCCAAAGGGCATGAGGGAATCAATATACTTTAAGGATGATGACTCTCGACTCTCGTTTATACATGGAAACTATATTACGCTTACCAATATGACTAAAAAGGATGTTGATCGCATAATCAAAATGCGCATCTCGCCTATCAATATTTCGATTCATACTACCAATCCCGAATTAAGAGTGAAAATGATGAAAAATAAGCGTTCGGGCGAGGTTCTTTCGTATCTTGACGATTTTAAGGCGGCAGGGCTTACTATGTGCGGACAGATTGTTCTTTGTCGCGGTGTAAATGATAAGGACGAGCTTGCAAGGAGTCTTACCGACCTTTCGCAATATTATCCCGCGATGAGTAGCGTTGCTATAGTTCCTGCAGGACTTACAAAGCACCGCGACGGACTTTACCCACTGTCTGATTTTACGGCCGATGAGGCACTTGAGGTCATTAACACGGTAGACCGATTTGGCACTATGATGAGAGAAAAATACGGTACTCGCGTGTTTTACGCGTCCGATGAATTTTATCTCAAGGCAGGACTCAGTATACCTTCAGCCGATTATTATGAGGATTATCCTCAGCTTGATAACGGTGTCGGAATGCTGCGTTCTTTTGCTGATGAATTCACGCAAGCTAAGGAAGATTACACTGATTTTACTCTAAAAAGTAAACGAAAATTTACAATTGCGTGCGGAACTGCGTCAGAACCTATGCTTTCCAACTTTGCAATGCAGTTGATGAAAATGAATTCCAATGTAGAAATCGTAGTGAAGCCTATCTTGAATAATTACTTCGGACACTCAATTACAGTATCCGGTCTTATGACCGGTAAGGATATTTTCGAGCAGCTCGAGGGTGAGGATATAGGCACTCTGCTTTTACCCTTGAATTGCTTGAAGGCTGATGAAGACGTATTTCTTTGTGGAATGACGACAGACGAGCTTTCAAAGAAGCTTGGGTGTAAAATTAAGATGGTGGATACAGACGGATTTTCGTTCGTTGATACCATTTTTGCTGATGAATGAGGAGGAGTTTTATGTCAAAACCAATAGTTGCAATTGTCGGCAGGCCTAATGTCGGTAAAAGCACATTTTTTAATAAAATAATCGGCGAGCGTCGCTCCATCGTAGAGGATGAGCCGGGAGTTACCAGAGATAGAATTTATGCTGACGCTGAATGGAACAGCAAGCACTTTCTTCTCGTTGATACGGGCGGTATCGAGCCTAAAAGTGATGATACGATTTTAAAGCAGATGCGTAATCAAGCGCAGATTGCCATAGCTACCGCTGACGTCATTATCTTTATGTGCGATATTCACGCAGGACTTGTTGCAGACGATCGCGATATTGCCATTATGCTCAAAAAATCGGGTAAGCCCATTATTCTTTGCGTAAATAAGATTGATACAGTTGGTGAGTTGCCTTACGGATTTTACGAGTTTTACGAGTTAGGCTTTGATAAAGAGCCGATTGCACTTTCCTCAATTCACGGTACGGGTAGCGGTGATCTTCTAGATGCGGTTATTGAGGAGTGCCACTTTGATGAAAATGACGAAGAGGACGACGGCAACATCAGCGTTGCGGTTATCGGTAAGCCAAACGCGGGTAAATCTTCGATTATCAACCGTATGTGCGGCGAGGAGAGAGTTATTGTTTCGGATATTGCGGGTACTACACGTGACGCAGTTGACACCGTAGTTGTTAACGATAAGGGTACGTATACCTTCATTGATACCGCAGGTATCAGAAGGCACTCTAAGGTTGAGGATAGGATTGAGAAGTTCAGTGTTATCCGTGCTAAAATGGCGGTTGAACGCTCCGACGTGTGTCTTTTGATGATTGACGCAACTGACGGAATTACCGAGCAGGATGAGAAGATAGCCGGTATTGCTCACGAGGCAGGAAAGGCGTGCATCGTAGTTGTTAATAAGTGGGATGCTGTTGAAAAAGATAATTCCACCGTCAAGGAGTTTAACACGAAGATTCGCACAGCGCTCGCATATATGCCGTACGCTCCGATTATCTATGTTTCCGCTTTGACGGGACAAAGGTGCGCGCACATTTACGATATGATTAACGAAGTGTATGCGGAGTCAAATAAGAGAATTACAACGGGTACCCTTAACGACCTTCTTAACGATGCAACCAACAGAGTTCAGCCACCCTCCGATAAGGGTAAGCGTCTTAAGATTTACTACATGACGCAGACATCGGTTGCTCCGCCAACATTCGTTATTTTCTGTAACTCCGAGGAGCTGTTCCACTTCTCTTACAGAAGATATATTGAGAACTGCATTCGTGACTCATTTGGCTTTAACGGCACTCCCATTCGCATTGTAATACGTCAAAAGGGTGATACATCTACGGGCGTATAATATCGAGAAATAGTTTTATACTGTAAAAAAGTTGAAATATGCAAATATTTATTTACAAATTTCGACATTTTGACGTACTTTTGGAGAAAAAAGATGTTTATAGATAATATTAAAATTTACGTAAAGGCGGGCAACGGCGGAGATGGTGCAGTTGCCTTCCACCGTGAGAAATTCGTAGCGGCGGGTGGCCCCGACGGCGGCGATGGCGGCCGTGGCGGTAACGTTATCTTCCGCGTTGATAAAGGTGCCAATACACTACTTGCATTCAGATATAAAAGGAAGTTTTCTGCCGGCAACGGAGAAAACGGCAAGGGTGGTAAGAAGCACGGTAAGAACGGTGAGGATGTAATAATCAATGTACCCGAGGGTACTCTTTTGAAGGATCCCACAACCGGGAAGGTTATATTCGATATGGCGAGTGCTGAGGAGTACGTTTTGTGCCGCGGCGGACGCGGTGGCTGGGGCAACAGGCATTTTGCTACTCCCACAAGGCAAATTCCGAAGTTTGCAAAGACGGGCACTAAGGGCGAGGAGCGTGAGGTGCTTCTCGAACTCAAGATGCTCGCAGAGGTCGGACTTATCGGCTTCCCGAACGTTGGTAAATCTTCAATTCTTTCTGAAATATCCTCGGCTAAGCCGAAGATTGCAAATTATCACTTCACCACGCTTTCACCCAACCTTGGCGTCGTGAGCATAGGTGAAGGTAAGGGCTTCCTTGCAGCCGATATTCCCGGACTTATCGAGGGCGCATCTGAGGGACTTGGTCTTGGTCATGCATTCTTGCGTCATATCGACCGATGCCGACTTCTTCTTCACGTTGTAGATCTTTCCGCAGCAGACGGACGTGATCCGCTTGAGGATATTGACAAGATTGATTTTGAGCTCGAGAGATATTCACCCGAGCTTGCAACGAGAAAACAGATTATTGTAGCTAATAAAATTGACAGCGTTGAAAGGGATAGCGAGATTGTAAAGCTCTTTGACGACTATTGTAAGAATTTGGGCAGGGAAGTAGTTTACGTTTCGGCATACACCGGTGAGGGACTTGAGGAGCTGGTTGATGTTACCATCAAGGCTCTTGCAGACCTACCGCCGCTTACAGTTTACGAGACAGAATATACCGCCGAGGCACAGGCGCTTGACAATGCCGCAGGTGAGAAGAAAACGATAGTCAGACGCGAGAATGATAAGTTCATCGTCGAGGGTGAATGGCTCTACAACTTCATGGGGCAAATTAACTTTGACGACTATGATTCCCTCAATTTCTTCCAGCGTGTTCTTGAGAAAAACGGCGTAATTGATGAGCTTCGCCGTGCAGGTGTTGAAGAGGGCGACACAGTTAATATTTACGATTTTGAGTTTGACTTCATTTATTGATTTGTGTTAAAAAGCAAAAAAAAGTAAACTAAAGTTTGAAATAATAAGCAAAAAAGAGTGATTGCGGTGTAAAAAACGATAATCACTCTTTTTGTTATTTGCATTTAAAAGGCGGTTATTCCGAAGGCTTGATTGATTCCACCGCCAATAATTTTAGCGGCGATTACCACAATTTCGTTAATTTCCTTTGGTGAAACGAACATGCCGCTTCCCATACTGCTTCTGTCGGATCCGGATATGAAACAACGCGAATCAATAATAGTGGGTACGCCTATTGCAATTACCGGGACTCCCAGCGTTTTTTCATTTAGCGCGCTTTGTCTGTTGCCAAGTCCGCTACCGGGAATAATGCCGGTTGAAGAAACTTGAATGGTATTACCAAGTCTTGTGGGAGATGTGGATGCCAACGCGTCGATGGCTATTACTAAATCCGGATTTATGCTTTCGCAAACACCTTGTACGACATCACGGCTCTCAAGACCGCTATTTGCCGTTACATCGGGGCAAACGACCGCGATTTCCGAGCAATCAAGTGCTTCGAATAGCTCAAAATCGCTTTTGCTTATGTGTAAAGTGGGTTTAACCGTCTTGGCACACAACGGTCCCAGCGAATCAGGTGTAAGGTCTTCGTTACCGAGTCCCACAACTAATATGCGCATCGGTGTTACCGTCAAGTAATCGCACATATTACACAATTCCTTGGCAATTTCATTTTTTGCTTCGTCGATTTCGCATTCGTCGAGTGTGTCCATATTCGGTATTCGCAGCGTGTCGTAAGCTCCGCATGGCTTTCCTATACTTTTCTCCCCCGCGATACTCTTTATTTCAATTTTTTCCCACTCACCGTAGACACCCTTTTCTTTAGTGTAGCTGACTCCATCAATTTCCGTGTTGGCTCTGCGCCTTTCAAGTGCCAGATCACTGTAGCTAGAATAATTGTAATCAATGCTCATGTTTTCCTCTTTTTTTGAAATATTATCGACGTTTTTTCGCGTTTTAATTTGTCTTTAATTAAAAATATACAAAATTACTATGTTTTTTTGTGCAAATAAACGAAAATTGTGTTAAATAAAAATTGTGATTGCAAATAAAACAAATGTATGTTAAAATATTATGTAGATTTTTAATACGTGGAGGAATTATGAAAAAAACAGTCAGTTTGTTTCTCGTGTTGCTGATGCTCTTTGGAGCTATGGCCACGCTTTCTTCGTGCGCATCAAAGGACGACGGTGCTCACATTGAGATATATCTTGGTGATATGGTCTATGATTTTGATCCCAGTGAATATTACGTGAACAGCAATCAGGAGCAGTTTTTAAATCTGCTGTATGATCCTCTGTTCTACGTTACCGATAAAGGCAAGATTAAGAAATCTGCGGCTAAGGACTATGATGTTGACGAGGATAATCGTACAATAACTATTGAACTTCGCGAGACGTATTGGTCTGACGGTAAGCGTGTTTGCGCAGCTGATTACGTTTATGCTTGGAGAAGAATTCTTGACCCCAATACCGCCAACCCTGCAGCGGCACTTTTCTACGATATTGAGAACGCTGTTTCGGTTAAGAAGGGACTTAACGGCTCTTCCGTATACGATTTGGGCGTTTCCGCTCCCAAGACATATACGATTGAGATAAAGTACGTTGAGAATGCGGATGTTGATAGACTTCTTAGGAATTTGTCTACCGTATGCGCTGCACCTCTTCGTCAGGACGTAGTTGAGCAGGCATCTTCTTATTGGAGCAAGATGATGAATTTGATGGTGTTCAACGGACCGTTTGCGGTTGTTGCCTACGACGTTTATACAGGTAGTATTTCTCTTGCGAGAAACGTTGGCTATCATCAGTCGCTTGATGAGAAGAATTATACCGACGAGGTTATTCCGGGCAGTATTGCAGCGTCTTTCACTCTCTACGGTGAGGAGATTGCCGTTACGTACGCTGATATAGAGAACAAGGTTAAGTTCTATATGGGCGATGCTTCCTTGGCTGACAGAAAGGCGAAGGAAAATAAGGCAACTGTTGTTGACGATACCTCTACATATACTTACGTTTTTAACACCACTAAGCCACTGTTTGCAAACGCTAATGTAAGACGAGCTCTCTCTTTGGCAATAGATAGAGAAGCGATTATTGATGCCATTACCTTCGGTAAGGCAGCGAACGGATTTATTCCGGATGCTTTCGGAGGCTCTTCTAAGGAGCTTATCTCCACTAAGGCAAATATTTCTGCTGCAAATGAGCTTCTCAAGGGTGTAGTATTCACTCCTGAGATGGATAAGTCCTTTACTCTTACAGTTGAGGATACCGAGCGTGCAAGAGCAATTGCAGAGCTTGTTAAGGCGGCATGGGAGTCACTTGACGTAGGATTTACCGTTACTATTGAGTATGTTGGCGCAACCGAAGGATTTATTTCGGATAATAGTGATGGCGAGTCGGAAGGTGCAAGCGGTACTACCGTATACGATTCTGAGATGCAGATTATCGCAAAGGATGCAGTTCACGGCATTCGTAACTTTGATTGTATAGGCATTGATTGGCAGTTCTATTCGGATGATGCAGCGTTTAACGGACTTGCTTCACTTTCCACATCCTTTGGCGGATATGGTATTGATTATAAGACCGGTAACGATAGATTGAATATCAGCGGATGGTATGAAATTGATTATAACGGTTACATAAATGCAGCGTATAGCGCCGATACTAATACGGAGAGAGCACGTGCGCTTAGCAATGCTGAGAAGTATCTTATTGATGCTATGCCTATCATTCCTCTTGTATTTAACCAGACTATCGGTTTTACCTCATCCGAGCTTAAGAATGTTGATTTTTCACCTATAGGAAATCTCATTTTTACCGAGGCAAAGTTGAAAAATTACGAGAATTATCTTCCTAAAGAAGAGGACTAGTATTCTATGGATTTAGTAACCGCAGAAGGGCTTTTGCTTACGACTGCGGTTATTATTTCCTAAATTATGGGAGTTAAGGATGAAATCAAACAGATATCGCATACTAACGACAATGACTGATATTAAGGTCTTTTTGTTGTTTTTGATGGATAATATCGGTCGACCGCTTGAGCACAAGACGATTATGAATATTGTGCAGGAGAACACGGGCGAAATTTCGCTTGATTACGAGGAATGCTTGTATATGCTCGTAGAGAGTGGGCATTTGCTCTACGATAAGGTTTTGGAAGACAGATATTATATGATTTCCGATAAGGGCAGAATGGTTGCGCATGAGCTTTACGACACACTTGACAAGAGCTTCAGGGAGCGTAGCTTAAGAGCTGCAATCAGGCATATTTCGTTAGTTGACAGCGGCGCTCGTATAAATGCGTACATTACCGAAACAGAGAGCAAAAGATACAGAGTCACCATGGAGGCCTTTGATAAATATGGTGAGATTATGAGTACCTCTGTTACCGTTAATTCACGTTCGGAGGCTGAGACTATAAAGAATAATTTTGAAACCAAGCCTGATGGCGTATACAGAGGTGTATTGTTTTCGGTCACGGGTAGGCTTCAGTATATAGCTAACGATTTTTGATGCTCTGCATTACTCGTATCTTTGGTGAAGTTCCAAAAATTTAAAATTTGTTATTATTTTTTTAAAAAACTATTGACAAAATAATTATAAAAATATATAATATTTACATATTCAAGGGTGAAAATGAATGAATTTGCGTAAA
>JAZQRW010000165.1:0-4881 GCA_045629765.1 Eubacteriales bacterium
CCATACGCTTGCAGTGATTACATACACGCCTGCGGCGCGATTCCATACCAACCCTTCGGATTGGATAGAAAAAAAGGCCGTTAAAAAACGGTCTTTTTTTCTTGGTGCACCTCCAGGGACTCGAACCCTGGACCCACTGATTAAGAGTCAGTTGCTCTACCAACTGAGCTAGAGGTGCGTATTCTTTTTTAAGCGTTTGTAATTATAGCATAAAGTATCGCATTTTGCAATACGTTTTTTAAAAAATGGCAATTTTTGCAATGTGTTTTTTGAGGAAAATAAATATCTAATATGAGTGTGACAAAATCACGGAGTTGCGCTGAAATTTAGTATATAATATATTCACAGACATGAAAGGATCACAAAAAATGAAAAATTATCGCATAAAGGTTAATCCCGATAAGGAGATCGCAGATGCAGTGCGCGAGGGTCTTAAGGCAAAGGATGGTTACTGCCCTTGCCGATTTGAAAAGACCGAAGAGAATAAATGCATGTGCAAGGAATTCCGTGACCAGCTTGCCGATGAGAATTATGAGGGATTTTGTCACTGTTATCTGTACTATAAAGAATTGATTAAAAAATAAAAGGAGATATATTATGTCAGTTTTAAACCTAACAAAAGAAATTTATGAAAACGAAGTGCTAAAGAGCGAAAAAACTGTTCTTATCGATTTTTACGCAACGTGGTGCGGTCCATGCCGTATGGTGTCACCTATAGTTGACGAGATTGCCTCTGAGCATCCTGAATATCTTGTATGCAAGGTTAATGTCGACGAGCAGGCGGAGCTTGCGAAGCAGTTCGGCATTATGAGCATTCCCGCCCTCTTCGTTTTAAAGGACGGCGAGATTGTGGATAGTGTGGTTGGTTATAGACCAAAGGAAACCATACTCGAGCTTCTTAAGTGATATCTTAAAAAACATAATTTAGTACAAAAATCCCGAATTTGACTTTAAATGCGCTTTAATGCAAACAAATATTGTCAAATTCGGGATTTATAAACAAATTATATAGTTAGATTACGGAGCTGTTTTTTATCAAGAATAGTAATTCCACCGCGATTTATAGAAACGATGCCATCTGTTGAAAAGCTCTTTAAGGTACGTGAAACGACCTCTCTTGCGCTGCCCATATATTTCGCAATCTGCTCTTGCGTAAGCTTGATTACGTTAGAACCGGTTTTGCTGAATTCATCGAGCAGGAATACCGCAAGACGCTTTTCTACGCTCATAAAGAACATCTGTTCAATCGCGTACATAACCTCAGAAAAACTTGCAGCGGTTGCTTCAAGAGCAAAGATTTTCATATACGGGTATTTGCGCGCAAGGTATGAGAATGTAGGGCCGGAGATTTGAAGGCATTCGCTATCCTCCTCCGCGTCAACAAATACATCGTGTGTGATGCTTTCCAGAACGCACGACGCAGACATCATACATAAATCGCCCGAAAACAGTCGATAGAGCGTCAACTCCTTGCCGTCATCAGATAGCATATAAACTCTTAGCGAGCCGGTGTTTATAAGAATTACGCCGGTGCATTCTGATCCGTCGTGAATGGTAGTTCCGCGTGGATAGGTTATTTGTGCACTGTTATCAATGAGGTATTCCTTGTCTTCCCCTGATAAATCTTGCCAAAAGGGGAATAAATTTGCAAAAATATCCGCAATTTTTTCTCTTAGCATGGGCTGCTCCTAAGTTTTTCCGTTTGATTAAAGTATAACATTTATTTTATGAAAATTCAAGAGCTTTATGTGATTAAGTCACAGAACTTGAATGAAAAGTGTAGTATAATAAGAACGTAACAAGGCAAGATAATGCCTAATAAAAAATGAATTTTATGAAAAAGAGGTAGGAAATAATGAAAGAGAAAAGATATTATATTTGTCCCGTATGTGGAAACATCGTTGAGGTTGTAAGCGCCAGCGGCGTAAACGTTAAGTGCTGCGGCAAGAATATGGAGGAGATTCTCCCCGGTGTGGTTGAAGCAAGTCACGAAAAGCACATTCCAGTAGTGAAGATTGAGGGCGAGAGAGTACTCGTAGACGTAGGCTCGGTAATTCACCCGATGAGCGAGGAGCACAGCATCCTTTGGATAGCACTCGAGACGGAAAAAGGTGTACAGAGAAAGTATCTTAAACCCGGTGAAGAGCCAAAGGCTGAGTTCGTGTTGGCAAATGACAGACCTGTTGCGGTATATGCGTACTGCAATTTACACGGTCTATGGAAAGTGGAAATTTGATAAATTAATTTTTATGAGGTGATATTATGATTAACAACAAGGTTAGAGAGCTTTTAAATTTACAGGTTAATAAGGAATTTTATTCAGCGTATTTGTATCTTGATTTTGCAAACTATTTCGAACGTATAGGTCTTGACGGCTTTGCAAATTGGTACAAGATTCAGGCGCAGGAGGAGCGTGACCACGCAATGCTCTTCTATCAGTATTTGCAGAACAATGATGAGCGTGTTGAGCTGCTCGCAATTGATCAGCCGTCGGTGGAACTCGTTGATACTATGACTATACTCAAGGCGGGACTGACGCACGAAAGATACGTTACCGATCTTATAAACAACATCTACGCTGAGGCGTACGCAATAAAGGATTTTCGTACTATGCAGTTCCTTGATTGGTTCGTAAAGGAGCAGGGCGAGGAAGAAACAAATGCACAAAATCTTATCTCCAAAATGGAACTCTTCGGCTCTGACGCCAAGGGGTTGTATATGCTTAACAGTGAGTTAGGCGCGAGGGTGTACAGTGCACCGTCTTTAGTGTTGTGATGGCCTTCTGATTTAGGAATAAATCGTCGTTTCCTCATTCGACGTAGGTATCTACGCCTTCATTCGTCAGCCGACGATTTCTGCTCAAAATCCGTTTGCTGCCCGCGGAGATGAGTTATATATTTGCCACGGTGGTGAGGGTTTTGATGCAAAAAACACTTAATTAAAAAATAAAATCTCGCATTCGGCGTGTGTCCGTTTGCGAGATTTTTTGTTATTGTACCACGGTATTAGCCGTTGTGTCATACGTGAGGGTATATGTGGTATAGATAGCACCCGTGTCAAGTATTTCACCGTTTTCGCTTAGCGGTGACCTTCTGCCCAAAAGTGTAATCTTGACTGCTCCGCTTTCTAGCGGGGAGAATAGAATCAGACACTCTTCAAGACAAAATTCCTCTATAAAATACTCTTTATGTAAATCATCATTTACATTTTCTTGTACAAAAGATAAAATGCCATTGTTTTCAGTTGCTCCGAGAAGAACTAAAGCCGATTTTAATTCCTCGCGTGTAAGAATGCTTGCATTTGATACAATTTCATTTATCGTTTCATCGTGGAATGCATCTGCCTTATGCTCCTTGTCAAGACTAACGTTCACGGTGCTTCCGCTTGCGTAGAACGTCATTTTAAAGCTAAAGAGGTTTCCTAAGCCATCGGTGACAAACGTGGTCTTTGCAAAAGATGCAAAGCTTACAAGGCGCGCGTTTATAGAGTTCCATCTGTTGCGGATTATCGCGTTTTCTTCCGGTGTTGGTGTGTCGTAGTTGTTGCTCTCAACAAGCTTATAAATGTATTGATAGCCACTGAGATTACCAATTTGTGAGATTGTTGACTTTATGCTTGCTAAAATATCTTCCTCACTTATCTGCAGGTACTCAGAGATGAGTGAGATGAGAGTTCTTTCGACACATTCCTCGTCGGTTAAATGATTGCTTATACTCTCAGGTATCTTTGGCGAGTTGATAATGCGCAGATTGTAGAGAGTGGTGAAACAGTATTGCACAGTTTTGTGCGCATCAAAATTCTCTTCCTTAGCTGACGCCAGCATCTTTCCGATAGTGATGCTTAGCGTGTCGGAAATCTTACCGTATATGTTATTGTATGGGTCGTGTGTGAGTTCTTCATACAGCTCGCAGACTTTTTTGTTGTATAACGCGTTGTTGAATTCTTTAATTTTTGTAAAGTTTAATTCAAGTCCCACCCTGTTATCAACAAGTGATACGGTGAAAAGTGAAGTAAAATAGTCGTTCAAAAACGGTGCGATTGTGTCAAAGTGACTCTCGCAAAATTCTATGATTTGTGGAATGGTATTTGCGCGCAGTTCTTTTACGGTGCTCACAAGAAGCGAGAGTGTGCCGGAATGGTTTAGCAGAGCATATTCTGTTAGATTCTTATCAAGCAGTGCAGTGTCGGAATTGATTTCCACGGCACTCAGTGGCATGCAAAGGTAATGCGGTGTTGCGCCATCGCTATGAGATTGGGTAAGCTTCGCGTACAAGAAATCACTATCCAGCGTAGCAGTAAGGTCGTAGGTAACGGTAGAGGAAGTTGTATCAAAAATCTCGCATATTCCTGTGAGCTGAGCGGTGAAATCCTCGCTTGCTGTATTTACGATGAGCTCGACGTTTTTAAATGAATAGTATTTGCTCTTATTCTCGGTGTAGAATGAGAGCTCTTTTATAATCAGAGAGTAATCCTCGCTCATAAGGCTTTTAAAAAGATTAAAGAAATATGGATTGAGATTTTTTTGGCACATAGTACAGATATTATTCTCAAGCGTGTGAACTCCAAGTGGAGCGACGGCGACTGTTTCACGCTCACCGCAATCACACTCCCTGTACTTCTCACCGGTCAGAACGCAGGTTGGCGTCTTTGTGTAAACCCACTCGCCAAAGCTATGGCGGTGCGCCCTATCACAAGAGCATAACGATAGTGAGAATATAATTAAGACTGCGGCAAGCGCGCAATAGTAAAATATTTTCTTCATATTTTCTCCTTTCGGATTGACGGTTTTATTATACATTATCGGCATAATAATGTCAACATCCAATAAATTGCAAGTGCAGAAAATGCAGAAATGAAAGAAAGTTTCATAATTCCGGCTTC
>JAZQRW010000166.1:0-4093 GCA_045629765.1 Eubacteriales bacterium
GAACCATATCCTCAGCACCTACGAAGTCTGCACCTGCAGCCTTAGCAGCCTCAGCCTTGTCTCCACGAGCGAAAACAAGAGTTCTAACGGTCTTACCGGTTCCGTTGGGGAGGACGATAGCGCCTCTAACCTGCTGATCAGCGTGACGGGAGTCAACGCCCAAACGAATATGAATCTCTACAGTTTCATCAAACTTTGCCTTTGCAGTCTGGCAGATAAGTCCGAGAGCTTCATCAACATCATAAAGCTTGCTCTTATCTACGAGCTCTGCACTAGCCTTGTACTTTTTACCTAATTTAGCCATTTCTAATACTCCTCCTTAATTACTCTTCAACAGTGATACCCATGCTACGTGCTGTACCAGCAACCATGCTCATTGCAGCCTCGATAGAAGCAGCGTTGAGGTCGGGCATCTTTGTCTCTGCGATTTTACGAACCTGCTCTTTGGTAAGGTTAGCAACCTTAGTCTTGTTAGGAGTAGCAGATGCAGTCTCAATACCTGCAGCCTTCTTAATAAGAACTGCTGCTGGGGGAGTCTTAGTGATGAATGTGAATGAACGGTCAGCGTAAACTGTAATAACAACAGGAATGATAAGACCAATGTCGTTCTTAGTTCTTTCGTTGAATTCCTTAGTGAAGTTAGGAATAGATACGCCGTACTGACCGAGTGCGGGACCTACGGGAGGCTGTGGAGTAGCCTTACCTGCAGGAAGCTGTAATTTAATGTAACCGGAAATTTTCTTTGCCATGATATTTACACCTCCAAATGTGGTAATTTAAACGGGAGAATTCAAAAGTATTTTTCTCCCTCCCACTTGATGCTTCATAAAGAAGCGACGAATAGATTAAGGGGCAAACTTAATCTACGAGCTTGACATCCTTGGTCTCAACCATGATAGGAATGTCACGTTTACCGGTATTTGCAAGAATGACGAGTGACTTCTTGTCCTCACTAATCTCCTGCAACGTGCCCGAGTAACCCTCGAACAAGCCAGTGATAACCTCAACCTTATCTCCAAGCTTGAATTTGAATTCAGCCGTTCTCTTCTCGACATTAGCAAATTCAACCTCTTCATCGGTGAGGGGAGTAGGTTCTGATCCGGGACCTACAAAGCCGGTAACACCTGTGATGTTTCTGACAACGTGCCAACTCTCGTCGGTCATTGTCATCTTAATAAGAACGTAGCTGGGGAAGACCTTAGTCTCTACAATCTTTTCCTCGCCCTTGTCGTTTGTAACCACCTCTGTGATTACAGGAACTTGAACGTCGTAAATAAGATGTCCGAGACCTCTGTTTTCAACAATCTTCTCGATGCTAGCCTTAACCTTGTTTTCGTAACCTGTGTAAGTATGAGCAACGTACCATCTGGGACCTAGGTTTTTCTCATCAATATTACTCATTGTACAGCCTCTTAACCTATGAGACCTGCGATTGCGTTAATTAACCAAGAAGAACACAAATCGATAACAGCAATACTGAGACACACAGCGATAACGCTAACAATTACGAGCTTTGAGCTCTTAGAAAGCTCTGTCTTAGGTGTCCACGACACCTTCTTGAGCTCGCCTTTTGTATCGGAGAAGAACTTACATATTTTCTTCCAGATACGAACAAACACATTCTCTTTCATAATCGTTATCCTCTCGAATTATTTGCTTTCCTTGTGCAAAGTGTGTTTGCGACAGAAACGGCAGTACTTGTTCATCTCAAGTCTGTCAGGATTATTCTTCTTGTTTTTCTCTGTGTCATAATTTCTCTGTTTGCATTCAGAGCAAACCAATGTAATTTTGACTCTCATTTATCGGCACCTCCTAATGAAATTCGGGTATACCCCGTGAATACCTCCCTCAATCTCGAAGGTTGTGAGCCGGTCCCAGAAAATCGGCACACAAAAAAAGCCCTCCGAAAGAGGTAAGGTAATTGTATCATAAAAGTTGAAATTTGTCAATAGTATTTTCAAAAAAATATAGTAAAATATTGTATTTTATTTTAATATATGTTATAATAACCAAAAAACGCTATGCGAGGTAATATGTTAATTAAGGTTCTTGATAGAAATTCACTTGGTATGGATACACCTCTTGACAGCCTTTTTGGATTTGGCGAGGTCGAGATATATGACTCTTCAACTAATTCCGAATTATTAGAGCGTGTAATAAACGCGGATGTTATAGTTATAAACAAACTAAAAATCACTAAGGCGGTAATGGATAATGCTAAGAGTTTAAAGCTGATTTGCGTATTTGCAACAGGATTTGACAATATCGATGTTGAATACGCTAGGGAGCGTGGAATAGCCGTTTGTAACGTGCCGGGATATTCCACTGACAGTGTCGTGCTATTCACTATTGCAAACGCCCTGGCACTTTATACCAAACTAAAGGAATATAATGGCTTTGTTATGAGTGGTGAGTACAGTGCTTCTATGGCAGCTAATAAGCTTACGCCTGTATATCACGAGTTAAGAGGTAAGACGTGGGGAATAATTGGCTGCGGCAATATTGGCTGTGGCGTGGCGAGAGTCGCTGAGGCACTGGGCGCGCGAATTATCACATATCAAAGACGCAAGCGCGATGGGTATGAGCTGGTTAGCCTCGATGAGTTGTGTCGAGAATCTGATATAATAACTATCCATTGCCCGTTAAACGAAGAGAGCCGCGGCATTATTGATGCAGAGAAAATAAAGTTGATGAAGTCTGACGTGATAATCGTTAACGAGGCAAGAGGCGCTGTCGTAAATGAAGCGGATATCGCAAATGCTATCAAGGCGGGAAGAATCGGTGGCTTCGGTACTGACGTTTACTCCGAAGAGCCATTCGGCACTGATCATCCGTTTTACACAATCAAGACTATGGAAAATGTTATTCTCACACCGCACGCAGCGTGGGGAGCATACGAGGCACGCTGCCGTTGCTTAAATATCGTATGTAACAACATTGACGCATTCTTGAAAGGCGAAATGCTGAATCGCGTAGATAAATAAAGGCAGAAATGACGCACTTATGCAAAGTGCGTCATTTTAATATAAGATTAACCTCTATCTACTGTGATTACACAATAGTGATGTGGTCGTGCGGTACCGATTAAATCTTTAATCTCATTGCACACTTCTTCAATATCATACGTTACCTCAAAAGGAATTACGATGTCAAAAATCAAATTGGTATGCGTGTTACCACTAACTACACGAAAATCGTGCGTCGATATTTCGGGGTACTTTTCGTTAATGGTCGCATTTACGAACTCGCGCAGCTCGTTAACCTTCTCGTCATTCGTTACGATTGGGTCCATATGCACGGTGCATAAAATACCGAGCTGGGTATTTATCTCTTTTTCAAGATTGTCGATATCGTCGTGAATAGCGTAAATATCCGCACTGCCGTCAACCTCTGCGTGGAATGAAGCTATATAACGGTTAGGACCGTAATTGTGCACCATCATATCGTGTACGCCGATTACCTGCTCGTACTTGCCGATTATTTCCTTCATTGCGTTTAGTACGTCGTCAACGGGTGCTTCACCGAGAATGGAGTTTTTAGTTTCATTAAGTATCTTAATGCCCGCAATAATTATCATTACCGAGACAATAGCGCCGACTATAGAGTCTATGTACCAAGCGTCTGTGTACTTGATTATAATTGATGAAATAAGAATAGCAAGTGTGGAAATCGAGTCCCAAAGTGAATCTGAGCGCGAAGCGCGAAGCACTGAGGAGTCTATAATTTTGGCAATTGTTGAATAAAATAGTGAAAGCAAGAGCTTTAAAGTAACTGAAACACCGAGAATGACGAATGTAATGGTTGTGTAACTCCTATCCGTACTTTCACCGCTGAATAAAGCACCGATTGATTCTGATAAAAGCTCAAATCCGACAATGAGTATCAAAAATGAGACTACCATAGAGCATACGTACTCAATTCTTGCGTGTCCAAATGGGTGATCCTTGTCTGCAGGCTTTGCGGCAATCTTGAAGCTGATAAATGTCATAACAGCAGTGCCTGAATCTGTGAGATTGTTAAGAGCATCTGCAACTATTGATATAGATCCGGACAAGAGACCGGCTATCAGTTTTATAGCTGCTAAAATACAGTT
>JAZQRW010000167.1:0-2463 GCA_045629765.1 Eubacteriales bacterium
TTGTCTTCCTAAGACCGCTTGGCCTCCGACTTGCAAAGCTATCGCCCTCAGCACAGATGCAGAAAGTGTTAGCAATTACACCTCCTCCATTGACGGTAAGGTTACCGTGTTCACAAGTGAGGGCGTTCTCTACGCCGTAAAGGGCAAGAAGACCGTTGAGCTCGCAGAGGACGTTGCAAGCTACACCCTCTCGCTCTACGGAGATTACGTTCTTTACACCGTTATGGAAGATATGTCCGCTACCCTCTACCACTGCAAGGTTTCAAACGGCAAAGCAACAGAAATGTTCGAATGCAGCGATGATGAGTTCCTCGTTTGCTATGCAATCTCTCCTAACGGCAAGAACGTAGCTTACGTCACAGTTGATGAAGAATACGAAGGTACTCTCTATTACTTCAACGGCAAAAAGTCTACCAAGATCACAAAGCGCAACGCTGCAGTTGTCGGTCTGAGTGATGGCGGCAAATACATCTACTGCGTAGAGGAAAGCAAATCGGGCAAAACCTCGCTTATTTCTTACAATAAGAAGGGCAAGGAAACAAAGATAGACTCCTGCGATTACAACGACGATTTCTGCTTCAACCTCGATGCTACCGAGATCATGTTTATGAGCAACGGCAAGACCTACGTTTCGGTTAAGGGTAAGGAGCCCATCAAGGTTGCAAGCTCGGATCTCGAGCTCCTCACTCCCGCAGGAGTCTTTGATTCTCACGAAATCACAGAAAACAGCTATTTCTATCCCGTTGAAACTCTCTTCAATCACGTTTACGTCTCCGGTAACGCTGCTTACTTTGTAAGCAAGAAGGAGAGCAAGAACATCAAGCTCGTTAAGGGTTCGGATTTCACTCTCGACAGCAGCGCGCAGTATCTCTACTATATGGATAAAGAAGACCTGATGGTACTTCAGATCTCCAAGGGCGAAAAGGCTGAGGACAAGGCAAAGCTTATCGCAGAAGAGGCATATTTCTATATCGTAACCTCCGATCGCAAGCTTGTTTACTACGCTGACGAGGATCGCGAGCTCTACGCCGTAAACGGTAAGAAGGGCGGCAAGTCCAAGAAGGTATCGAGCGATGAACTTCTCGCTCCTCCTGTGATCGACAGAAATGACGTAGTTTACTACAACGCCGATGAAAGCGTCTATGCTGTTAAGGGCAAGAAGGAAAAGAAGGTCATTGACGAAGCATTCTGCGGTGATATTGGCGGATACGTCTACATCATTGATGAGGACAACATCTACGCTGCACGCGGACAGAGAAAGCCCAAGAAGCTTATTTCTATCGACTGATACTTAATATTTTGCGGACGGTTTATAGCCGTCCGCTTTTTTTCGTTATTTTCAAAGTTTTTTTCATTACTGTATTGACATTGCCGAGAAATTGTGCTACAATACTGTCAATGATATATTCTAAGGAGCCCCAGGACATGAGTAGCAAGGTTTTAAAGAAGTTATATACACAGCCAATCTCATTTGACATTGGCAGTTGTTCTTATTTCTTTGAACCATCGCCGTCTTGCGGCTCTTGTTTTACTTTTATTTCCAATTTTATTTGTGTTAATTATTTGTGATTTTTCGATCCGTTTTTGTACGGATCGTTTTTTATTACTAATTTTCGACATCTCAACAAAAATTGAAATTCACGTGAAGCATAGTTGAAAATATTAGTATATAATGTATTATGAACAAGATTTGATAGCCATCAGGCAATTAAATATATTTGGTATTTGATCCATTATATCACACCCGATTGGAGTCTTTTCCATGACACGGCGTAACCATCCCACCTTGCAGCTGATGATAATCAGCGCGGTATTCATAAGTATCGCATTGATCATCTCCATCTTGCTTGCACGCAATCAACCACACAATGATGAGACATCCTCACAATGTGACCTTTCGAATGACGCAGCAACCAAGACAAGCACAACAAATGAAATAACCATCTACGAACGCGAAAGCTCGGAAACAATTCACGAGTGTCTTTTCGACGTTTCCACCGTAGAACCAACCTGCACCTCAACCGGTTACAAATACTATACCTGCAAATGCGGTTACAGCTATAGTGAGCCTTATGCTGATAAACTTGCTCACTCTTACGTCATCCTCTCAAATGCTCCCGCTACTTGCACAAGCGAAGGATATAACAAATACTCTTGCCAATGCGGCGACAATTATACGGAATATTTCTCAAAACTCAGCCACCAATATTCCGAATTCATCACCCCCGCAACCTGCACTGTTGAAGGATATACAGAATATATCTGTGCTTGCGGAGATTCCTATTCTATTGCCATTGAGGCCAATGGGCACAGCTATTATACAAACGTGATCCCCGCAACCTGCACTATCGACGGATATACAGAATATATCTGTGCTTGCGGAGATTCCTATTCTATTGCCATTGAGGCAAAGGGGCACAGCTATTATACAAACGTGATCCCCGCAACCTGCACTGTTGACGG
>JAZQRW010000168.1:0-1992 GCA_045629765.1 Eubacteriales bacterium
AATAAGTAGGCATAATTTGTTGAAAATAGGGAAAAGGATTTTTTGCACGGCACGATTAAAGAGAGTATCTTCGCGGTCGGAATTTCAAGAACAATAATGGAAAATACAAATACACCGAAGAGAAACACGCGCACCCGCAAGGATGCAGCACCCGTATTGAGTGAGTACGGTCACGTGCAGCCGCAAGCCTTGGAGCTTGAAGAGGCGGTGCTCGGCGCGTTGATGATAGACAGCGACGCGATTGGCCGTTTGGGAGATGTTCTCAAACCGGAATCGTTCTATGACAAGCGTAATCAGCTGCTTTTTAGGTCGATACAGGAAATGGACCTAAACGACCGTCCTATAGATATTCTTACTGTTACCGAATATTTGCGTAGCCGTGGTATTCTTGAGGATGTGGGTGGCCCTGTATATATAGCACAGCTTACCAGCCGCATTGTTTCGTCGGTGAATATTGAGTATCACGCCAATATCATTGCACAAAAGAAACTTGCGCGTGATCTTATAAAGTTTACCAGTAAGACACAGGTACAGGCTTTCGACGAGACACAGGATATTGAGGAACTTATGCAACAGGCCGAGAGCGAGCTGTTTGAGATTTCTCGTCATAATATGAAGAACGACTTCACTCCCGTGAGTGGGGTGTTGAAGGATGCTTATGCTGCCATACAGAAGGCTTCGCGCAACACCAGCGGTTTGAGTGGTTTGAGTACCGGTTTTACCGACCTTGATAAAATGACTTCGGGCTGGCAGAATACCGACCTTATAATCCTTGCAGCCCGTCCTGCGATGGGAAAAACGGCATTTGCTCTCTCTCTCGTGCGTAATATTGCGGTAGACCAGGGTATTCCTGTTGGTATGTTCTCGCTTGAGATGGGTAACGTGCAGCTTGTGAACCGTCTTATCTGTAACGTGTGCCAGATTACGGGTGATAAAATAAAGAGCGGTCGCCTCGAGAAGTATGAGTGGGGCCAGCTCGACCGCAAGATTGTCGCTTTGGAGAATGCCCCCATTTATGTCGATGATACTCCTCAGCTGTCGGTATTCGAGCTGCGTACAAAGGCGCGCCGTATGGTGCGCGAGCACGGAGTGAAGATGATTTTCATTGACTACCTACAGCTAATGACCGCAAATGTGGGCAAGGGTAGCCGTCAAGAGGAAATCAGTACAATCTCGCGTTCTCTTAAAGGTCTTGCCAAGGAGTTGAATATTCCTGTGATGGCACTCAGTCAGCTTAACCGTAACCTTGAAGGCCGTGAGGGTGTGGAGGGTAAGCGTCCGCAGTTGAGTGACCTTCGTGAGTCGGGAGCCATTGAGCAGGATGCCGATATCGTATTGTTCGTAAACCGTCCCGAATATTTCCACATTTATAAAGATGGTGATTTCGACTGGCGCGACAAGGCGGAGATTATCATTGCAAAGCATCGTAACGGTGCTACTGGTGATGTGCGTCTTACTTTCCGCAAGGAGTATGCCCGTTTTATGAATATGAACGACGAATCGTTGGGAAACATACTCCCTTCGGATATACCGGTAGTTCGTGCTTCAAAGATGAATGCGAACATTGGTCCCGAACCTGTTCCCGGCGAGATGCCCGACTATTTGCAGCAGTCGCGCGGCACACCCGTGGATTTTATTGGCGGAGGAAATCCCGGCGATGTACCATTTTAAATGGAATTTTTTACTATCTTCGCGCAATTAAATTAAAAACTGAAAAAATGAGCAAAATAATATTGACAGGTGACCGTCCCACCGGTCGTTTGCACTTGGGACACTATGTGGGTTCTCTGCGCCGTCGCGTGGAACTGCAAAATTCCGGCGTTTACGATAAAATATTTATAATGATTGCCGATGCACAGGCACTTACCGACAATGCCGATAATCCCGAAAAGGTGCGTCAGAATATCATTGAGGTGGCCCTCGACTACCTCTCTGTGGGTATAGACCCTGCAAAGAGCACCATCTTCATACAGTCACAGGTTGCCGAGCTTT
>JAZQRW010000169.1:0-13000 GCA_045629765.1 Eubacteriales bacterium
TAATTTACACCTTTAAATGAAATAATCACTTCGTGATTATGAAGCAGTTGCTACGCAACAATGAAGCACTCGCTACGCTCGCATGAAGCGAAGCACACGAAAACAATTAGCGAAGCGACTTCATTAGGCGAAGCCGTCTTCATTAGCGAAGCGCCTTAATACACCAAAGGTGTGCTTCATTCAAAAAAACAAAAATCGAACACCGAAGTGTTCGATTTAGCTTTTTGTGGTGACTCGTGGGAGAATCGAACTCCCGTTTCAGCCTTGAGAGGGCCGTGTCTTAGCCGCTTGACCAACGAGCCTTGTGCATTGCTTGTATATTATAGCAAAACTTTTTTTGTTTGTCAATACCTTTTTTAAAAAATCTTGCAGAATTTGTGAAAAATATTTCCCAAGCCTAAAATATGCATAAATGGCGGCAATATATACGACGATTTAACAGATATTTTTGGAGTACCCACTAAAAAAAGACACTCAGCAAAATTACCGAGTGTCTTATGCGGACTTTTATGTAAGAGCTTTGTTAATTTAGATGTAGTCTTTAAAATTGATTTTTTCATCCGTGGCTTCACTTGATGGAGCGTCGGAGTTAAGCTCTCCATTACCGTTTGCTACAAAATTACAGTAGTCGTTAATCTCCTTCGCTTGCTTAATTTGAGCAATAGTGATAAATGTGATAGCCACTGCGGCGGCGACGGCAATTATAATACCGAGAACAAAAGTAAATATATCGCCGCTTGTTCTTATAAAAGCTTCGTCAGCCATAATGAGCAGGCATTCTGCAATTGCAAGGCTCTTATCCTCACTATTGTAAAGTTTTCTTTGCATATTGTTTTGGAATGACTCGTAAACGGTATCGTCGAGTAAGGATGTTGTGTCAGTACCCGCCATTTCGAGCCATAGTTCCGTGCCATCGCTTGCACGAACGTAGAATATCATATAGTGCCCCTCGTCTTCATACAAGTCGAGATATGTATCGTATGCAAATTCCTCAAGTGAATTCTTGTCAAGTGCTCCGTATACTTTACTCGGGAAGCTTGCTTCCGTTATTGCATAAAGATATGGCTCAACGCCTGTTTTCTCATAGAATCCTTGCATATATTGATTGAATGTTGTTTCGCTTAGCACAATACCTGCATCGTCGTGATAATATACACCCTTAGCATCGCAATAATCCGCGCTCATCTTCTGTGGGAATGATGAAGCTATAAGCATTGCGCAAATAACGCATGCAGCCACTATCCATATTGCCATCATAGCGAAGATTTCGCCAATTTTCTTAGGCTTAGGTTCGGTATTGGAGTAAAAATAACTGCTGTGACCATATCTATTTATAAAAACGTATCTTGTAGCGCCGGGGAATTCTTTCTTAGAAAAATGCGTTGACTGTGAGCTGCCACTGCTTGAAAAGCTACCGCTTGAGCCACCGCCGGAATATCCGCCACCTCTTGAAACAGGCATAACAATCCTCCTCAATAAAAACTTTTAAGATGGTATGATTATACCACAAGTTTTTGCTTTTGTAAAGAATAATCTGTAAAGTAGACTTGATTTTTATTTATCAAAATGATATAATCACTATGAAAAACATTTTGAGGTTATATTATGGATTTTAACAAACGGGTAGGGAAGAGAATCTCCGCATTTCGCGCACGGCTTCATCACACAGAGGGGGCAAGCAATGTAATATTTTTCTACACACTCTTTCTGTCGCTCTCGTTTTTGGTTGCGTCTGTTGTTGGCGCGTATATTACGAACGAGAAGGATTTTTGGCAGAACCTTACCGCAATTTATACGTCCCCATCACCGCTTGTCACTGATTATTTTGCACTAGCGGGTTTAGGCAGCACCTTTTTCAATGCTTCGATTTGTGGCTTCTTTACCAATCTGGTAATATATTTGAGCCGTGTAAAATCTAACGCAACTGTCTTTGCGGCTTATTTACTCGTAGTTGCGCACTGCTTCTATGGTCTTAATATTTTAAATATGATTCCGCCCATTATAGGCGTTTTAGTATATTCGTTAGTTCGGCGTATCCCTTTTTCACAAAATGTACATTTAGCACTCTTCTCAACTGCACTTGGCCCATTTATAAGCGAGTTGGTGTTCAGATATCCGCTAACGCATACGCATTCTTCCGGTTTTAGCATATCTGGCGTAGTTGTGTCGCTGATTTTTGGTATAGCATCGGGATTTCTTGTGCCTGCGCTTATTCCGGGTACTGCCAAAATGCATAGAGGATATAATATGTACAAGGCAGGACTGGCTATAGGCCTGTTCGGCATATTCGCCTTTGCATTTATGTATCAGACTCTCGGAGTTGAAGCGCCGACTCCTATCGTTCCTGATAACTCGGAATATTTTTCCATGCCTTATAAGCACATCGTATTTGTAAACGCATATCTTCTGATTCTTTTTGCACTCACACTGATACTGGGATACATTCTTAATAGACGCAGCTTTGACGGCTACACTGACCTGCTTCGCAGCACAGGCTACGGTGTTGATTTCGTAGATAAATTCGGTATGCCCCTTTGTCTTGTGAATTTTGCCGTTTACGGCACAGTTTTCTTGGGCTTTATTAACATTGCTACACTTCTTCCCACGCTCATTCCTGCACTTCCTCAGGCGGCAGGCTTTACCGGAGCAACTATAGGTGTTGTTTTTGCGGCACTCACCTTTTCGGCGGACGGTCAGCAACCACGCACTGTATTCCCCGTGATTTTGGGTTACTGCCTGCTCTTTGTATTAGTCAGCGGCATATCGCTTGCTTTTTCAAAGGACATTGAGTGGACGCTCGGCACTCAGGGCTATATCAACGGACTGGCATTTGCAACGGGATTGTGTCCGCTTGCAGGCAAATTCGGATTCAAATATGGCGTTGTTGCGGGATTTTTGAGCGCAGTAATTTGTACGTCAACCTCGGCTATGCACGGCGGATTTGTTCTTTATAACGGAGGCTTTTCGGCAGGACTTACCGCTCTTATATTAGTGCCGGTCCTGGAGTTCTATAATATCGAGCCGAAGTATAGCGATGATAACTAAAACATCAAATATGTAAAGAAAAGTTGTCAAATATAGTAAAAGCAGACTGCATTCAGCACGAAAATGTGCTAAGTGTAGCCTGCTTTTTGAATTGTTATTTTAAATCATCGTTATAAAACGCGCGCTCTCCGCCAATAAATTTCGGTCTGACTCTTGCCGCAGTGACAAGCGCACCACCGATGTATCTTTGCGTAAGCCTCAGCGGAACGGCAACACATTTTAGGTGCATTCCGATAAGGGTTGAGCCTATATCAATTCCCGCATCTGCCCTGATGCTTTCCACTACTATTGGTTTTTTAAAGCTTCTGTAAGCCGCAGTCGCAAACGCACCGCCCGCTTTAGGCTGAGGCACTGCGTTGACCTCTTCTGCATTTGGCAGGGCAGCTCTTTCTATTACCAACGCACGATTTAGATGCTCACAGCACTGTGCGGCGATATATATATCCTCGCCAAGCCCCTTTTTTAGTCCTCGCAAAATTGCCTGACCGATTTCCGGAGTGGAGTGAGTTCCTATTTTCTCGTTGGCAACCTCACTGCTGCTACAGCCGACTACAACGATTTGCCCTTCTTTTAGCTTAGCGAGGGAGCAGAGCTCTTTGGCTGCATTTTCTGCCTCTGCCTCTACCTGTTTGATAAATTCCTCGTTTTTGGCCTCGTATGTTACTTCTTTCATCTTTTTAACTATCCTAAAACCTTTTTCATAATAACGTCGCCGAGGGATTGATACCTCGGCGACGCCAAATAATACTACCGATTACTTATTCAAAATATTAGCAGTATAGAATGGAGCGAAGGTGGAGTAGAGAGCCTCGTCGGTGTAGTAGTAGAGTCCTGCGTACTCAAATACCTCTGCCATCGTCATATCAGGATTTTCATCAACGTAGGAGAATATCTTAAGATATGAATCGATTGCGGCATCCATACCGTCATTAGCCGCCATTTCGTAGAACTGAAGCACTGAAATTGCGGAAATACTGTAGGATACGTAGTAGCAAGGAGAGGTAATAGTCATACCGTATCTCCAGTAGTTGCTTGACTGATATGCGCTGGTGCCGAAGTCTGCGATAATGCTCTTGTAAAGAAGGTCGTACTCGTCAGGGGTGATTGTACCGTCTGCCATAATTACCTCAGCGTTTGTCTTACCCTCTTCAGTTGCTGAAGCACTTGTTCCAACGTAATTGTCTAAGTAAATTGCCTGCTCAAATGCGTCAACTGCAAGACCTGACATGATGGTGTTAAGCATATTGAGGAACTGATACGTTACAAGAACGTCGTAGTCATATCCGTCGCCCATCTGACTCTTAAGGAAGTAGAGATAGAGCATTTCGTTACCCTGAGAGTGCATCTCAAGAAGGTCGTAGGACTGATTTGCATCTGTACCTGCACTGTAAACCTCGTTCATGAAGTGACCGAACTCGTGTGCAACGGTAAATGCATTCTGGTATCCTCTGCCGAAGTAAGCGATTGGAATATCCTTGATAGATGTAACGAAAGCGCCCTCGTAGTCACCTCTGAAGAGATTTCCGTCAACCATAAGCTTATTCAACTCATCGGAGAACGAAATATTCTTATCAGGGTTAGTGCTGAATACGAGAAGGTCTATGTAATCGTTGAAGGTTGTGTTAGGAACGAGATTAGTGAAGAATGAATCGTTAATCTGTTCGTAAAGCTTATCCTGGTCTTTTTCAGTGAACGAAGATATGATGGTATTCCATTTACCGTAGGTGCTGTTAAAGAGTCCGGCAATGGAGTTCTTTACGTACTGAGTAACCTTTGCTACGTCCTGATAAGTATAATCTCTGCCGTATACGTTTTCGTATGCATATTCAAGGTAGTTTTCATAACCCATAAGAGCAGCCATTTTGTTGTTGTTTTCAACAAACTCGGCGTAAAGGTTAGGAACGGTATCGCCTGCCATAGCTTGAGCAGATGAGAGCGCAAGCATCTCAACCTCAATAGCATTGTTTCTCTCTTTAAGAGCAGTATACTCTGGGTTTGAAATCACGTTAGACTCGAAAAGATATGCGTTAATTTCCTCTTCCGACATACCGTAGTAGTAGAACTCACGGTAGCAGGAATCATAGAATGGCTGAGAAAGAGTATAGAACTTAGCAATCAAATTCGTGTAGTAGTCGAGCATATAGGAGTAGAGCTCCTCAAGCTCTTCATCTTTCATGTCGCAGTAGTAGAATACCTCTGCAAGCTGTCTTTGAGATGCAGCGTTCATAATAAGGTCATAATACTCGGTGTGAAGAGCGTCAATAGCCTCATACGCATCTGCAAGATCGCCTTCCTCGGCATAAGCGTGGAGTGTAGCATCGTATTTAGCAGCAGCCTCGAGCGCGGCAAGCACTTCTGCGTGCTTAGCTTCAAGAGCGGCTTCATCAGCCTCCGAGAAGTCAAATACGAGATCCTCTGCGTATGTACCGAGTGGGTCAACGAGCTTACCGCCCTTACAGCCCTCTCTTGTGCAACGAACAAGACGAGAGTTCTCTTCCGGCTCTGCCCAAATATGTTCAATAGGCTTAATTGACTCAAATATGCTCTTGCTGCAGCGTAGGCACTTGTAGGTAATCGAGCCGTAACTGTCACAGCTTTTCTGAGGAGTTTGAGAGATCATCTTCTTGTCATGACCGAGAGGCTCTAGTTCATTTTTCTTTGTTTCACCGCAGGCGCAGACTAAAACCTCAAGACCTGCCTTTTCGCAGGTAGCGGGAGTAGAAGCCTCCTCATCAATCACAAATTTGCAATTATGTAAGCCCAGGGGCTTTGTAATCGCAGGGAAGTTTTCGTCAATAATCTCGCAACTTGAAAGTGCAAGGATAGAGAATATGACGAGCAAAATAACTAATAACTTTTTCATAATTCTTTTCCTCCATAAATTATATAAATTATAGTTATCAATAAAGACATTCTAGCACACTGTGCGGTTAATTTCAAGCCATTTTGCAATTTTGATAAAAAATATTGCATTTTTAGGCACAATAAACACAAAACGGTGCTACAAAGGCAAGGCATAAGATAAATTTATTGCAAAGTGGTATTTTGATTTTGTTATTCTATTGGATTTATCGTATCTCAAAGAGCATCATATTTTCTCGGCAAGAGTAGTCTTTTTCTCCCATTTGCCAAGTAGGAAATATATAAGGCTTGGTATAGCGTAACCGTACGGAGCAAGTCCGTAACCGAGAACGAAGCCGAAGAAGCCAAATCCAAGCTTAATTCCGAACAGCCAGGACAGACCTATTCGTAAGACAACACCGTCAAGCATTGCGAGTACCATACCCAGCTTTGCATTTCCGATGCCCTGAACGAATGCGCCGCTACCGCGCATAATCGAAAACGCAGGGAACATCCATATTATAGCGCTGACGAAGACAGGTGCCATTTTGTGTACCTCGGCATCATCTGAGAATAGCATAAAGAGCTGTTCTCCCAGCGTAAGATAAAGTGTCATAAATAATACGGTCAGCGCTCCCGAGATTAACCACGTTTTATATACTACGTCTTTAGCGCGCTTTTTCTTCGCGGCACCGAGGTTTTGGCTAATCATAGGCATCGCTGCATATTGTATTCCCTGAGAAATCTTGTTTACTATATCGTCTATTCTGCATCCGACGCCAAAGCTTGCAGAAGCGACAACTCCAATTCCGTTTATCATCGCGTTAACCACTATCATAGAGAGATTGATTGCGCCGGATTGTATCGCCATAGGTGCGCCGAGAGAGGTTATCATGCTTACGTATTTTACTTTTGGGTTAAAGCTCTCGCGCTTGAAGTCAAAGCCAAATTCTTCTTTTTTTCTGTAAAGGTAAGCTATCGAGGCTATAAATGCCACCGCCTGACCGATTATAGTTGCCCACGCCGCGCCCGCAACGCCCCATCCGAGAAGTCCTGTAAGTAACAAATCCAAAACGAGATTTATTACAGAGGCAATAAGAATGAATATAAACGGTCTTTTAGCGTCACCCATTCCACGCAGCACGGCTGAAACCATATTATATCCCGCCGTAAAAATCATACCTGCGCCGGAAATTATAAGGTAGCTTTTTGCCATATCAGCACTTTCGCTCGGAATATCGATAGCTTTTAAGATTGCATTTGGCAGTATAACAAATACGGCTGTGAAAATTAGTGCAACGCAGGAAACGTAGACGAATAGCGTACCGATAATATCGTTTGTTTCCTTGGTTTTCCTTGCACCTAACGCCTGTGCTATAAGCACCTGCCCGGCATTAGCAAAGCCTAAGCACACCATAACGCCGAAATTTATAACAAGACTGCTCTGTGACACGGCTGAAAGACCTGCCGTACCCACGTAATGTCCGACTATTATCATATCTATCGTGCTGTATAGCACCTGAAGGGCGTTTGACGCCATAAACGGCAACGCCAATAATATCAATTGTTTAAAGACGTTACCTTGTGTAAAGTCTTTGGATAGGCTTTTACTGCTCAAATCTGTATTCTCCCCGAAACAATCCTTTGTATTTGATGTCGACCTGCCACCGTTATCGCTGATTTACTTAGCGGCTGCGGAAAACTCTTAGTTAATCTAATTATACGCCAATTATACCACATTATAATTTGAAAATCAAGGCAAAAAGAACCAATCTCAGCGGCAAAATGTCATTGCTTTGATTGGTTCTTGAATGATGAAATTTTAGTCTTTCATTTTGTGTTCTTTAATTTCCTGCAAAGCACTCTGATGCCTATAGTTGCGGATATTACGAGTGATACACCTGCTGTTGATATACCAACAAGTACCAGATAATATAAAATTGGAGTATCGGCTAAGAGGAATGCAAATGGATTACCGTTGCCGTAACGAAGAGTCATAAAGTCGGCTCCGCTACCGTCAAATGCATAGTTAAGTGTTTGGGCGAATGCTGCAAGGAGTGCAAAGACTGCCATACTCCTATAAATATCGCTCCACTTTGGACGGTAAAAGCCGGATATAGCCATATAAAGTGAGACGAATAGGAGCGAGCCGTGGTAGAACCAGGACTGATATGGAAGAATGTTGTCGAAGCATGGTATCCAGTTATCCGTAGGACCGAGGATGCCCGATGAAGCGGGTATTGCAAGAAGTATCGATGTTACAACTAAAAGCACCGAATAGGCAAATGGGGTGATCCAATCGGCTAGCTTGCCATGATGCTTCGAACCAATAATAAGATATACGTATAGACCCATGCTGCAGATATGCAGTGGAGCCATCCATATAGGGTAATGTCCGACGGGGCCAAAATCGGCGTAATTCACCAATCTAAAGGTCTTGATAATCTCTAGCGCCCACATAAAATAGCAGGTGTAGCGTATGACCGCACGGTCAAAGGAATCACCGAGCTTATACTTTTTCTTTGTTAATACAAGTGCCACAAGGAGAGCGGCAATAAGTGGTAGCAGCCACGCGAGTCCTACAAGGTGCTTAAAACCAAAGTCGACATTCATTTTAACCCCTCCGAAAAATCAAATCTGTACATTTTAATATCAGTTTAATTTTAACAAAAGATTCATAACTAGTCAAGCAAAAAGAAGAAAAAATATAGCCAAAAATTATAACATAATTTTGTTAAAGGTAACAAATGAAAAAAGCAAGGCGATAGCTGTCTGACATCGCCCTGCTTTGTATATAGGATTACAATAACTTCCCGTATTTTTCTATGATGTGATCCATGTCCTTGTCACCTCTTCCCGAGAGGTTGATGAGGACTGAGCCGCGGCCCATCTGCTTTGCAAGCTTCATACCGTAGGCTACTGCGTGCGCACTCTCAATCGCGGGGATAATACCTTCAAGGCGCGAGAGCTTGAAGAAGGCGTCAATTGCCTCGTCGTCGTTTATTACGTCGTACTTAACTCTTCCAATGTCGTGCAAGTATGCATGCTCGGGGCCGGATGACGGGTAGTCAAGACCGCTCGCTACCGAATATACGGGCGCGGGGTCGCCGTTCTCATCCTTAAGCATTATGCTGTTGAAGCCGTGCATAATTCCCTCGGTTCCGTAGGTAAGGCTTGATGCGTGATCGCCAAGCGCAGGGCCGCGTCCCAAGGGTTCAACGCCGTATAGCTCGACAGGATCGTTAAGGAAGCCTGCGAACATACCCATAGAGTTCGAGCCACCGCCAACGCACGCAACTACCGCGTCGGGAAGTTCACCGGTCATCCCCATAAATTGCTCTCTTGCCTCAATTCCGATAACGCTCTGGAAATCTCTTACCATCATAGGGAAGGGGTGAGGACCAAGCACCGAGCCGATGCAGTATATGCAGTTCTTGTATTCCTTAGAGTACGCATCAAATGCGCTGTCTACTGCTTCCTTAAGTGTAGCAAGACCGTGCTTTACCTCGATTACGTTAGCACCGAGTATTTTCATTCTTGCGACGTTTGGCGCCTGCTTCTTGATATCCACAGTACCCATGTAAATATCGCACTCAAGACCGAAATATGCTGCCGCAGTTGCAAGCGCAACACCGTGCTGACCTGCGCCCGTTTCTGCGATAACCTTTTTCTTGCCCATATATTTTGCGAGCAGAGCCTCGCCCATACAGTGATTGAGCTTATGGGCGCCCGTGTGGTTTAAGTCCTCGCGCTTAACGTATAGCTGAACGTTACCGATAGAAGCGGAAAGGCGTTCCAAGTGCGAGATGGGCGTAGGTCTTCCTTGAAATTCGCGGCGAATTCTGCGCAGCTCACTGATAAACTTGCTTGATTTGCATATAGTGAAGTACGCCTCGGTTATCTCAGCCATTGCCTGCTTCAAATTATCAGGAATATACGCACCGCCATATTTATCGAAATAGCCGTTTTTGTCGGGGTAATTCTTAAAATAGGTGTCAAATTCTACGTTTCCGTATTTCATAATAAAATTCTCCTTGATAAAATGTCTTTTTTTACTTTTAACAGTGTCAAGGTATAAAAAAAGCCCTTGACAGAAAAATACTCTCTGCCAAGGACGAATAAACTAACTTATCCGCGGTGCCACCTTGATTCACGCCAAAAGGGCGTGCGCTTAAAGGATACTGTCATATCCACGACAGCTAACGCGTGTCTTACGTCGCAGAATACTCGGCAAAAGGCGTGCCTTTGACTGCGCCCTCAGCGGTCCATTTGCAAGACAGTGTCTAACCCGACTCTCATCATCACGGGCTCTCTGTGTAGTCTTATCCTACTTTATCTCCGCCTCAACGGTTTATGATAATGAATTATAGCACCGTAGATACAGATTGTCAATAGCTTTTTTGAAAATAGAGGGAAAATGGTTTATGGCTGACTCTTGAGAGATTTCACTGCTGCTTTTACAGCCATCTTAAAGCGAGCAATGACTCTCTTCCACTCCGTTCTATCAAGGCGAATAATCGTAGCGGCTATAAGGATTCCGACAACGGTGTGATTAACCAAACCCGACGGCATCATAAAAGCATCGTAGATGAGCCATAGACACGTGTTAGCCAATGCACAAAATCGGCAGATGTAAGAGTGCTTCTGAACTACGCAAATCGCAAAAAACCACGCAGCAACAAGCGTCAATAAATCAAAAGGCGTTGAGAAGTAAATAATTGTAATCGCGGTAAATCCTGCCATAAAGGCAACCGTCAGCGGTATGGGAAACGGCTTGCCGCACGAGTTATAAACAAAGCTTACGACGGTCTGAGCGATTGAAAGAAATACGATAGCGCCCGCCGATGCCGTTCCACCCAGAATGCACTGCGTAGCAAGTAATGAATTTGCAATCAATTGACTCACCAAAATAACGCGCATATTGCGAAATTGCATTCCTGCTACGGTAAATATCGTAGTAAAAATGGCAATAATATAATCAATATATTCGTAAAGAAAGTCCATTTCAAAACCTCTTCCCCTGCTAAAATCCACATAATTATAACAATAAACTTCACTGTTGTCAATGATTTTTCAAGGTAACTATAAACTTTTCTGTTTTTGATTGCGATTTTAACTTTAACGAAAGAAAAAGCGCCCATCCATCGAAGGCATAAACACCTTAGAAAGATAGGATCTTTATAAATCACATGTTTGTTTTAGTTGTGTTGATTGAAGAAATCAACAATTTTCTAATCACCTATTGGAACAAGTATCGCACAAATTTGAAATAAAAGCAAGAATGAAATCTTGCTTTGCAGGATGAAATCAAAACAAGTTTGGATGAAATCTTTAGCCTGCGGCTAATGAGATACGCGCTTCGCGCGATTCCATGCGCGACTGCGTCGGGGTTCCATACAACGCGCGGGCGCGTTGATTCCATACCAAGCCTACGGAACCCCCAAAAAGCTCGCACACTCGCTTCGGGGAACCCCTACTGCGGCTTGGATAAGAAAAAAGCAATGTTTTCACAGTGCTTTTTTCTGGCGGAGCAGGAGAGATTTGAACTCTCGCGCCGGTATAGCCGACCTACACCCTTAGCAGGGGCGCCTCTTCACCACTTGAGTACTACTCCAAACCAATTGTATAAAATTGTATAACAAACCGACGCTTTCCGCAGTCTGCCCGACTATTATATCAATTTTTTCACGCTTTGTCAAGTGCTTTTAACAAAATAATTGATAGAATTTTGAAAAGGCTCAGTGGCAAAGCGCGAATTTACATCTATTGCTTGATTTGAAGCGCTGTATGACTAAAAATCAAAAATTAAATCCGTCGTAGCCCCATGTTGTTGTTGGAGAATACTTAATGTAGATGCGACAGTTCGAATCCAAATAAATTTAATACGAAAAGAGCCCATCTCCTTCGAACTTGCGCCCTTTGAAAGATGGGCTCTTTCTATTTTTGTCGATAGCGTTCACGATAGCGTTCATTGTACGTTAACTATTGACATCACCGACATAGTGTGGTAAAATTATTAAAAAGCTTTTATTACGCGCATTGATTCACTACGTTCCTAATTATTAGAAACAAACAACACTATTTCATGGAGGGTTTTATATGAAAAAGAGAATTCTACCGCTCTTATTGCTTGTCTGTTTGACAGTCTTTGCAATTTTGGGACTAGCGGGATGTAGGGAAGAAAATCCCACACTACCCGAAACTCTTGATGCACCGGTCGTTGTTTTAACCGATGACGTCGCATCTTGGGAGGCTAATCCGAATGCTACGAAATTTGAAGTCAGCGTAAACGGTGAATTGTCATACGTTGAAAACACTGTTGTGTCTAAAAAACTCAATAACGGTGATAGCCTTAAGGTTAGAGCTGTAGGTGACGGCACAAAATACAATACTAGCGAGTGGAGCAATACCGTAACTTACGTCGTCGAGCATAACTGTGATTTCACAGGCGAATGGAAGTCTGACGACACACATCACTGGCACGAATGCACTTGCGGCGAAATTGATACGAAGGTAGCTCACAGCGGCGGTACAGCGACGGAAACAGAGAAGGCAGTTTGCGATGCTTGCGGAGCATCTTACGGCGAGCTTTTAGTTAAAGAAGTTAAGATTATAACTATTGCTGATTTTAACGCCAACTTTAGCACCTACGTTTCCAATGCCACACTCCTTCAATTAACAGGCGTTATATATGCCGGAGATAGTTACGGCTTATACATTGTTGACGATAACGGAGATACACTTTACGTTAAATTATATCACTCCGATTTGAATCTGTCTGTTGGCCAGCAAATAACTGTTAGGGGTTGCGCTAACGCCTATTATTCACAGCCTCAGTTGATTGTTACAGAGGTGGTGGATATTGGCGATATTGTTGACTATACCGTCAACTTGTACGTGGGTACAATTGCTCAGATTATAGAGGCTAACTCCCCACAGTCATCAATGGTATTCAAGCATAACGTTTATCGCGCGACGGGTGTTCTTACTGTAGAGGGCAGTTATTATTACTTAGTTGACGGTGATAATAAAATACAGTTTAAGTCAAGCACCTACGCATTTGATTACAATAATCTTATTTCTTACGTAGGTAAGAGAATAAGTGTAAACGTAG
>JAZQRW010000170.1:0-3609 GCA_045629765.1 Eubacteriales bacterium
AGAAAAATATCTGGATATTACGAAAAAAATAGATACACTCTTTGATAAATAATCTTGATTAGGCTGTTTTTTCTTGACATATTAACTTTTTTATGTTAGTATATAGATACAAAAAGAAGGCAGTCGCAAACTTGTCTTTGCGACTGCCTAAAGTATTAAAGATTGGACACTATAGCTTCCGTATCTTTTGCTATTACGAGTTCCTCGTTTGTGGGAATCATGTATACGGCAACCTTTGAATCGTCTGCAGAAATCTTTACAGGATCACCGGAGTGTCCGAAGCTGTTTCTGTCAAGATCGAGCTTTACACCGAGATACTCAAGACCTGCGAGCGAATGTTCTCTGATATAAGGAGCGTGCTCTCCAATTCCTGCGGTGAATACGATAGCATCAAGGCCACCCATGGCTGCGGAATAAGAGCCGATATACTTTTTGATCTGATAGCAAAGCATATCATAAGTAAGACAAGCTCTTTCATTTCCCTCACTCATAGCCTTCTCAACATCGCGAGAATCTGAGCTGATTCCGCTGACACCGAGGAAACCGCATTTTTTGTTCATATAATTATCAGCCTCTGCGGGTGTCATATTTTCCTTATCCATAATGTAGGTAACAATGGCGGGGTCGATCGCTCCGCAGCGTGTACCCATCATAATACCGTCAAGAGGTGTAAAGCCCATTGAGGTATCAAAGCACTTACCATCCTTAACGGCAGTAATGGACGAGCCGTTACCGATGTGACAAGTAACTATCTTGGTACCCTCTGCGTTACCGCCGAGAAGCTTAACCATCTCAGAGCTTACGTATCTATGTGATGTACCGTGTGCTCCGTAGCGTCTTATCTGATACTTCTCATACATATCATAAGAAATACCGTACATATAAACTTCCTTGGACATGGACTGGTGGAACGCTGTATCAAATACAAGCACCTCGGGTACGTTAGGCATAATTGCCATACAGCCCTTGATTCCCATAATATGAGCGGGTGTGTGAAGTGGCGCGTATGAAACGCACTTATCAAGTATTGCCATTACCTCGTCATTTACAAGCACACTCTCGGTGAAATATGCACCGCCGTGTACTACTCTGTGACCAATTGCCTCAATCTCAGAAACTGAGGAAAGGCAACCAACAGTAGCATCAAGCATTGTATCAACTACAAGCTGTGTAGCTGCAGAGTGGTCAGGAAGCGGCATCTCCTTAACATATTCACCCTTACCGGTCGTCTTGTGAACGATACGCGAGCCATCAATACCTATTCTCTCGCACAGTCCCTTGGCAAGCACAGTGGAAGTTACTGTATCAAACAGCTGATACTTAAGCGAGCTGGAGCCCGCATTTACTACTAAAACCTTCATTGCATTCTCCTTTTTGTTATTTTACTTATCTATTATACATCACAATTTTGACAAATTCAACACTTTTTCTATTTTTAAGAGGATAATTTTATGATTACCGTTGCGATAGTATGCGAATATAACCCATTTCACAATGGGCATAAATATCAAATAGAAAAAATCAGAGAAGAATTTGGCGCAGATACCGCTATTATCGCTATTATGAGTGGTAATTATACACAACGTGGTGATATAGCCATTATGGACAAATCGGAGCGTGCAAGGTCTGCCTTAGAAGGCGGTGCTAACCTTGTTTTAGAATTACCGTTTCCCTATTCTGCTTCAAGCGCGGAAATTTTTGCTAGTGCCGCTGTTCATATTGCCAATAAACTGGGGTGCGTAGATTATCTATCATTTGGTAGTGAGTGCGGCGACTTGAATATGCTTACGGCAACAGCTAATTTGATGGCTTGCCAAGAATATGACACCAAATTCAAGGAACTAAAGGCACAGAAGAATTTATGCTACCCCGAGCTTTGTCAATTAACTTTAAATTCACTTGGTGCACAAGGCATACACGTTGATTTAACACCAAACAACATACTTGCCCTTGAATACATCAAAGCTCTCGCAAAATTCAAAAGCACTATTAAACCACACACCATGAAGCGTCTTGGCTCGGGCTATAACGATGCTATTACAAAGTCTGTGTCTATTCAAAGTGCTACCGGCATTCGAGAGTCTGTTCTTAACGGAGATATTACTGCCTTAGAATATGTGCCAAACACCACAAAAAAGATAATTTTAGATACAATGCGCGATGGTAAGTTTCCTACCAATCCCGAAAAGCTGTCGAGTGTTGTAATATCCAATCTCAGATTAAATTCTGCTCCTATTAAGGAAATTCATGATTTGGGTGCAGGTTTATATAACCGACTTAGAGCCTCCAGCTTTAAGTGCGTAACAATAGAACAATTAGTCAATCTCACCGAAACAAGAAAGTACACAAGAGCGAGAATCAGACGTGCAATATGGTATTCACTTTTCGGCGTTACCTCCTCCGAAATTAAAGAATTGCCACACTTTACTCAAATTCTTGCGCTCGATGAAATAGGTAGATTAAGACTAAAGGAAAGGAAAAACGACGAAGATTTCTTCATTTTGACCAAGCCATCAAGCATTGAGAAGCTTAGCGATGAAGCAAAAAAGCAAAAGGAGCTTTCGGATATGGCTGATTCCATTTATCAGCTTACCAAGCCAACATTCACAAACGGAAATCACGCTCTAAAATTTACGCCTTATGTAAAGAAGTAAATATTTTGCGTTTTCTTAACAACCACGCTTTTTGTCGAAGGTATTTACTTGACTTGGCAAATTTGTTATTATCTATTGTGAAAGCGGACAAGCACGCCGTCGTTTTTTAATAAAAGAAAGGAGATATTTCTATGTTAGACGTAAAGGGTCTTGAAAACAACGAATACATTGAATACAAAGGTATTCCTCTCGTGCGTCAGGGTGATGAGCTTTACTACGGCGATTTGTCAGATAAGTTCTACATCTATATGATGATTATGAGCGAGAAAGAAACAGAATCCGGTGATATTCCGGACAAAATTATGGTACAGCTTTGTGAGAGCTCTACAAAGAGCCCTAAGAAGCAGAAAATCGTGTCAGGCTTTAAAGAAGCCTTTGAATTTGCGGAGGCTTGGCTTAGCAGCAATAACAAATAAGCCCGAAGCTAACGTGCTTGGCACCTGCCAAGCAAGGAGGTAAAAAATGAATAACAAAAGACTATTTAAAAACGGTAACCTTATGAAAACGGTTGCCTTTTTTATGATTGCCGCAATTATCGTGTACGCAATTGCCTTTGCAGCACACGGTTGGCAATCTCCAACGAATGATCCGGATAGCAGTGATGCCGATAAAATGAACGGCGATACTGATGAAAATAAAGACGGCAATAATGCGGACATACCAACCGCTGCACCTGTTCCCGAGTATTTCCACTATATTACCGGGCAGAAAATTTCACAAGAAGAGTACACAAAAAAGCCTTTGTGTTTTGTTTTTGATGCAAATTCCAGCATCTATGGTTACTCAAATACATATCTTGCAATTGAGATGCCTACAGAAAACGACTCTTCACGCATCTTATGCTATATGGACAGCACCGACAATTTAGGTAAAATCGGCTCGATTACACCAACTCGTAAATACTTCAATTGCATAGCACATGCTTTTGGCGGTACTATAGTTGCAAATGGACATG
>JAZQRW010000171.1:0-4424 GCA_045629765.1 Eubacteriales bacterium
GTCACCTTACGCATCAATAGTGGATATTCTGATAGTATTTTCATCAAGAACATCAAGCAAAACCTTAACTGTGTCAAGCGAGGTGAAAATAGTTACGTTGCTCTCGGTTGCCGCCTTTCTGATGTAATATCCATCAGAGTTAACGCCACTTGTGCCAAGACCGCTGGTATTGATAACGTAGGCGATATGACCCTGTCTTATCGAGTCAACTATCTCGTTGCTTCCCTCACCTATCTTTTTAAGAATGTGAGTTCTGATACCGTTTTCCTTAAGGAACTTAGCTGTTCCCTCGGTAGCCTCAATGTTAAAGCCGAGGTTGTAGAAACGCTTGATAAGAGGAAGTGCCTCCTCCTTATCCTTATCCGCAATAGTAGCAAACACAGTACCGTAGTTCTGTAAATGTGTTCCGGCTGCCTGAAGTGCCTTGTAAAGTGCGCGGTTAAGTTTGTCATCGTAGCCTATTGCCTCACCCGTAGACTTCATCTCGGGCGAAAGGTATGCGTCAAGACCTCTGATTTTATTAAAGGAGAACACAGGAACCTTTACGTACCATCTCTTCTTCTCCTCGGGATAAATGTCGAATATTCCCTGCTCCTTTAAGCTCTTGCCGAGAATAACCTCGGTAGCAATATCTGCAAGGCTGAAGCCGGTTGCTTTCGAAAGGAACGGAACCGTTCTTGACGAGCGTGGGTTAACCTCGATTATAAATACTCTCTCGTCCTTATCTACGATAAACTGAATGTTGTAAAGGCCCTTGATGCCAATACCGATGCCCAGCTTCTTCGCATACTGAAGTATAATACCCTTTACCTTATTGGATATAGAGAAGGTGGGATACACCGAGATAGAGTCACCCGAGTGAATACCCGTTCTCTCAACAAGCTCCATAATACCGGGAACAAATACGTCGCGTCCGTCGCAGATTGCGTCAATCTCAACCTCTTTACCCGTGATGTATTTATCAACCAAAACAGGCTTATCCTCGTCAATTTCAACCGCAGTCTTAAGGTAATGACGAAGCTGCTCCTCGTTGGCAACTATCTGCATTGCACGTCCGCCGAGAACGAAGCTCGGGCGCACCAAAACAGGATAGCCAATCTTAGCCGCAGCCTTAACGCCGTCCTCAATCTTAGTAACGGCTCTGCCCTCGGGCTGAGGAATGCCAAGCTCCTTCAAGAGCTTTTCAAAGGTATCTCGGTTCTCCGCTCTGTCAATAGCCTCACAGTCCGTGCCGATTATCGTAACACCGCGCTTCATAAGCGGAGCGGCAAGGTTGATAGCAGTCTGACCGCCCAAGGATGCGATAACGCCCTCTGGATTTTCAAATTCAATAATGCTCATAACGTCCTCGGGAGTCAGAGGCTCAAAATAGAGCTTGTCCGAGGTCGTGTAGTCGGTAGACACCGTCTCGGGATTATTATTGATAATAATAGCCTCGTAGCCGGAATTTTTAATAGTCATTACAGCGTGCACGGTAGAGTAGTCAAACTCTACGCCCTGACCGATTCTTATGGGTCCCGCGCCAAGCACGATAGCCTTCTTTTTGTTAGTAAGGATAGAATCATTCTTGCCCGTATACGAGGAATAGAAATAAGGAATATACGCACCGCTGTGAAGCGTATCAACCATTCTGAAGGCAGGCTTAATGCCGTGCTCGTGACGCATATTCCATACATCAAGCTCGGTCTTGCCCCAAAGCTTTGCAATATAAGCGTCACAGAAGCCGAGCTTCTTTGAATTTTCAAGTGTAGCCTTATCCTTGCTTGCCTTAAGCGCATTCTCCATATCAACGATAGTCTTAAACGCCTCAAGGAATAGGGGCGTTATCTTCGTGACCTCGTGGAGCTTCTCAAGCGACACATCGCGGCGAATAAGCTCGGTTACGGCAAAGAGATTGTCCGACTTAAACTCGGTAAGATAGTCAAGTATCTCATCGTTTGACATAGAATCAAACTTAGCAAGGTAGAGATGGTTTACACCGATTTCGAGTGAGCGCACAGATTTAAGAATACACTCACAAAGGTTGGAGCCAATGCCCATAACCTCACCCGTAGCCTTCATCTGCGTTCCTAGAACGTTGGACGCAGAGGTGAACTTATCAAACGGGAATCTTGGGAACTTAGCAACGATATAATCAAGCCTTGGCTCGTGGATAGCCGTAGTTCCCGCAACCTCAATCTCGTCAAGAGTCATACCTACCGCTATTTTTGCGGTAACTCTCGCTATTGGGAAACCGCTCGCCTTTGACGCAAGTGCTGACGAACGTGACACTCTAGGATTAACCTCGATAAGATAATATTCGCTCGTATAGGGATTTAATGCAAACTGAACGTTACATCCACCCTCAATTTTCAACTCTCTTATAAGCTTGATAGCCGAATCGTTAAGCATCTTGAGGTCGTGCTCGTTAAGTGAGAGAATGGGGGCAACGACCGCCGAGTCACCCGTGTGAACACCCACGGGGTCAATGTTCTCCATACCGCATATAGTAATAGCGTTATCCGCCGAGTCACGCATAACCTCAAACTCAATCTCCTTATAGCCCTTAACGCTCTTCTCAATAAGTACTTGATGCACAGGAGAAAGAGCAAAGCCATTCATACCGATTTCGACAAGCTCTGCCTCGTCAGCGGCAAATCCGCCGCCCGTACCGCCAAGAGTGAACGCAGGACGAAGAACCACGGGATAACCGATTCTCTTTGCCGCCGCCTTCGCCTCATCAATGTTATAAGTAATCTCCGAAGGAATGGTAGGCTCACCAATAGACTGACAAAGCTGCTTAAATAACTCTCTATCCTCAGCCCTTTCAATGCTCTCACTGCTTGTGCCCAGAAGCTTAACACGGCATTCCTTAAGAATACCCTTCTTTTCAAGCTGCATAGCGAGGTTAAGTCCCGTCTGACCGCCAATACCCGGTACAATAGCATCAGGACGCTCATAACGCAGTATCTTAGCAATATACTCGAGTGTAAGCGGCTCCATATAAACCTTGTCAGCGATTACAGTGTCAGTCATAATGGTAGCCGGGTTAGAGTTAACGAGAACTACCTCGTAGCCCTCCTCCTTGAGCGCAAGACACGCCTGCGTTCCGGCATAATCAAACTCCGCTGCCTGACCGATAACGATAGGGCCTGAGCCGATAATCAGAATCTTCTTTAGATCCGTTCTCTTTGCCATTTTTATATCCTCCAAATTTTATTAAACCGATTTATAAACCACCTTGCCGCGGTGATAGGTGAGCATATTACGTCCGTATAGCTCCATATTCTCAAACGGAGTAGCCTTACCCATAGAGATAAACTCATCAGCATCAAGATAATATGCATCATCAAGCTCCCAAATTGAAAATCCTGCGTCGGAAAGTGGGAGTCCAAAACGTTTTCTCGGCGCTACTGACATAAGCTGCTCAAGTCGTTCGAGAGTAATAATTCCCGTCTTTACAAAGCGCGTGTACATTGCAGAAAACGCGCACTCTATACCGACAATACCGAATGCAGAATCGCGAAGCCCCTTTGACTTCTCCTCCTTAGAGTGCGGAGCGTGATCGGTGGCTATCATATCTATCGTGCCGTCGAGAATTCCCTCAATAAGAGCCTCACGGTCGGCGGGTGAGCGAAGCGGCGGATTCATCTTATACCGTCCGCTCTCACGAAGATTAGTATCGTCTAAAATAAGATAATGCGGCGCAGTTTCGCAGGTAATATCTAACCCCTCGCGCTTCGCCTCTCTTATAAGCTCGACCGACTCCTTAGTCGAAACGTGGCACACGTGATACGCAGCGCCAGTCTTACGAAGCAGCTCTATATCTCGCTTAATCGGCCCCCACTCGCTCTCGGAGCAGATACCGCGGTGTCCGTGCTTTTTAGCATATTCTCCGTCGTGGATATATCCGCCGCGGAGCAACGAATTATCCTCACAGTGAGCTACTATAATTTTGCCAAGACTCTTCGCCTTAAGCATAGCCTCTTCCATAAGCGCCTCACTCTGCACACCGCGTCCGTCATCGGAAAACGCAATGCAAATCGGTGCTAATCCCTCCATATCCGACAGCTCTTGCCCTTGCTGCCTTACGGTTATAGAAGCATACGGGTGCACGTCTATTACCGCATCACGCTCAATTATTGCAATCTGCGCCTTTATATTATCAACCGAGTCCGGCACGGGATTAAGGTTTGGCATAGACATGACCGCAGTATAACCACCACGCGCAGACGCCGCAGAGCCTGACATAATTGTTTCCTTATAAGAAAAACCCGGCTCACGAAGATGCACGTGCACATCGCAAAAGCCGAGTAAAGCAATATATGATTTTGAGTCTGGGAGCAAATTGGAAAAAGAGGATATAACGCCCATATCGCAATCGGTAATTTTATCACTGCATATGATTTTATCGTTAACTCTTTTCATAATATCTCCTTTTGCGC
>JAZQRW010000172.1:0-1990 GCA_045629765.1 Eubacteriales bacterium
GCAAAGCCGCAATTCCATACAATTCGCACGGCGAATTGATGCCATGCCAAGCCTGCGGCTTGTATGAAAAAACCTCGTTCCGAAGAACGAGGCTTTTTCTGGTGCTCCTGCGGGAACTCGAATCCCGGACACCTTGATTAAAAGTCAAGTGCTCTACCGACTGAGCTACAGGGGCATAATATTTCACGCCTTAATATGATAGCATATTTGTATTGCTTTGTCAACCCCTTTTTTATAAAAAAATACGGAATGCAGGGAAGTTAAAGATCATCACTATATTTTATATCAACAATTCGTCAAAAAGCAATTGACAATTAAACAAAGTTGTGATAAAATATATTTAAAGTGTTGAGAAGAGCAAGTAGACATCGGTTTTTCACGTAAAGAGAGCTGTCGGGTGGTGCAAGACAGTCGGGGACCGATGCCGAATACGTCTTTGAGCGCGTACCGAACGCCCCGGTGGTCAGTAGGCTACGACGGGTATGCCCGTTACAGCGGTAATGAGGCTCGCTTTAGCGGGTAAATCAAGGTGGTAACACGGTCTTTCGTCCTTGGCTTTTTGCCGAGGCTTTTTTTATTTTTTTGATAATAATTTTGGAGGATATAAATATGAAAATTTACGACGAGTTGGTTGCTCGAGGCTTGATTGCTCAGGTAACCGATGAAGAGGAAATTAAGAATCTTGTTAACGAGGGTAAGGCTACGTTCTACATCGGCTTTGACCCTACGGCAGATAGCTTACACGTAGGTCACTTTATGGCGCTTTGCTTAATGAAGAGACTTCAGATGGCCGGTAACAAGCCTATCGTGCTTATCGGTGGCGGTACGGGCTATATCGGTGACCCCTCGGGCAGAAGCGATATGCGTTCTATGATCACCCCCGAGACAATTCAGCACAACTGTGACTGCTTCAAGAAGCAGATGGAGAAGTTCATCGAGTTCGGCGAGGGCAAGGCGCAGATGGTTAACAACGCAGATTGGCTCTTAGGTCTTAACTATATCGAGCTTCTTCGTGACGTTGGAGCGTGCTTCTCTGTAAATCGTATGCTTACTGCCGAGTGCTATAAGCAGAGAATGGAGAAGGGACTCTCCTTCCTTGAGTTTAACTATATGATTATGCAGTCCTACGATTTCTATCATCTTTTCAAGGAATACGGCTGTAATATGCAGTTCGGTGGCGACGACCAGTGGAGTAATATGCTCTACGGTACTGAGCTTATCAGAAGAAAGCTTGGTAAGGACGCTTACGCTATGACTATTACTCTTCTTCTTAACTCAGAGGGCAAGAAGATGGGTAAGACCGCTAACGGCGCAGTTTGGCTCGACCCCAATAAGACACCCCCATACGAGTTCTATCAGTACTGGAGAAACGTGGGTGACAAGGACGTTCTTAGGTGCATAAGAATGCTTACATTCCTTCCTCTTGAAGAGATTGACAAGATGGATACCTGGGAGGGCGCACAGCTTAACGAGGCTAAGGATATCCTCGCATTTGAGCTTACCAAGCTTATCCACGGTGAGGAGGAGGCACAAAAGGCTCGTGTCGCTTCCAAGGCTCTCTTCGGTCAGGGCGACTCAACACTTACTCCATCTGTTACAGTTCCTGCTGAGATGCTTATTAACGACGCTATCGACGTAAACGGACTTCTCGTACTCGGTAAGATGGTTCCCTCAAGGTCCGAGGGCAGACGTGCTATTGAGCAGGGTGGCGTTACGCTTGACGGTGAGAAGGTTACTGACGTTAAGGCGCTCGTAACTCGCGCACAGCTTGAAAAGGGCGTTCTTATCAAGAGAGGTAAGAAGAGCTTTAATAAGTTCATTATTTAATTTTAAAAAGTGAAAAAAGAGTGGATTTACTGCAGCAGAATGCAGGATCCACTCTTTTTGTTATTCTCTGTATTCCTTTGGTGTTACTCCGGTGATTCCCCGATATTCTCTGTGGAATGTTCTTGTACTGCTGTAGCCACATGCTTCGGCGATTGCCGATATT
>JAZQRW010000173.1:0-11316 GCA_045629765.1 Eubacteriales bacterium
AAAGGTGAAGAAATGGTAGTGCAGTTGTTGATTGGTTAAAAATGTGTCTAAAATACATACGACAACTATTATTTACATATATAGTTTTTATTTGTATTAACAAATAATTATCAAAAAACACACGAAGCGTTACGGTGACAAAGACAAAAACGAATTATGTAAAAGCGAAGAGTGACGAGGGACGTTATGAGAGGTTTGGAGGATAAAAATCTTAGTCGATGGAATAACTAAAGCACAGTCGATGCTCGCGAATTTAACGCGCCCGAGGTGACCTTGAGCGTATTTAATAAAATTATTATAATAAATTTGTGCATAAGTATTGAAATTTGTAATATTTTGTGTTATAATGCTAATGGTTAAAATTTTGTCAATCTTTTGTTGGCCATTTAAGTGCTCCGGTAGATACAGCTTAAATGGCATTTATTTGAGGAAAAATAATCGATTACCAATATATCGATTAGTATAGTATCGATTTCTTCCTATTATATATTATTATATCCAAATCAAAGCAGAATTTCGGAAAAGAGGTACAAAATGGATATAGCGTCTATTCCAAAGGCAACGCTAGGTCGTATACCGACATACATACAATATTTAACGTCTCTTCATGATGAGGAAGCGTATATATCCGCTACTAAGATAGCGCGTGGATTGTCGCTCGGAGAAGTTCAGGTACGCAAGGATCTTGCTGTTATAAGCGGAGCAGGAAAACCCCGAGTGGGATATGTTAAAGAAGGACTCATACGTGATCTTGAAAGACATCTCGGCTCACAAAGCTTGACGAACGCAGTGCTCGTTGGTGCAGGTAAGCTGGGGAGGGCGCTTTTGGATTACACGAGCTTTGATGACTTTGGAGTTAAAATTATTGCCGGATTTGATTGCAACGAGAGCGTGTTGAAAATCAGCAAGAGCAAATCGGTGCTTCCGATTAAGGATATGGAAGCTTTCTGTAAGGAAAATGATGTAAAAATAGGTATAATCACCGTCGGTCAAGGATCGGCACAAGAGGTGTTTGATAAGCTTGTAGCTTGCGGAATCAAAGCAATATGGAATTTTGCCCCCTGCACCCTTTCGGTTCCCGACGGCGTTCTTTTGAAACAAGAGAATTTAGCGCTTTCTCTTGCACATCTTAATTCACAAATAAAAAATATTAAATAAATTTGCGAGGTAAAAAAACATGAAAATTACGGTTTGTATTGGTAGTAGCTGTCACATTAAGGGTTCACGCCAGGTTGTTGAGCAGCTCCAGAATTTAGTTGCTGAGCACAATATCGGCGACAAGGTAGAGCTTGGCGGTACTTTTTGCCTTGGTAACTGTCAACAGGGTGTTTGCGTTACAGTTGACGATGAGTTTCACTCTGTAACCCCTGAGAATGTTGGCGAATTTTTTGCGAACGTGGTTTTAGCAAAGGTATAAGCGTATGTTAATAGTTCAGGTTTGTGTTGGCTCCTCCTGCCATTTGAAAGGCTCGGAGACAATAGTTGAATTGCTTGAGGCGGCTATTGCTGAAAATCACATTGAGGACGACGTGGTTCTCACAGGCAGCTTCTGTATTGGAAAATGTAACAGAGTGGGCGTTACCGTGCAGGTTAATGACGATGTACACGTGGGAATAACTGCACAAAATTTTCATGAATTCTTTAAAGAAAACATTTTGGACGTAATTAAAGGCGAAAGGAAGTAATGAATATGGAAAATTGTTTGACACTTAAGAAATCAAACTGTAAATCCTGCTTCCGTTGCGTAAGAAAGTGTCCCGTAAAGGCAATACGCTTTTCCGGAAATCAGGCTCACATTATCGGAAACGAATGTATACTTTGCGGTAATTGCGTTGTACAGTGCCCTCAGAACGCAAAGGAAATTGCGGACGGCATCGAAAGAGTAAGAGTTTTGATACAATCCGGCGATCCCGTGGTAGTAAGCCTTGCTCCTTCCTTCGTTGCAAACTACGAAGGCGTCGGAATAGAATCGATGCGTCGTGCGTTGAAGCAGTTAGGCTTCTATGACGTTGAGGAAACCGCAATAGGTGCAACAATAGTCAAGAAGGAATATGAAAGAATGATTGCGGAGGACGAAAGAGATATTATCATTTCATCCTGTTGCCATTCCATTAACTTGCTCATACAAAAGCGTTATCCCGAATGCCTTCAATATCTTGCTGATATTATGTCGCCCATGCAGGCACATTGCAGTGATATAAAAAAGCGCATTCCAAATGTTAAGACGGTATTTATCGGCCCTTGTGTTGCCAAGAAGGACGAAGCGGATTATTATGTAGATATAGTTGATGCGGTTCTCACGTTTGAAGAGCTTGATCAAATGCTGGAAGAGGAACGTGTGAAGCTTGAGGTTGAGGCAGACACCGATGAAAAGAGCCGCGCACGCTTCTTCCCGACGACGGGCGGTGTGCTTAAGACCATGACTCAGAATGCGCCGGGCTATACGTATTTGGCTATTGACGGTGTTGAGAACTGTATGAACGCGCTTAATGACATCGCAAGCGGAAAGGTACATAAGTGCTTCATTGAAATGTCAGCTTGTATAGGCAGCTGTATTGGCGGTCCTGTAATGAGGAAAGCAAAGAAGTCGCTTGTCAGTGATTATCTTAAGGTAGCAAAGTATGCAGGCGAATATGATTTTGACGTTGAGCAACCAAATTCAGCAGAGCTTAAGAAAAACTTCACTGCAATTGAGCATAAGCTCGCTGATCCCAGCGAGGCGGAGATTATGTCGGTTCTTAGACAAATGGGCAAATTTAAACCCTCCGACGAATTGAATTGCGGTACGTGCGGATACAACTCCTGTCGTGATAAGGCGGTTGCTGTTATTCATGGCAAGGCTGAGGTATCAATGTGCTTGCCATTCCTTAAGGATAAGGCAGAGAGCTTCTCGGATACGATAGTAAAGAATACTCCTAACGGTCTTATCGTTTTAAACGAGGATCTTGAGGTGCAGCAGATCAACAATGCAGCACGCAAAATTATGAATATCAGAGCGGCGTCCGACGTGCTTGGCGAGCCTGTTATACGTATTCTTGATCCTACACTCTTCTCACAGGCTAAAACCAGTGGCAGAAATATTAGAAACAAACGAACTTATCTTGCCGAATACAAAAAATACGTAGAGCAAACTATAGTTTATGATGCGGATTCCAGAATGATTATCGGTATTATGCGTGACGTTACTGATGAGGTAGAGGCTCAGGAGAGAAAGGAAAGCATTAGCAGACAGACCGTAGAGGTCGCTGATAAGGTTGTAGAAAAGCAGATGAGAATCGTTCAAGAGATCGCCTCGCTTCTCGGTGAAACTGCGGCGGAAACAAAGATTGCCTTGACTAAGTTAAAGGAGTCAATCGGCGATGAATGATTTATGTGCAGATATAGGATACAAGAGCATAAACCACGTAGGTGAGGAATTGTGTGGCGACCATATAGACGTTGTGGATAACGGCGAAAATTCAACCGTAATAGTGCTTGCAGACGGTCTTGGCTCTGGTGTTAAGGCAAGTATTCTTTCAACCTTAACTGCAAAGATAATTTCTACGATGATGGCGGCAGGCCTACCTATTGAGGAATGTGTTGCTACGATTGCCGCAACTCTTCCCGTGTGCTCGATGCGCGGAGTTGCATATTCGACCTTTACCATTATTCATCTTTTAAATAACGAAATTGCAGAGATTATTCAATACGACAACCCTCACGTAATCTTGATTAGAAATTACGAGGTTTACGATTATCCCAAGACCGAAATGAACATTGGCGGAAAGAAAATATACAAATCCACAATCAAGCTTCAAGAGGACGACACCTTTATTGCGATGAGCGACGGATGTCCGCACGCAGGGCTTGGCGGAAAATACAATTTCGGTTGGAAGCGTGAGGAGATTGCCGTCTTTATGCAAGCTCTTGTGGCGGGTGGATATACGGCAAAGACTCTTTCCACTATGCTAGTCGATGAGTGTGATAGTCTTTACGGACACGCGCCGGGCGACGATACAACGGCTTGCGTTGTAAAAATCAGAAAAAGAGAGCCGATGAATATTCTCTTTGGTCCTCCATCGAATAGAGATGATGCTAACAGAATGATGTCACTGTTCTTCTCAAAAGAGGGCAAGCACATCATCTGCGGCGGAACTACTTCATCTATTGCGGCAAAGTTTCTCGGTAAGCCTGTGCGCGCGAGCTTGAAATTTGAGCGAAGCGATGTACCACCCATTGCCTTTATAGATGGCGTTGACCTTGTTACCGAGGGTGTTATCACAATGAATAAGGTTATTGAGTATGCAAAGGATTACCTTGGTGAAAACCAGTTCTACGAGCAATGGAATTTCAAAAAGGACGGCGCTTCTCTAATCAGCAGATTGCTGTTTGAAGAGGCGACCGACATTAACTTCTACGTTGGCAGAGCCGTAAACCCTGCCCATCAAAACCCAGACCTTCCCATTAATTTCAATATTAAAATGAATCTTGTTGAGGAGCTATCAACGTGCCTTAAGAAAATGGGTAAACGCATAAAGGTCAGCTATTTTTAATTGATAAATGATATAGGAGAGTTACAATGAAAAAGAAAGTTACAATTATAGGTGCAGGAGCTGTTGGCTCTACTACTGCGTTTGCGTTGCTTACGCGCGGAGTTGCTTCTGAGGTCGTTTTAATAGACATAAATACAAGCAAGGCTCTTGGCGAGGCGCTTGATATAAAGCAAGCCACACCTTTTATCGACAACTGCGACATTTATGCAGGTTCGTATACGGATGCTATTGATTCCGACGTCGTTATTATAACCTCAGGAATAGGCAGAAAGCCCGGTCAGTCAAGACTTGAGCTTGTTCAGACAAACGTTGGTATCATAAAAGAAATAGCAACAGAGATAGTTAAGGTTGCTCCAAATGCACTTTACTTACTCGTTGCCAATCCGGTTGATATTCTTACTTATGCATTCCTTAAGTACACAGGACTTCCTAAAAATCAGGTATTCGGTACAGGAACCGTGCTTGATACAATTCGCTTGCGTACACGTCTTGCAGAGATTTACAACGTAAACAAACAGCAGGTACACGCAAATGTGCTCGGAGAGCATGGAGATACGTCGTTCGTTGCTTGGTCAACCGCAACAATAGCAGGCGTTCCGCTTGACGAGTTCAACGATTCCATTGCTTCTGCTCACAACATTCCCAACGAATATAAGCGTGAGGAAGTAGAAAACTACGTAAGAAAATCCGGTGGAAAAATTATTTCACGTAAGGGCTGTACCGTATACGGAATCGGTATGACCTCTACGCATCTTGTAAAATCTCTTAGCGGTGTTGCGGAAACTGCTATGACGGTTTCATCTCTTCACGATGGAGAATATGGAATAAAGGACGTATGCTTAAGCTCACTTTCTCTTATTGACCACACCGGTGTGCGTTCTATAATCACACAAAAACTATCGGATGATGAGCTTAGAAAGCTTCACGATTCTGCCGAGGCACTTAAGAATGTGATTAAGAACGTTACCTTTTAAGATTTGAAGGTGAGAAAATGAAGAAGTTTGACACAAAGGTACAACACTTAAAATACAAGGTTTTGCGAGAGGTTGCAAGACTTGCGTGGGATGACAAGCTTTTAGATAATATACTGGATATTCCCACGATGCTTGTTCCCGGTAAAGAGGCTACCATGCGTTGCTGCGTTTACAAGGAGAGGGCAATCCTCGGAGAACGAGTTAAGGTAGCGATGGGCGGTGATAAGTCAAATCCCAACGTTATCGAGGTTATTGAAATCGCATGTGACGAATGTCCCGTCGGCGGCTACGAGGTAACTAATGCTTGCCGCGGCTGTCTTGCACATCGCTGTGAGGACGTATGTAAGTTCGGTGCTATCAGCTTTGACCAGAACCACGTTGCACACATTGATAAGTCGAAGTGCAAGGAGTGCGGTGCGTGCGCAAAGGTTTGTCCGTTTACGGCAATTGTCAGTCGTAAGCGTCCTTGTCAAAACGCTTGCAAGGTAAAGGCTATTTCCATGAATGAGGATAAGGCGGCAACTATTGATAATTCTAAGTGCATCCAGTGCGGAGCATGCGTATATCAGTGCCCGTTTGGCGCAATTTCGGACAAATCTTACATCTTAGATACTATTAACATTCTTAAGAACAGCAAGGCTTACTCGAGCGAGAGTGATTATAAGGTTTATGCAGTGGTTGCTCCTTCGATTTCCAGCCAGTTCTCTTATGCAAAGCTCGGACAGGTTATAACCGGACTTAAGAAGCTCGGCTTCCATGACGTTATCGAGGCAGCGCTTGGCGCGGATATGGTTGCATTGGAGGAGGCTAAGGAGCTTTCCGAAAAGGGACTTCTTACAAGCTCCTGCTGTCCTGCCTTCGTGCAGTATATTAAGTCTGCATTCCCGAAGCTCGTAGAGCATATTTCGCACAATATGTCACCGATGACTCATCTTGCGAAGTATATTAAGGAAACTACTCCCGGGGCAAAGGTTGTGTTTATCGGTCCTTGTACTGCTAAAAAGGCGGAGGCTCAGCTTGAGTCTGTTAAGCCTTTCGTTGACGCAGTTCTTACGTTTGAGGAGCTGCAGGCATTGTTTGACAGCCGCGACTTTGAGTTGTCAACGTTTGATGAGGGCGTTCTTGATAACGCTTCTTACTTCGGACGTATTTTTGCAAGAAGCGGTGGTCTTACTGACGCTGCGAAACAGGCTATGAAGGAACAAAACATCGACTTTGAGATAAATCCTGTGGTTTGCGACGGCATTGAGGCTTGTAAAATGGCACTTCTTAAGCTTAGCAAGGGTGTGCTTGACGGCAACTTTATCGAGGGTATGGCGTGCGTTGGCGGTTGTATAAACGGCGCAGGATGCTTAACTCACGGTGAAAAGAATAAGGCAGAGGTTGATAAATACGGACGCGAGGCGCTTGAAAAGACTATTACCGACGCCGTGTCCATCTTGAAATAAATTGTTAGTATCAGAAAGGAAGATATTATGGAATACCGTATAGAGCACGATTCCATGGGCGAAATGAAGGTGCCCGCGGATCGTCTATGGGCGGCTCAGACACAGAGAAGCCATGAAAATTTTGAAATCGGTGTAGGTATTGAAACAATGCCCGCTGAAATAATACACGCATTCGGCATACTTAAAAAGGCGGCGGCTATTACTAACAACAAGCTTCGCCCCGAGAAGATGACGGATGAAAAGCTTGAGGCTATCAAGGCTGCTTGCGACGAGGTTATCGCAGGCAAGCTTAACGATCATTTTCCTCTCGTTGTTTGGCAGACGGGTTCGGGCACACAGTCTAATATGAACTCCAATGAGGTTATCGCTAACAGAGGTAATCAGATTGCGGGTAAGAAGCTTCTTCACCCCAACGATGACTCGAATATGAGCCAGTCCTCCAACGATACATTCCCAACGGCTATGCACATTGCTGCAGTTCTCAGCCTTGAAGACAAGCTTATTCCTGCAGCAAAGGAGCTTATTGCAACCTTTGTTAGACTTGAAGAGGAGAACGAGGGCATCGTTAAGAGCGGTAGAACTCATCTTCAGGACGCAACACCTATTAAGTTTAGTCAGGAGATTAGCGGCTGGAGAAGCAGCTTGGAAAGAGATGTTGAGCTTATCGAGCGCTCCGTTGAGCCACTTCGCGAGCTTGCGCTTGGAGGTACTGCTGTAGGAACGGGTCTTAACGCTCCACACGGATTTGATGTGGGAGTTGCCGAGGAGGTTTCTAAGATTACAGGTAAAAAGTTTGTTACCGCATCTAACAAGTTCCACGCTCTTACGTCTAAGGACGAGCTTGTATTTGCACACGGAGCAATCAAGGCTTTGGCGTGCGATATGATGAAGATAGCAAATGATATTCGCTGGCTTGCTTCAGGCCCCAGAGACGGTCTTGGCGAGATATTTATTCCCGAGAATGAGCCCGGCTCGTCAATTATGCCCGGTAAGGTTAACCCCACTCAGTGCGAGGCTGTTACGATGGTAGCCGTTCAGGTTATGGGTAACGACGTTGCTGTATCTATGGCGGCATCTCAGGGTAACTTTGAGTTAAACGTATTTATGCCGGTTTGTATTTACAATTTCCTTCAGTCTGCAAGACTTCTTGCAGAGGCAATTCGTTCATTTAATAAAAATTGCGCTGTCGGAATTAAGGCAAACCGTGAGAAGATGCATCACAATCTTCACAATTCGCTTATGCTTGTTACCGCACTTAACCCATACATAGGATACGAGAATGCGGCAAAGACTGCAAAGAAAGCGTTTAAGGATAACATTTCCCTTAAGGAAGCATGTGTTGAGCTTGGCTTCTTGACCGCAGAAAAATTTGATGAGGTATTCCATCCCGAGCAGATGGTGTAAATCGGAGGTATTTAAATGAAAGTCAGTTATTTCCCCGGATGCACCTTGAAGAATAAGGCAAAGGACCTTGACCTTTATGCGTATAGGTCTGCAGAGGCTCTTGGTGTAACGTTGGAAGAAATAGAAGATTGGCAGTGCTGTGGCGGAGTTTTCACAACCGCAGCTAATGAAGCGGCTACAAAGCTCTCATCTGTTCGCGCGCTCAAGTGCGCCGCTGATAAGGGGCAGCCTCTTGTCACAGTATGCTCTGCCTGTCATAACGTTATAAAACAAACTAATAATGCGATGCAAAATAATTCTGCATTCGCAGACAAAGTAAATAGGTATATGGGAGCTGATGGCGGATATTCAGGTGATGCCGAGGTGTACCATTATCTTGAAATGCTTCGCGACCTAGTCGGCTTCGACAAGGTAAAGGAGAAGGTTGTTAACAGCCTTAAAGGGAAAAAAATCGCCGCATATTACGGCTGCCTTCTGTTAAGACCTAACAAGGTTATGCGTATGGACGATCCCGAAAATCCTACGATTATTGAGGATTTGATTCGTGCGCTTGGCGCAGATGCCGTTGTATATGCGAGAAGAAACGAATGCTGCGGTGCTTATATTTCTGTAGAAAGTCCCGATGCGGCAAAGAAAAATGCAAGAGCTATCATTGAAAATGCAAAGGCGGCAGGTGCTGAAATGATTATCACCGCTTGTCCTCTTTGTAAATATAATCTTGAAAAGTGCGGCGTTGATATGCCTATCGTTTATTTCACCGAGCTTCTTGCTGATGCACTCGGCGTGAAGGAGGATACAAATGGAAAATAATAAGTATCTTCGCGAAGAAATTATAAGAATGAGCGGCGTTAATACGAGCAAGTGTATGAAGTGCGGTAAGTGCTCCGCCACTTGTCCGGCATATGATGAGATGGAATATCATCCTCATCAGTTCGTAGGAATGGTTGAGACGGGTGATATAGAGCCACTTCTTAAATCAGAGTCGCTTTATAAGTGCTTATCGTGCTTTGCCTGCGTTGACAGATGCCCAAGAGGCGTCGAGCCTGCAAAGGTGGTTGAGGCAGTACGTCTTACCGCGATAAGAAGGCAGGGCAATAACAGAATGACCGCAAACGACGTGCCTAAGATGATAGATGAGGATACTCCTCAGCAGCTTCTTGTGAGCGCGTTCAGAAAATATACAAAGTAAAGGAGGAAAAGAAATGCAAAGAGTTGGTGTTTTTGTATGTTGGTGTGGATCTAATATCGCAGGCACAGTTGACGTTGCGGCAGTTTCCGAGGCTCTTAAAAACGAGCCCGGCGTAGTCTTTTCCGCCAATTATCAGTATATGTGCTCTCAGGCAGGTCAGGAAATGATAAAGGATGCCGTGAAGGAGCATAAGCTTACCGGTATTGTTGTCTGCTCGTGTTCACCAAGAATGCACGAGGCTACGTTCCGTAAGACAGCAGCGGCAGCAGGACTTAATCCATATATGGTTGAGATTGCCAATATCCGTGAGCAGTGCTCGTGGGTACATAAGGATATGCTCACCGGTACGGAGAAGGCGATTATTCTCGGTAAGGCGGCTGTTGCAAAGGTTAATCTTAACGCGCCTTTGACTCCCGGTGAGTCTCCCGTTACTAAGCGCGCGCTCGTTATCGGCGGCGGTATCGCGGGTATTCAGACTGCTCTTGATATTGCAGATGCGGGATTCCCCGTTGATATTGTAGAGAAGCAGCCTACTATCGGCGGTAAGATGGCTCAGCTCGATAAGACGTTCCCGACGCTTGACTGTGCCGCTTGTATTCTTACTCCTAAGATGGTTGACGTAGCACAAAACGATAAAATACGCATTTTCTCTTACAGTGAGGTTACAGACGTTCACGGATTTGTAGGTAACTTTGACGTAAAGATTAAGAAAAAGGCAAGATACGTTAAAGAGGATATATGCACAGGATGTGGCGCGTGCGTAGAAAAATGTCCTATGAAAAAGGTTCCAAACGAGTTTAATCTCGGAATGGATAACCGCCACGCAATATATATTCCTTTCGCACAGGCTGTGCCTAAGGTTGCTACTATTGACCCTAACGCTTGTAATATGCTTAAGAACGGTAAGTGCGGTGTGTGTGCAAGGGTTTGTGCCGCAGGCGCGATAGATTACAAGCAGCAGGACGAAATTATTGAGGAAAAGTACGGCGCAATCGTTGTTGCCACCGGATTTAATCCTATCAGTATGGACAAATTTGACGAGTTTGCTTACAGTCAGTCCAAGGACGTTATCACCTCGCTCGAGTTTGAACGTCTTACCAATGCGGCAGGTCCGTCTGCCGGTAAGCTGCTTCGTCCCTCTGACGGAAAGCATCCTCATACAATTGTCTTTGTACAGTGTGTTGGCTCACGTTGCGAGTCTTGCGCTGAAAAGGGTAAAGAGTATTGCTCTAAGATTTGCTGTATGTACACCGCAAAGCACGCAATGCTTACCCGTGATAAATATCCGGACACCGAGGTTTACGTATTCTATATTGATGTAAGAACGCCGGGTAAGAACTTTGACGAGTTCTATCGCCGTGCCGTAGAGGAGTATGGCGCCAAGTACGTTAAGGGTATGGTTGGCAAAATCGTTCCCGAGGGCGACAAGCTCAAGGTGCAGGCGTCCGACCTTATTGCTAACAAACAGTTACATATTGACGCAGACCTCGTAGTTCTTGCGGCGGCTATTGAGCCTGATAAGTCTGCACGTCCTCTTGCGACGATGCTTACTGCAAGTATGGATACTAACGACTTCTTCACCGAGGCACATCCAAAGCTTCGTCCCGTAGAGAGTCCCACTGCCGGCGTATTCCTTTCAGGTGCTTGTCAAGGTCCTAAGGATATTCCCGAGACCGTATCTCAGGCGAGTGCAGCGGCGGCAAAGGTTATAGGTCTTCTAGTTAAGGATAAGCTTACAGGCAACCCCTGCGTTGCAAGCTCAAACGAGC
>JAZQRW010000174.1:0-2199 GCA_045629765.1 Eubacteriales bacterium
AATACAGGAGCTATGGGTCAAGTTTGCGAGATTTCGCCAACAATAACGATTAAAAGAAGCCGTGCTGTAGAGATTGATTATGTTATTAATGCTAATCCGGTGAAAAAGAATTTAACACAGTGCGTGAAATATTTAAATATGGGCGGCAGTTCATATAGAAAAACTATGCAATTAGACAAAGAGCTGACTCCAATTCGTCCAATATCATATCATATTAGAAGAATTCTTGCGGCGGCATCTATCATTGCTCACCCTAAGTTTGTAACCGAAGATGATATAACTCTTGCTAAATCGGTAATTGCAGAGCCTAAATTCATAGATGCTGAAATGAGAGGCTTAACTGCGGTTATTCCAGAAGATATCGGCATTGCTTTGTCTGACATTCATATTTCTGATGATAGTGTAATAAACGTTTTTGAACAGATTTCAAATGAATTGAATCAAAATTCAAATTGGCGTCCTGCAAAAGGAGAGTTACGTCCAATTAGCGATATAGTTGGGAAGTTTTCAAGATTAGAAACTGTAAGTGCTTTTGTAAATAAATATGCCCATATGGGAGCTATTTCAATAATGGTTCGTGGTGGATTTATAAATTTGCTTGAAGCATATTTATCTGTTAATCCCCCTATTGATGAATATCGCGCCGAAATCTGCGAGGTGCTTAATGGCATCGGCCATAAGGAAGCATATGATATGCTTACACTTTAATAAAGAAATAAATATGGAAACAACATCTCAAAATTTAATTAAATATTCTAATTATCAAGAACAATTCAAGAGATTAGACAAAGCTTTGAAAAATCAGTTTTATCTTGAAGCTATATTTATTGAATATGCAATTATTGAAGATAGAACAAAATCAATACTTCGTCATAGTAATTGTTCATGCAAAGGCAAAAATGAGGGATCTTTGTTTGATAGAGTTGAAAAAATAAGAAAAATATCAATACAAGGTTCTTTGCCTGCTCGCTATTTTGACGAAGCATTGCTTGATTCTATACTAGCTTGGAAAAACGAGCGTAATGATTTGATTCACGCGCTTATGAAGCGAAGCTTAACGACGGAAGAATTGCAAATGCTTGCTACCGAGGGCTACAAATTAGCTCGAACACTCGCAAATAAATCAACTAATTATACCAGAGCATTAGAACGAAGAAATAAAAATAAATAAAATTTCAAGGGAGGGTGTCAACTCTCCCTTTTTTATGCCCCCATATATAGAATCAGTATATTGACTTTCCATAATTATCCTAATATAATATATGTAGGATAAAAGTATCCTATACGAACGCCGAGAGCGTCTATCTTTTACGATAGGCGCTCTTTTATTTTTTAAAATCATTTTGGAGGTGAGCTTATGGCAGCTTTAGTATCTATCGGTGGCTTTGATTTTCCCGATCCGTCTACATATAATGCAACTACCTCTACGATTGTCGATTCGGCACGTAACGTACAAGGTCGTGTTGTAGGGGCTGTTGTAAGACACGATGTAGCCAAAATTGAACTCTCGTGGAAGTATCTCACCGCCTATCAGTGGGCGCAGATATTGTCCCTGTTTACAAGTAGCTTTTACAACGAAGTCACATTTCTCAATCAGGCGACCAACTCCTATACCACTCGCACAATGTACGTCGGCGACAGATCGGCAGGCATATTCCGTAGGAATCCCCAGACGGGTGCAGTAATGGGATATACGGGTGCGTCGCTCTCACTGATAGAGGTATAACCATGATAGAAGCATCAACAGCGTGGAAGGACATACAGCAAAGATTTCTCCTTCCAGAAACCTTTATAGAAATTGACTGTGGTGTCACCGACGACGAGGCGCAGAGCCTAGCTTCTGCCACGGGAACAAATCAAACGGCATTTTCAAATGCCTCGGCAGTGCTTGACGGGCTTGCAGACGTAACCAAATATGCAACCCTTGAGCATAATATCTGGGCGCTTGACGGTACATATACGCTTTTGCCTGCCTCGGAATCATATAACAATGCAGGATACGTCAGCGACATTGAATCCACGGGAAGCATTACAGTCACATTCCCGACCATAAGAACTACGGCAATTTCCGGCATAACTATCACTTGGAGTGAAAAATTCAGTGAATACGCCAAGGTCTTCACAGTGACAGGCAAGAACGGCACTACCACCGTGGGCGAGGTCACTGTCACCGATAATAAGAGCAGGGTAAGCATCGTG
>JAZQRW010000175.1:0-2765 GCA_045629765.1 Eubacteriales bacterium
TAACGAGTGATGATATGCAGCCCAAAGGGCTGATGAGATACACGCTAAAGCGTGATGATATGCCAAACCTGCGGTTTGGATAAAAAAAGTCGTATCAAAATGATACGACTTTTTTGGTGCAGGGGACGGGACTTGAACCCGCATGTTAAAAACACAGGTGTCTGAGGCCTGCTTGTCTGCCAATTCCAACACCCCTGCATACATTACTTTGACTATGATAGCATAAATGATTAACTTTGTCAATAGAAAAATAGGCGTAAAATTCAAAATTGTAGATATCATAATAAGTCTACAATATTGACATTCATTCCGTTTGGTGCTATAATGAACACAAAATACAGGAAATGGTGGGAAATGTTATGCACGCACTCTTAGATGCTAAGCTTTTTGGAACAAAGCACATTATCTTAATTATCGCATCTTTTATACTAATCGGCGCTCTTTACGCGTTTGCACGTCGCTTGACACTTGAGAAAATATGCAAGATACTCTTTGGTGTCGGAATATGCTCCGAAACGGTAAAGGTTTTCTATTACATAATCACCAACGAGAATAAAATCAAAGAAGGATACAACAGTGCGTTTGGCGGTTACTTGCCCAAGACTGATTTGCCGTTCCATCTTTGCTCGATACAGATTTTATTTATCGCAATTATAGTGTTCAGCCATAACGCATCCTTGAAGAGATTTATAATGAGCTTTATGATACCGAGCTGTTTGTTCGGCGGAATTGCGGCAATTTTGATTGCAACCTCCTCATCATTAAACGGTAGCTTTGTTATTACCGCGCAGTATTTCCTTTATCACATTGCTATCACAGTATTTGCACTGTATCTTCTCACTTCGCGTGATTTCAAGATTACGATTAAGGATTATTTCAATTCGCTTAAGTTCGTATTTATGATTATGTTCTTCGCGATATACATCAATAGCGCGCTTTATGACGGCGTAGCGGAAGTTAACTTTATGTACGTAGTTTCACCTCCGCAAAGCGGACTCCCGTTCCTTACGGAGAAATACGGCTGGCTCGTTTATATATGCCATTATGCCTTTACTGTGCTATTCGGAATTACGATATGCTATATTAAGCCGATAGTTATGGCGATTAAGGCGCAATTCGGCAAGAAAAACGCGGGAATTGACGCCAAGGAGGAACCCGTGTTAAAGTAAACGGTGAAAAAACAGAAATACGCAAAAGAGATTTATGCCAAGCATTTCTCTTTTGCGTATTTTTTGTTGCATTATGTAAAATATAGTTGTCAATTTATTACTAAAATCAACTAAACAGAATTTGACATGTGTAAGTAACATATCTGTCGTCGGCTTTTTTGCTTTTGATTTTTAATTCACCAACAGTGCATTTGACTGCGCTTATATAGGCGACGTCGAGTATAATGTCAACTAAGAACGGGCGTGCGCGTTCGCCGCATTTAATCTCGCTTCTGCATATAATCTGACTTGAGGTTTTGTCACGCTCAAGTACTACGCCGCCACGGGTAATGAAAGGATTAGCTTTTTCAACCTTAAAGTTTTGGAAGGTTGGCTCTATATGACCGATGAACTCCTTGGGCAAAGACATTTTGAATTCCCATGCGTGCTTGTGACCTCTTTTGCTATGTCCGCTCAGGTCGCATTCCATGACGAATCTCTTGTTCTCGTATTTAATTATGCTCCCAAGAGAATTTATATACTCGCCCTCACGCCTTGCATCCTTTTCGAGGGTATAGACTGCTTCGAACATAAGTCGTGTTACGTCTTCTTCGGTTAAGGTGCCCGATATGGTACCTTCGAATAGGCACACAGAGTATAGGCTATTGTATTCATTCATCAGCTTTTCGCGTTCCGTGTCGCTTATGAGGGCTCTGTCGGAAAATAACAGGTAATGTATCCAAGCCAGAGCGTGTGCGTTTTTGCTTTTTACACTTTGGCGAGAGATTGCACACTTGCTAACGTATGGAGCTATCTCGACGTAATCTGCACCGGCATAATATTTCACAAATTCATAGATTATTCGTAACCAGAAGTCACGCCAATCACTATCCGTGTGTCTGTTTTGTATCGCCATAAGATTATCAAGAATTTTCTCGGTGTTTACTGATTTTGAGCCGCAGTCGTTAAATTCTTGAGCACAGAAGCTCGGTAAGCATAGTATGGCTTCAAGCTCGGCACGCTGCATAATTGCCGCTCCGTATTCCGTATCTTTAGCTTTTGATCTCAGCAAATATGAGAAAAGGTAGATGTGCTCAGCAAGAAATAATTCGTGGGGCAGCTCGAGTGCATCTGCCTCCAACGATTTAGCGTCCTTGCCGAGTGAAATATCGTTTATAAGCTTCATTGCGCGCAGCTCTTGCTCAGTTCCGCGCAAGCTTTCAACTATCTCGTCAGGCGCTTTTGAGTTAACAATTCTCAAAGCGTTAAGAGCAAGTGAAAAGTGATCACATATGGCGAGTGAATAAGATATAAGTATAAGAGCCACTTCCACTATTTCAAGCTTCAGGCCTTGCTCGCATAAATAGACGAGTGCGTCATTGTGCTTTTTATTTTTTATGCAGACTTGTCCTATATTCTCAGTTAATTTTAAGATGGAATTATTATCTCCCTCTTCAGCGAGTTTTATTAAATCAAATAACTCGTCCGTTGGAGTGAAAAATGTAAAAATGTCAAAGGGGCACGCAGATATTTTTGCAAGGCGTTCCTTTAGCAGTGTTTCATTGGATTTCCTAGCCACCGGTTCAACTTCCTTTATTGATTTATTTTGAGCCGCAC
>JAZQRW010000176.1:0-5642 GCA_045629765.1 Eubacteriales bacterium
AGCCAAAAATCTCCGCAAGTGGTCAAACATGTGGTCAAAGGCGAAAAATGGGCTTGTTCAACCCTCAAAACAGGGAAGAACAAGCCCGTTCTTTATATTGCGAAAACGCGAGATTTAGCGAGGATTTGCGAGAAAATAAAAGAAAATCGGAGGTTCAAACGAACCTCCGATTTTGGTCTGAGTGACAAGACTTGAACTTGCGGCCTCTACCACCCCAAGGTAGCGCGCTACCAACTGCGCCACACCCAGATTTTCGTGAACTTGTAGGCTGATTTTTTAAAATAAAGTTTGATCTTTGCCCTAAGCCTAAAATATTATAGCACTAAGAAGCGCAATTGTCAAGGGGTTTTGAATTTTTTATATATGTAAATGAATTTTTTGTTGAAAATCGTATCTCATTTTCTAAAATTAGGTTTTGTTAGGATTTTTCTGTTGGAATTCTCATGCAGGACTAAGGGGTTGTCTATTGACAAATATCGTAAAAAATGTTATAATCGCATCGAAAATGTGGAAAAGTTACGAAGAGTTGTGCCCTAGGAAAGGAGGAGCTTTATGAGCAAGGAAACGTGGACGCCGGGTAGCTTAGGACTTGCGCCGATGGCTGGTTTTTCGGACAGAGCAATGCGGCGAGTGTGTCACGAGTGTGGGGCGGATTATTCAGTCACGGAAATGATAAGTGCTAAGGCGGTTACGTTTGGCGATAAAAAGACCTTTTCATTAGCGAGAATTCGCGACGACGAGGGCGATGTCGCCCTGCAGATTTTTGGTAAAGAGCCTGATGTAATGGCTAAGGCGAGCGAAATACTTTCACACGGATATGGGGCTGAGGGGTATGCCGCACCCGTCGCGATAGACATAAATATGGGCTGTCCTGTAAACAAGGTGTTTGGTAACGGTGAGGGCTCAGCGCTTATGAGAAATCCTGAGCTTATTTATAAAATAGTCAGTGTAGTGCGTGGGGCGTGTAAAATTCCCGTTACCGTGAAGATGCGAATTGGTGTTGACTCCGAGCATATAAATGCGGTCGAATGTGCGCTTGCCGCAGAGAGTGGCGGAGCGAGTGCGGTTTGTGTGCATGGTCGTACCCGTGCACAAATGTATTCGGGTATTGTGTGCCGCGAAATAATTAAAAATGTAAAGAATGCTTTGCATATACCGGTGATTGCTAATGGTGATATCACGTGCGTGGATGACGCTGTTGGTATGTTACGTGACACCGGCGCTGACGGAATTGCAATAGGACGTGGTGCAGTAGGCAATCCGTTTATATTTAGTGAAATTAAGGCGGCTATGTCGGGCAATGAGTATGTAGCACCGGATATTGCACAGCGAATCGAGATGGCTTTACGCCAATTAAGGCTGTCGGTTGAGGACAAGGGTGAACGAATAGCAGTGCCTGAGGCGCGTAAACAAATTGCGCTCTATCTTCGCTCATTCAAGGGCGCGGCGCAGATACGTGCGAAGATAAACATGGCTGCTTCATATACAGAGGTGGAGAAGATTTTGAGATCGCTTTTGAGTGATAACTGCGCTCTCTAAAACACAAGGAGATAAGAGCAATATGGAGAATTTTACAATAGGCGAAATGCAAGATATGCAAAATGCGCTTCAAGAAAAATATAAAGATAAATGGGAGCCTATATGTGCTGAAATCGGTCAGAATAAGCTACTTTGGATGATTGGCGAGATTGGCGAGGTTATTGATATAGTAAAGAAAAACGGCGGTGAGAAGGCCTCGACAGACGAGAATATTCGCAAAGATCTCATAGAAGAAATGGCGGACGTCTTAATGTATTTCAATGACGTAATGCTATGTTACGGCATTTCTGAGAAAGAATTAAAAAATGCCTACGTTCAAAAATTTGAGAGAAATATGACAAGATGGTAAATAAAAGTTTGCAAAATGCAGATAAACGCAAAATGATAAAATGCGTATGGGAGCATAATGATGATGACACTTTGCTATATGCCGTCGATTATGTTGGTGCATATACCCGTGGTGAAACCCTTGATGTTGCTATGGCAAAAATGCCTAATGAAATAGCATCTTATCTCAAATGGCGTGGCGAAGAAAATATCGGTAAATAATTTCAATCTTTCGCTTGATATGAAGGATATGCTCCGTGTGTTTAAAGAGGACGATTTGAGTGAATTTTTCTATTATCAAAAAGACGGCAAATGGTTATATGATTTGAAATAAACGATAATAACGATTAGGAAGGAAATAAAGATGTCAATTGCAATTATAACGGGCGCTTCATCGGGAATAGGTATGGAGTTTGCCAAGCAGTTAAAAGAGGAATACGGTGTTAACGAGTTTTGGTTTGTGGCAAGGCGCCTTGAGCGTATGGAGGAGTTGCGTGATAAGCTTGGTGTTACGGCAAAAATAATACCTGCCGATCTTACGACCGACGAGGGCGTTGAGACTGTGCGCGAGGCACTTATTGCCGACTCTCCGAGCGTTAAGTATCTTGTGAATGCTGCAGGATTTGGCAACTTCGGCTCATTTGACCAATTACCCGAGAGTGATATTGTTAAAATGATAGATCTTAACGTAAAGGCGCTCGTGCGTATTACGCATATGTGTGTACCTTATATGGAAAAGGGCGGTAGAATAGTTGAGCTTGGCAGCGGCTCGTGCTTTACGCCATTGCCGTACTTCAACGTGTATGCATCGTCAAAGTCATTTGTTTTGCACTATACGAAGGCGCTTAATTTTGAGATTAAAAAGTATGGGGTAAGGGCGACCTGCTTCTGTCCCGGTTGGGTGCATACCGAGTTTTTAGGTAAGGCTACGGCACCCGATGGTGTTTCTTATCCTAAGAGCACGAAGCCTCTTCTAAAATGTGAAAATGTAGTCAGAGGCTGCCTAAAGGCTGTAAAGCGCGGACGTGCTATGTATGTAACAAATTGGTATACAAAGCTTCAGCACGTACTGTTTAAGATTGTGCCTGATTGCTTGTTATCTAAGACTTGGCTTAAGATGCTTGAGCATCCAAAAGAGTAACAATAGCTTAAAATTGACAATGATTATTTACATAAACAACTATTTAAGCTCTAATTTCTAAAACTTATTGTATTAAAAGGCAAAAATATGGCAAGACAAAATTTAAAGGCAGGCGTGTTGACTGCGCCTCTTCCTCCTGTGATGGTAACGGTGGGAGATATGGAAAAAAGCAATATAATTACGATTGGCTGGACAGGCATATTATCTACAAATCCGCCGCGTACTTATATATCGGTAAGACCGGAGAGATATTCGTACAGGATGCTCGTTGAACGCGGTGAATTCGTAATTAACCTTACGCGCGCTGAGCAGGCGAAAATCGTTGATTACGTAGGAATTTACACCGGTGCTAGGGTAGACAAATTTAAGGTGACAGGATTGACCGCTGTTGTAAGCAAGGAAGTCTCAGCTCCAACTATAGCCGAGTCTCCGTTATCCTTGGAGTGCCGTGTGATTGATAGAATTCCGTCGGGAACACACGATATTTTTGTAGCGGAGATAGTTAACGTGTCGGTAGATGAAAGTATACTCGACAAGCAGGGCAGAATTTGCCTTGACAAAGCAGGACTTTTAGCGTATTGTCACGGTGAATATTTTGCACTCGGTGAAAAGCTTGGTAGGTTTGGATTTAGCACCGCTAAGGAAAAGCCTGTGAGTGTAAAACACAAGCATGACCCGCAAAATAAGAATAAGACTGCGCAAGGCGTAGCCGTTAAAGGTCCGAAAAACAAGCCGAAGCCACCTTTTAAGGTTAAGAGCAAAACCAAGCGTAAGGGGGATAAAAAATGAGTGCCACTAAGAATAATGATGCCGTAAGGGAAAAGATACTTCTCTTAATTGAGAGCGAGTACGAGAGTGACGCGGCGTTTGAACGTGCTAACGGAATAGCCGACAAGACAGTTAACAATTGGCGACGTGGTAGATCGAGTTCATATATGAAGATGCTCCCGTTCTTAGCCGATTGCTTTAAGGTAAATGTGACTGAACTTCTTAGCTTAGAGCCGACGAGGGATACCTCGGAGCTTTCTGATGATGAGCTGCAGATTTTGCAGCTATATAGAAGATCAAGACATATGCCGGCCAAAATGCGTAGAGCGTTGAAGCAAACTATTGAGACAACAATCAATCTTTATATTGATAGCGCTAACGAGGCGAAAGCTATCAGAAGCAAGAAAAAATCGCCGATGTAATCATTAAATGATATAGGCGTTTTAAAAGCTGTTGATAATGCTTGTGTTCTAATAATTATGACATTATATTGATGAAATGTAAATAAAGGTTTTCAAAATGATGAAAAACAGGTTGTGTGATTTACACTTACATACCAATGCGTCTGACGGAACAGAGTCGGTAGCAGTGGTGATTGATAAGGCGTATGACAAGGGACTAAGGATAATTTCAATAACCGACCACGACACTGTGGCGGCTCAAGAGAAGGCGCAGAGCTTAAGTCCCACGGATATGCAGATTGTTCCGGGTGTGGAATTTTCCTGCTTCTTTATGGACGGCGATCGCCGTGTAGACTGTCATATACTGGCATATTTTATTGATTGTACTCATAAGGATATTCTGAATATCGTAAGACTCGGTGAGAGAAAAAGACGAGAAAAGCTTATGGCGCGCATCAGATATTTAAAGGACGAGTACGGTATATCTATACCTGATGAGAAGATTGCCGAGCTATCCCGAATGAACGCTGTAGCAAAGCCACACTTAGCGCGTGTCCTTATGGAGATGGGCTACGGTGACAGTGTTGGTGAGGTAATTAACAAATATATGTCTGGACAAAAGACTCCGGATAGCAGAATAGATGCGGAATTTGTTATTAAGGGGATTCATAACGCCGGAGGGATGGCTGTTTACGCGCATCCATTAGGCGGTGAGTATACTACGCATCTTACTCAGGAAGAGGTTACGCTTGATATTGACTGTGCGTGCAGACTGGGAATTGACGGCATTGAGTGCTATTATTCGAGGTATTCGCCCGAGGAGATAGATATGCTCCTCGCAATTGCAAGGGAGCGTGGACTCTTAGTGAGCGGAGGAAGTGATTATCACGGTGAAAACAAGACCGTGCCGCTTGGGGTTCTATGCTCAAACGGTGATATGTGTGATGAATTCAAACTTAGTGTATTGAGGTATTTAGAATGAAAAAATGTAATTACTGCGGAAGAGAAATTGACGACTATGCAATCTTTTGTCAGCATTGTGGTGCTAATCAAAGTGATAGACATAATCAAAGAGGCAATGCCTATAATAGCTACAATAGCTATAATAATTATAACAGCTACAGCGGATATACCTCGGGTAGCTACGGCACAGCTGCGGGTAATAGCAAAGGATATATGGTTCTTGCATTCTTTTTCCCGATAGTAGGCTTAATTTTATGGTATATGTGGCGTTATACTCGCCCTGAAAGATCGATGTCCTTGCTTAAGGGCGCATCTGCAGCTGTGGCTGTAGGAACACCGCTTATTGGACTTGCAGCGTGGTTTTTGATGAAGGATAATTACAGATATTCTTCATTTGCAAAGCATTTTTTGAAATTTTCGCTAATAGGTATCGGTATAAACGTAGCCTTGAATATCATTATGGTAATACTTTATTACTTTGCACCTGACGTATATGCTTTTAT
>JAZQRW010000177.1:0-14330 GCA_045629765.1 Eubacteriales bacterium
TTTACGTAATTATATTAAGTAAGTTTTACATAAGTAAGTTTTACTCTAAAAATGTATTGACAAATATAATCTTATATAGTATAATTGATACAAAAAAGCAAATTGTATACAATTACACAATTTGAATGGAGCGATAATATGATTACAAAAAACAAGCATTCAAATCTACTTGAGCAGAATCAGTACAGATATTCCTTACAGGACGTAAGCGACCCTAATTTATATCGCGATATTTATCCTTACATTGAAATTCCCAAGGTTGCATTTAACCACAGACGCGTGCCTCTTGATATGCCGGATGAGATTTGGATTACCGATACTACGTTCCGTGACGGACAGCAATCTCGCGCGCCGTACACCGCAAATCAAATAGTTGATATGTACAAGATGCTTAACCGCCTGGGCGGTCCTCGCGGCATCATCCGCCAGAGCGAGTTCTTCGTGTACACAAAGAAGGACAGAGAAGCGGTTGAGAGATGTATGGATCTCGGCTTTGAGTTCCCTGAGGTTACTACTTGGATTAGAGCTAAGGAAGAGGATTTCAAGCTTGTTCGTGATATAGGTATCAAGGAAACGGGTATTCTTGTATCCTGCTCCGATTATCATATCTTTAAGAAGCTTGGTATGACAAGAGCGCAAGCTATGGACCACTATCTTGGGGTTGTAAAGCAGGCGTTCGCAGCGGGCATTCGCCCAAGATGTCACCTTGAGGATATTACGAGAGCAGATTTTTACGGCTTTGTCGTTCCGTTTGTAAATGCACTCACCGACCTTTCTCGTGATGCGGAAATTCCTGTTAAAATTCGTATGTGTGACACAATGGGATACGGCGTTTCATACCCCGGAGTTGCGCTCCCTCGAAGTGTGCCGGGTATCGTTTACGGTCTTCATCACTACGCTGACGTGCCTTCAAGTATGCTGGAGTGGCACGGTCACAACGATTTTTATAAGGGTGTCGTAAACGCTGTAAATGCATGGCTTTACGGTGCATCAGGTGTTAACTGCTCACTCCTTGGCATCGGTGAGAGAACCGGTAACATTCCGCTTGAGGCTATGGTTATCGAGTATGCGTCGATACGCGGTGAGCTTGACGGTATGGATCCAACGGTGATTACTGAGATTGCGGAGTATTTTAAGAACGAGCTTGGTTATAACATACCTCCAATGACTCCTTTCGTAGGTGATAACTTCAACGTAACTCGTGCAGGCGTACACGCTGACGGACTTATGAAGGATGCGGAAATCTACAATATATTTGACACGGATACGATCTTAAAGCGTCCTGCAGAGGTTGCAATATCCAATACCTCGGGACTTGCAGGTATTGCGTATTGGATAAACAAGCACTACAATCTGCCGGAGTTTAGACGTGTTAAAAAATCTGATGATATAGTTATCAAGGTAAAGGAAGAAATCGACAAGCTCTATGCCGACGGCAGAACGACGCTTATGGGTGACGATGAGCTTCACCAAATTATATCATCTATGTGCCCTGACTGTGACACGGAGGGGATATAATGATTGTTGATAGTAATAACCAGAGCCTTGAGATGCAGGTGTTCTCGTATCTTGAGGACGGAATTTTAAACGGAAAATACAAGTGCGGTCAACATCTTACAGAGCTTGGTTTGACAAAGGAAATAGGCGTTAGCAGAACGCCTATACGAAGTGCTCTTCAAAGGCTTAATGAGGATGGACTCGTCAAGCTCACTCCCAATCGCCGCGTAGTAGTGCTTGGCGTGACAAAAGAGGACGTAATTGACACGTACAAAATAAGAATGCGCCTAGAGGGATTAGCGTCGCGCTTGTGTGCGGAATTGATAGATGAGGATACTATAGGCAAGCTGTGCGAGATAGTAGAACTCAGTGAATTTTATATTTCAAAGGAAAATCCGGAAAAAATCAAGGAGCTTGACACTGAATTTCATCAGATAATTTACAAGGCCTCCGGAAACAGAATGTTATCTAAGATACTGGGCGATTTACATAAGAAAATTAAGCTGTATCGCAAGGCTTCGCTCTCAAAGAGTAATAGAGTGTCGAAGTCGGTAGCAGAACACCGCGAAATTCTTGAGGCTATTAAAAAAGGTGACGGTGAGGAGGCAGAACGTCTTACCTCACTCCACGTTGAAAATGCAATGAATAACGTTTTGTTGGCGCTCGACAACTAGGAGGAATTATGGCGTATACATTATCACAAAAAATAATAAAGGCGCATCTTGTGTCCGGTGAAATGAAGGTGGGGGAAGAAATCGGACTCCGTATCGACCAGACGTTAACGCAGGATGCGACGGGTACTATGGCGTATCTGCAGCTCGAAGCTATGGGCAGCGAGAGAGTTAAGACCGAGCTGTCGGTAGCGTACATTGACCACAACACGCTTCAGGCAGGATTCGAAAACGCTGACGACCATAGATACATTCAGACTGTTGCGAGAAAGCACGGAATTAGATTTTCACGCCCCGGTAACGGCATTTGCCATCAGGTGCATCTTGAGAGATTCGGCAAGCCAACCAAGACTCTTATTGGCTCAGATAGCCACACTCCAACCGCGGGCGGACTTGGAATGCTGGGCTTTGGTGCGGGCGGTCTTGACGTTGCCGTAGCAATGCGCGGCGGTGCTTACTATATAAATATGCCAAGAATTATTTACATAAACCTTAAAGGAACGCTAAAACCGTACGTTACTGCAAAGGATATTATACTTAAGGTTCTTGAGATTTTAGGTGTTAAAGGCGGCGTAGGAGCAATCGTTGAATACGGCGGAGAGGGAGTAAAGAGCCTCAGCGTAACAGAGCGTGCGACGATTACGAATATGGGGGCGGAGCTCGGTGCAACAACTTCAATATTCCCCTCTGACGAGAACACTCTTGCATTCCTTAGTGCACAGGGCAGAGAAGAGGATTACGTGCCGTTATTGCCTGATGAGGATTGCAAGTATGATGAGGAATACACGATTGATTTATCCGAGCTTAGTCCGCTCGTGGCGTGTCCTCATTCTCCGGATAATATCAAGAGTGTGAAGGAGCTTGAAGGCAAGAAGGTTGATCAGGTTTGTATTGGCTCATGTACTAATTCCTCAGCACAGGATTTGCTTACCGTAGCAAGTATTTTGAAGGGCAAGACGGTACACCCTGACGTGTCACTATCGATTTCTCCCGGCTCGAAGCAGGTGTATAATTATCTTGCTGAGTGCGGTGCGCTTGCGACTCTTATTGATGCGGGCGCGAGAATTCTTGAATGTGCGTGCGGTCCGTGTATCGGTATGGGCTTCTCGCCAAAAACGGCGGGTATCAGCCTTAGAACGTTTAACCGTAATTTCCTGGCACGTAGTGGCACTAAGGATGCAGAGGTCTATCTCGTCTCACCTGCGGTTGCGGCAATCTCAGCGGTCACGGGAGTCCTCAGCGACCCAACCGTGCTTGAAGAGGTTAAGCTTGATATACCTACGAGCTTCAAAATTAACGACAATATGATTGAAATGCCGCTTGACGAGAGTGAGGCTATGAGTGCCATTGTTGAGCGCGGTCCCAACATCAAGCCTATTCCAGTAGGCACTGTGCCACCCGAAAATCTTGAGAGTACGTTTATTCTTAAGGTGGGCGACAACATTACGACCGACCATATTATGCCTGCGGGTACGAAAATTCTGCCGTACCGTTCGAACGTGCCGAAACTCTCGGAGTTCTGCTTTACCGTATGTGACGAGACCTTCCCTGAAAGAGCTAAAAAAATGGGGGGCGGAGTAATCCTCGGCGGTCAGAATTACGGACAAGGCTCATCACGTGAGCATGCTGCTCTTGTTCCACTGTACCTTGGCATTAAGGCGGTTATAGCAAAGAGCTTTGCCAGAATTCACGTAGCAAATCTTATAAACTTTGGTATTTTGCCGCTCACCTTGAAAGATCCCTATGATTACGATAAAATTGATGAGGGTGACGCACTTTATATTGACGGCTACAAGGATGCAATAGCGGGGGCGTGTGAAATTAAACTTGTGAATAAGACGAAAAACGAGGAGTATATCCTTAATTTAAATCTGACCGATAGACAAAGAGAAATACTCTTATATGGTGGCCTGCTCAATTATACGAGCAAGAAAGAGGTGTAAAATGTCAATAAATATTAACAATAACTTGGATTTAGCCTGTGAAAAATTTAGAAAGATACTTGAGGACCAATTAGCGAGAGTCGAAAATATGAAGGCTCAAGGCGACTTTGTGGATTATAAAGCAATAAAGACCATAAGAATAGGCGTGTGCGGTGGAGACGGTATCGGCCCGACTATCACTAAGGTTTCGAGTGACGTGCTTAAGTATATTCTGGCGGATATGGTAGAGTGTGGAAAGGTTGAGTTCGTAGATATTGAGGGATTAACCATTGAAAACAGAATTGCTAAAGGAAAAGCTATTCCCGACGACGTAATGGAGCAGCTTAAATCTTGCCATGTAATCCTTAAAGGCCCGACTACGACACCTCAGAAGGGCAGCGGAATGCCTAACATTGAGTCGGCAAACGTTGCGATGAGAAAGGCACTTGACCTCTTTGCGAACATTCGTCCTGTTAAGGTGCCGGAGGAAAATATAAACTGGACTATCTTCCGAGAGAACACCGAGGGTGGATATGCGGTTGGTTCATCGGGCTTCAACGTTACGGAGGACCTCGCGGTCGATTTCACAATCACTACAAAGCAGGGCTCTGACAGAATTGCAAGGCTTGCATACGAGTATGCAAGAAAGAATAAGCTCGGCAGAGTGTCGCTTGTAACTAAGGCTAACATTATTAAAACCACTGACGGTAACTTCTTAGAGGATTGCCACAAGGTAGCGGATAACTACCCTGAAATATTGACTGATGAGTGGTATGCGGATATTATGACTGCGAAGCTTGTCGATAAGAAGAGAAGAAGCGACTTTAAAGTGCTTTTGCTTCCCAACCTTTACGGTGATATCATTTCAGACGAGGCGGCTGAATTCCAGGGCGGCGTAGGTACTGCCGGTTGTGCTAATATTGGTAAAAAGTATGCAATGTTCGAGGCGATACACGGCTCGGCTCCGAGAATGGTTAACGAGGGCAGAGCAAAGTATGCTGACCCGTGCTCAATGCTACGCGCCTGCGTAATGCTCCTCTCACATATTGGCGAGCAAGAAAGAGCGGACAGACTTGAAAGGGCTCTTGATATTTGCACTTATGAGGAGAAAAAGCTGGTGATTACAGGTAGAGATACCGGCGCAAGCTGTGAGGAATTTGCTGAGTACGTTAAGGAAAAGCTGGGCTAAATACATTTTGGGGCTGCGTCATTTAGGTATAACCAAATAAAAACACCGAGGTATTGTTTTTGGACATTACCTCGGTCTTATTTTGCTGTATATATGGGGTATTAAGGTTGAAAACATACTGTTTTCTTCATTTTTAACGCGTTTTTATTCTATCGTCGTTTCCTCACTCAGCGTACCCTTGTACGCTTATCGCTCGTCAGCCAACGATTTCTTCCCTAAATCACTTTGCCCCCTAGGTTCTTCGTCATTAAGAATTGGCAAATTTGTAAATTTTTGCTGTTTAGCTCTATTCTGCTGTATTTTCGTTGCAATTCTTAATGACTCAGCCCCATTTTTTGTAAGAGAAATTTCGGCAAAGAATTAAAAATGCTTGAAATATCCTTCCCTATGTTATATAATTGAATAAAAGCTATTTATTTTGGAGTCGGCATGAAAATTATTGACATAATTAAGGCGAAGACGCGTTCTTTATCCTTTGAGGTTTTTCCGCCTAAAAGCAGTGTAGCAAAAGAGGTGGTGACTGAGGCAACGCTTGCCATTGAGGCACTTAAGCCAAGCTATATGAGTGTAACTTATGGTGCAGGTGGTAGCACGGATATTTATACCGGTGAGATTGCCGCGGCAATCAAGGCTTGCGGAACAGAGGCGATAGCACACCTTAGCTGTATTGGAGCAACGAGGGAATTGGTGCTCAAAAAGCTTAACTTGCTCAAGTCAAACGAAATTGAAAATATACTTGCTTTAAGAGGGGATTTGCCCTCAAACAGCGACACATCCTCTATATGTGATTATCTGCATGCATCGGATTTAGCGGCACATATACGCGAATTTGGCGGCTTTTGCATAGGCGGTGCTTGTTATCCCGAGGGGCACCCTGAGAGCCCGAGTCTTGAGGCTGATATTGAGGGACTAAGGATAAAGGTTGAGAATGGTTGTGAGTACCTCACAACGCAGATGTTCTTCGATAACGCTATTGTTTTCAACTTTATGGACAGGCTGATGCGCGCAGGTGTAGAAGTTCCGGTCGTGCCGGGAATTATGCCGGTGACGAGTGCGAAGCAGGTTAATCGAATTACCGAGATTTCGGGCAATGCACTCCCGAAAAAGTTTTTAAGCCTTGTTGAAAAATATGGTAATGATGATATAGAAATGCAAAAGGCGGGAATTGCCTACGCTACGGAGCAGATAATAGGTCTTTACGAAAGTGGCTTTAACGCGGTACACGTATATTCTATGAACAAGCCTCAGGTGGCAAAGAAAATACAGGAAAACTTAAAAGGTATGATAAAATGATACAAGAACGTGTCAATAAATTGGATATTGTCTGCGATGCGGCGGAGTTTGCGGCAAGATGCGGAATGCCGATAGGAGAGTATCCCGACTGCTTTTCAAAGGTATATGAAGAGGTGTATGCTGTAATTTCTCCGAGCTATGCATACTCGGTTCTGGACGTTGAAGAATGTGGGAATGGAGTAAAAATAGGCGGGATTTACACCGAGAGTGCAGCAATTACCAAGCTCCTTCGCGGGTGTCAACGTGTGATATTACTGCTATGTACGCTTGGAGCCTCAGTGCAAAGGCAGATACAAAGACAAACGCAGATATCCGTGGAGCGAGGATTTGTAGCCGATTGCATTGCCGACAGCTTCTGCGAGTCCTTGGCTTCGCTGGCACAAAAGAGATCTGTAAAGATGGAGAAAATCGTCAATCACACAGGTCGATTTAGCCCCGGATATGCTGACCTCCCGCTTGAATTTGGGCGTGAGCTAGTAAATGCTTGCGGGTTAGGAAAAGCTTTGGGAGTTTCTTTTACGGACACTTCACTTATGCTGCCAACTAAGACGATAAGTGCGATAATTGGTTTAAAAGACAACTAATATTTACATTTTGGGTGAAATAATGAATATTTTACAAGCAATAAAAAAGAAAAGATTGTATTTTGACGGTGGAACGGGAACAGTTCTTGAGGATAGAGGGCTGTTGTGTGGAAATCCGCCCGAGAGCTTAAATCTAACAAATCCCGAAGCTGTTATTTCGCTACATCGGGATTATATAAGTGCCGGAGCGAATATTATAAAAACCAATACATTTGGTGTCAACCCACTAAAATATGAGAATTACCGTGAGCATATTAAGAGCGCTGTAGACAGTGCAAAAAGTGCAGTATACGGGTTGAACTCCGACGCGTACATCGCTTACGATATAGGGCCGTCTGGCAGGATGCTAAGGCCTATCGGTGATTTTGAGTTTAAAGATGCGGTTTCTATGTACAAGGATTTAGCGTTTGAGGCGGTAAAATGCGGCGTAGATTTGTTTTTGATTGAAACCATGTCGGATATGTATGAAACTAAGGCCGCTGTGCTTGGAGTCAAGGAAGTGTCTAATTTGCCTATATTTGTGACTAATGCATACGGTGATGACGGTAAGCTATTGACGGGCAGTGACCCAAGTGCAATGGTCGCTATGCTTGAAGGACTTGGCGTTAAGGCGATAGGTATCAATTGCTCCAAGGGGCCTTGCAATATGGAGCGCGTGGTTGGGGAATTGGTTGAGTGCGCATCTGTACCCGTTATTGTAAATCCAAATGCCGGAATGCCGTGCGTTGTTGACGGCAAAAGCAAATACGATATTGATGCTGACGAGTTTGCGGTGCAGATGCGCGAACTTGCGGCTATTGGAGCGAGTGTGCTTGGCGGATGCTGCGGTACGACTCCCGAATATATAAGAGCGCTTGTAAATTCAACACGGGATACGCCTTATAACTATCCGGATAATAAAAATCTGTGCGTCGTGTCTTCTTATACGCATGCCGTTGCTATAGGTGACAAACCACTTGTTGTTGGCGAAAGAGTCAATCCGACCGGCAAAAAGAAAATAAAAGAGGCATTGATTACCGAGAACCTGACTCTTATATGCCAAGAAGCAATCGCGCAGCAGGATAGCGGAGCGCATTTGCTTGATATTAACGTGGGAGAGCCATCTATTGACGAAGAGGAGATGCTCGCACGAGTGGTTTACGAGGTGCAGTCTATTTGTAATTTGCCATTGCAAATTGACACGGGTAATTCCGTAGCACTCGAAAACGCTTTAAGAATATATAACGGTAAACCCCTTATAAATTCGGTAAACGGCTCAGAAAAGAGCTTAAATTCTGTTTTGCCGCTTGTGAAAAAATACGGCGGTGTAGTTGTTGCCTTAACTATGGATGAAAACGGAATTCCCAATGACGTTCAGGGGCGTGTAGAAATTGCTAAGAGAATTTACGCGCGAGCTAAAAAATTCGGTCTTAGAAAATGTGACATTGTCTTTGATACTCTCACAATGAGTATTGCCTCGGGTAAGGAAAATGCCCGTGTGACGCTTGAAGCAATGAAGAAAATTAAGGCTCTTGGCTTTAATACGACGCTTGGCGTGTCAAATATTTCGTTCGGAATGCCTGAACGTGACCTTATAAATTCGGCGTTCTTGACTATGGCGCTACACGAAGGACTCGACCTCGCTATAATAAACCCAATCTCGCGTGAAATTATGAATGCCTACTATGCTCACGGCGCTTTATCGGGTAGGGAAAACGGAGGGCATGAGTATATCGATTCCCGCGATGACGCTCACCTGAAAAAAGGGGTAAACATTGACACGGGTACGCCCAAAAGCTTGTGTGCGCTGATTGAGCGCGGAATAAAGGACGACCTCGAGAGTATTACAGACTTGCTAATTGACGAGGTTGGCATCGACAGGGTGATTAACGAGCATATTGTAGTTGCCTTAAACCGCGTGGGAGAGGAATATCAGGCAGGCAGGTCGTACCTACCTAATCTTATAAGAAGCGCTGAGTGCGCTAGTCTTGCCTTTGGGCGTATAAAATGCAAAATCGGCAAAAAGGGCGGAAATGAAGGAATCAAGGTTTGCATTGCAACGGTAGAGGGCGATGTTCATGATATTGGCAAGAATATCGTTAAGCTAATGCTTGAGAGTCGAGGCTGTAACGTATTAGACCTTGGCAAGAACGTGCCGAGCGCTACCGTGGTAGCAAGAGCGCGTGAATTCGGGGCAGATATAATCAGTTTAAGCGCACTAATGACTACTACCGTGCCGTCAATGCGTGAGTGTATTGAAAGAGTGCATTGCGAATTGCCGGGAGTTCCCGTTATGGTGGGCGGTGCTGTCATAACAGAAGAGTTGGCTAAACAAATTGGCGCAGATATCTATGCTCGCGATGCTCTTGAAGCAGAAAAAAAGGTAATGAGCATTCAAAAAAGATGAATTAAATATAAAAAATGCGGTATAGGCCCGAGTGAGTCTGTACCGCAATTTTTATTTTGTTTTTACATTTGTATTTTAATTCTTTCAACTAACAGTGAGCCTGCAATTCCGACGACAACTCCCGCGACAAAGCCGAATATAATCAGAAACGGCAGGTAGTAAATCAATACGTCAGTCCTTAGCAAAAGCCCCGCTACAAAAAACTGAGCGATATTATGCGAAATGCCTCCGATTATGCTTATTGAAACGGTATGAAGTGTGGTAAAACACTTTAAAATAATCATAAAAGCAAGGCTAAAGATTGCGCCGGCAATACTATAGATAAACGTTGCCGTATTACCAAAGAGTAAGGATATAAGCGCTACGCGGATAAGAGATATAATTACGGCTTCCTTGGCACCGAGCTTATAAAGAGCAAAAATGACTGCTATATTAGCAAGCCCTGCCTTAACACCCGGAATAGCAACAAAAACGGGAATTTGACTTTCAAGGTATGATAATACCATAGCTACAGCAACGGTGATTGAGAGGGCAGTGAGTCTTCTTGTATTATTCATATGGTTCCTCCTACCTTGACTCAAGGTCAACGTCACCCTCAGAGTTTCCTATAACGGTAATTGTTACCTTGTGAGGTAGACAAATTATGCTCTGACCGACTCTTGAAATTTTACCCGTGTTAACGCAGACACGGTCAGGACAGGTAGCGTAAACCATATAAGCCTTGCCGCTTTCGATTTTCAGTATATTCGTGCCATCGCCTATTGAAATTTCTGCGTCGTTGGAAAGCGAATATATTCCAACTAACTCGCCTTCAACCTGAACGCTTACAAAATCGCCGCTCTTACTAAACAAAAAAATACAGAGGAGCATAATAAGAGAAATGGCAAGCAAGGACGTAATTACAATTATGTCGCGCTTGTATTTTTTTAGCATCATGCTCCTCCTTTTTTGAGTGAATATTTATTTTAGAAGTGTGCTCCGCAAATGAAGTTGCCCTCATGGATACAATGAACGGGGCATACCTCAGCGCATACGCCGCATCCCTCACACTTTGAGTAATTGATTGTTGCAAGGTTGTTAATTACAGTAATTGCGCCGTTTGGACACGACTTTTCACATTTGCCGCAAGCAATACAGCCGTTGGTACACGCCTTACGTGTTACAGCACCCTTGTCGTGACTTGAGCATTCCACTACAACGCGTGAAGTGTCGTTGATGATATGGATTACACCGCAAGGGCATTCCTTAACGCACATTCCGCATCCAACGCACTTGGTGGGTTGGATTTTGGCAACGCCGTTTTCAATTGTAATAGCGCCTACAGGACAAACGTTAACGCAATCTCCGTAGCCTAGGCAGGCATAAGCGCACGCTTTGTCACCTTTATACTGAAGATTTACAAGACGACAGTTTTTCATGCCATCGTAGTCGTATTTATGGGTAGTAGCATCGCACGTGCCCGCGCACGCGACGTAGGCTACCTTCTCAACCACGTTCTGCATTTCTACACCGAGAAGCGCGGCAACCTCACGCGCACATTTGTCGCCACCGACGGGACAAAGATTGATTTTGTCAGTGTCTTTATTAGCCAACGCTTTAGCGTAGCCGTCGCATCCGCTGTAGCCGCACGCACCGCAGTTAGCGCCGGGCAGACACTCACGCAATGCAGAAAAGGTTTCATCTTCTTTAATTCCAAAGAATTTGTTGGCTACGGTAAGCATTATGGCGAGCAACGTAGCAATTACGCCGAGAATCAATACGGGAACAAGAATATCTATCATATTAACCCTCCTTTACGCCAATAGATTTTTTACAACGCCGCCAAAGCCCAAGAAGGCAAGAGCAACAATTGATGCAGCCACAAGGGTGATAGGAACGCCCTTAAAGCACTTTGGGGCAGGGCAGTTTTCAATTTTTGAACGCACACCGGCGAATAAAACCATCGCGAGCAAGAAGCCAAGACCGGAGCCAAAAGCGTAAACAACTGCCTTTAAAAAGCCAAGCTCCGTGCCAACGGTGTCAATGCTCTCAAGCGTGACTGCCAGAACGATACAGTTTGTTGTAATAAGCGGAAGATATACGCCCAGCGACTTATAAAGTGCAGGTATAAATCTCTTAAGTATAATTTCAACAAACTGGACGAGAGATGCAATTATTAGTATAAATGCTATAGTGCTTAAATATTCAAGCTTGAACGGTTTTAAAACAAATTGGTAGAACGGCTGGGTGGCAGCTGTAGCAAATACTAAAACAAATGTTACTGCAAGACCCATGCCTACCGCTTGATTTACTCTTTTGGACACGCCGAGGAAGGGACAAATACCGATAGTCTGCTGAAGGACGTAGTTGTTAATAAGCACGCCGGTCATAAGAATAATTACAAATTCCTTAAGCATTACCTTCCACCTCGCCTTCCTGTGTAATAGTTTCTTCAATTGTAGGATCTACGACCTCTGTTGAAAGCTCGGTCATCTCTGAGCAGGAAGTCTTGTTGCAAAGATGCGCGGACGGACAGCCCTCACAGCTGAAGGATTTTTTCTTAACTCCACCCTTCTTTGCGGTGAGCTTGTTCATAATCGCGATAACTATACCGAATACTAAGAAGCCGCCTGATGCTTCCTTAAGCATAGGAATCTTGAAATCCTTCATAAACGGGATCTCGATGTTCCAGAATGAGCCGTTGCCAAGTATTTCGCGAGGGAGCGCAATAACAAGAAGCGCAAGCATAAAGCCGAATCCCATGCCTACTCCGTCAAGAGCTGAGTCAATAACGGTATTTTTTCTTGCGAACATCTCTGCTCTTCCGAGAATAATACAGTTAACGACAATAAGTGACAAGAATTTGCCAAGAAGCTCGTGAACATCGGGGAGAAAAGCCTTGAACAGCAGATCTACAACCGTAACGAAGGTCGCAATAACCACGATGTAGCACGGAATACGTACGACTGTAGGTATAAGCTTACGAAGTGCTGAAATAACAATGTTTGAGCAAATAAGAACTGCGGTAGCCGCAAGTCCCATAAAGAAAGCAGACTTAATGCTGCTTGAGGTAGCAATTGCAGGGCAAGCGCCGAGGACAAGTATAAGAACGGGGTTCTCTTGTATCAGTCCGCGAAGGAGAATGTTAAGTTTATTGTTCTTCATATTCTTCTCCTCCTTTTAAAGACTACAGCAAGGCTGACGCTGATAACGAGAGCAATTGCCATAATCGCAATAGCGATATAAGTGTATATGGGTGTTGGGAATACGGTCTTTAATGCATCTGCAACGGCGTTTCTCAAATTCACTGAGGTGCCGGTAGCGTTGGAAACAAGCTCAACACCCCCCTCAAGTGACTGAAGATTTGAACCGAGATAGCTGTCAAGATATTCCTCGGTGGCGTATACACCGTGACCGACGTTCCAATTTATAACCTCAAGCTTCTTGATAGTGCCGAAGGCGGTCGTAACGATAAGAGCCTCAGTCTCCTTGGCAACGTACTGAGTGGAGGTTTGAATGTGGAAGATGTAGCTTGACTTATCATTCGTTAGGTAAACCGCTTTAAGAGTTGCGGGCATATCTTCAATCTCGAGCTTTTCAAGAGAGATTGCACCCGGAACGAGAGTTAATGCAAGATCTTTAATATCGTTTTCTGTAAGTGCGCTGTTAATATAACTCTTGAGAGCCTTAAGACTATCGATTACGGACGCAACCAAATTGTTGCTGGAGTTTGTTGCATTGCTGACAACGTCAACGCCGCTGACAATACCGTATTTAGTGCCGTTTAATGAAGCAACGAGCGCCGATGTATCGTTAATCTGCTCGACAAAGTCGGGATCGAGCGTGCTCGTGTCGCCCCATACCTTCCATGTAATTAGCTTAACCTCGGTTACAGTGCCAAACTTATCCGTGGCTATAAGAGCCTCTGTTTCATTCATGCCGTAAGGCTTGATATATTGAGTAGTGGTTGCGGTGTAAAGCACATATCCCTTATCAGTCTTATAAGCTGCCATAAGAACCGAGGGAAGCTTGTTGTAATTATCCTCCGGAATCTCCAATGCCTCGATTGAGGTAAGTCCGAAGGCTTCTTTTGCAAGTGCCATTGCTTCCTCATCGGTTTTAGTTTGGAAACCGCCGTTGTCGAATATCTCCGGCTTGGTTTCCTCTTCCGACTCTTCTTCGTCGGGAGCGGCTTCGCCCTTGGTTATAAGAGTATAGGCGTTAACAGCTGCGGTAAGAGCCTTGTTGTAGCCTTTACCCGTGTCAGATGTTGCGGTGGTGGCAAGCTCAACGTTTGTCTTAGCGGTGTCGAGGTCTATGCCGTTGTGGCTCATATCAAGCTTGTTTTGATATTCGTATGTGTCTGTATAGGTGATAATCTTTGACTTAACGAGATTACCCTCGTTATCGATGCCGCACATCATCACGTTGTCCGGATTGTAGCCCTTATAGGTAATCTGGAAGACGTATCCGGTATCCGCCTTGAATGCTCCCTGAATACTCTCTGGGAAATCGTAATCGTTGGTGATATCCTCAAACGTCGTAGCGTCGGCGTCGGGCAACACCTCGCGTTTAGCGGCATTTGCTTTCTCAATAAGCTGTCTTTCTATCTCGGGCGCGGTAATCATATTTGTAAGAGCGAGAAGAAGAGCAGCAAAAAGACAGATAAGCGCAAGAACGACGGTGGGGATAATGTTTTTCTTGGTCATTACTAGTTACCTCCTTTTCCAAGGGGTCTTGGCTGTGTCCATTTATCAATATATGGAGAGAGAATGTTCATAAGAAGAATTGCGAATGATACCCCCTCGG
>JAZQRW010000178.1:0-32115 GCA_045629765.1 Eubacteriales bacterium
TTTTCCCACCAAAAACCACGTTTTTACACACAAATGGTGCCAATAAACAGAGAAAGGGGAGACGGATATGTCATTCGTAGGTTCATATACACATTCGATTGATGCAAAAAAGCGTGTATTCATTCCTGCTAAGTTCCGCGATGAGCTTGGCGAAGAATTCTATATCACAAGAAAGTTTGATACTTACCTTTCCGTCTACACCGCAAAGGATTGGCAAGAATATGTGGAAAAGATTGAAACCCTACCCGAAACTGATGCAAGACAAATCCAAGATTTCCTTCTTGGCTCTGCTCAAAAATGTATTCCCGATGCGAGCGGAAGAATAATTCTTGATGAGAAGCTTGCTAAATACGCAGGAATAGTTAAGAATATAGTTTTCGTTGGCGCAGGTAAGCAAGTAAGACTTTGGGCCGAGGAAATTTGGAACGAGCGTGAGCAAAATCTGGATATCGAGTCCATGCGTCAGCTTATGAGACAGTACGGCTTATAATAATATAGAGGAGAAGTATAATGGCTAACATTAAATTTTCTCACACATCCGTGCTTCTTTATGAATGCATCGACGCTTTAAACATCAGAGATGGTTATACATACGTTGACTGCACTACCGGCGGCGGCGGACATTCACTTGAAATTGCTAAGCGCATGGGCCCTAACTCAAGGCTCATATGCTTTGACCAAGATAAAACAGCTATTGCCGCTGCAAAGGAAAGATTAAAGGATTATCTTGATAGAATAACCTTTATAAACGATAACTTCTCTACCTTTGGACAGGTTATGAGTGAGCTTGAGATTACCAATCTTGGCGGCGTGCTTGCCGACCTCGGATGCAGCTCATATCAATTTGACGAGGCAGAGCGCGGATTCAGTTATATGAACGATGCCAGAATAGATATGAGAATGAATACAGACTCTCCCCTATCGGCATACGAGGTTATCAACGAATATTCCGAAGCAGACTTGAAAAGAATAATATACGAGTATGGCGAGGAGCGATTCGCTCCACGAATTGCAAGCGCTATATGCAAAAGAAGAGCCGAGCGTCCTATTGAAAGCACACACGAGCTCTCAGATATAATCAAGGGTGCAATCCCCGCTTTTTCAAAGGCTGACGGTCCACACCCCGCAAAAAGAACGTTCCAGGCGATAAGAATTGAGGTAAATCGCGAGCTTGACGTTATCAAGCCACTTATTGATGCTGCTGTAGGAAATTTATCTATCAGTGGCAGAATAGCGATAATCTCATTCCATTCATTAGAGGACAGGCTTGTTAAGCAGGAATTCAAGGAATTTACTAAAGGTTGTACATGCCCGTCAGACTTCCCTGTTTGCGTATGCGGAAAAAAGCCGTCTCTTAAAGACATCACAAAAAAACCAATTCTTCCAAGCGAAGGTGAGCTCAATGCAAATCCGCGCGCCAGAAGCGCAAAACTCAGAGTTGCAGAAAAAGTATAATAAGGAGTAAGAAAAATGACAACAGTTACTAATTCATACGATGCACTTTATACCAACCTTAAGAATAGATTTACAGTTATATATGACAACACCGAATGCACGGTTGGCGACTATATGCGTCTAAAGGCCGGCAAAAATGCAAATTCCAATCTCCCTGCTACAACCTTAGTACAGGAAAATCACGTTGTTAGCACACTTATAAATTACGTAAACGATAAGCTTACCCTTAAAACCGCACCTAAGAAGGATGAAACTATCAAGCGCTTCCCTCTTAAAACATCTATGTCGGCAGTTCTCTCTGCAGCTGCGGCTTGCGCGCTCGTTATGTCCTGCGGTATCTTTGCACTCTCAGGTACCGGTAGCGCTTCTCCTTACACGGCAAACGGTGAAGATACTTATGAGTACGCAGAATCAATTGAGGTATCGGAAGAGGAATTGCATAATCAAAACTAATTTTCCCCGAATAAAAATATAAGCACAAGCATAGAGTATAGCGATAGCCACGGCTGTCGCTATATTTTTTTGTTGTGGTGGAAAAATGTTAAGAAGCCAAAATTCTCTAGCCGTATATAAAACAATTAAAAGAGGTAAAATAGTTCTTATCGCATTTTTGATTTTCGCATGCTTTGTTCTTACAAATATTTTACGTCTTGACCTTATAAGCTATAGCCTTTACAAAAACAAAACGCAACAGCAGATAACTACTGAGTCCGTACTCAAGGCCGCCCGCGGAAAAATATATGATACAAATATGAACGTACTTGCAACGGAAAAAACCGTGTGGCGTATATTTGTTTCAACTCGCGAAATTAAAAAGTATATAAAAAACTACAATAAGCCTTACAACGAAATTATTTCAAAAGGCTTGTCGAGTATATTAAATCTTGACTACTATAATCTTCTTGAAAAAATCAACAATTCAAACGTGCTTGACGTTACCATTAAAAAGTCGGCGAACGAAGAAGAATACAAAAACACTCTTGATTTTATCGTAAAAAACAAGCTTGAGGACTTAGTTTTCACAGAAGCTCAGACAAGCCGATTTTATCCCGGCACTACACTTGCCGCTAACGTGTTGGGTTTCACAGGAAGTGATAATCAAGGGCTATACGGCCTTGAATACTCATACAATTCCGTGCTTACCGGAACAGACGGTTACTATCTTTACGCGAAAGATGCCAACGGCAACACAATGCCGAGTGAATATGCAACCTACGTACCGGCTAAGGATGGTGCAAGTATAGTTACAACCATTGATAGCTACATACAAAGACAACTTGAAAATCAACTGGAAATCATTCGCGTAAATCACAAGGTGGAAAACAGGGTGTGCGGTATTGTTATGGATACTAAAACAGGCGCAATTCTCGCTATGGCTAACTCTTCACCGTTTGACCCTAATACTCACTATAATCTTGATAGCGTATCCCAGGCTAAGCTTGACAAAAGCGGTTATAGCCCCGATAGTGATGAATATAAGGCTCTAAAGACCGAACTGATGCAAATTATGTGGTCAAATAAGGCAGTTAGTGAAACCTACGAGCCTGGTTCGACATTTAAAATAATAACCGTAGCAACCGCGCTTGAGCTTGGCGTTACAACAGCAAGCGACACATTCTCATGCGCAGGGTATCACATGGTAGGCGGCTGGAGAATAAAATGCCATAAGGTTAAAGGACACGGAAGTGGATTTTCTCTGGCATATGGTCTACAGATGTCCTGCAACCCAACAATGATGTGTCTTGCCGAGAGGATAGGTGCGGAAAACTTCTACTCTTACATAGAAAGATTTGGATATTTAGAAAAAACAGGAATTGATCTGCCAAGTGAAGCTCGTACTATATTTCACTCCCCGCAAGCGTTAGGTCCAACCGAGCTTGCAACTACTTCCTTCGGCCAAAGGTTTAAGGTAAGCATTATCGGGCATCTTACAGCAATAGCTGCGGTAGCTAACGACGGCATACTGGTTCAGCCTTACCTCGTAAGAGAAATCATAGACAACAGCGGAAAGACCATATACGAGCACGAAACCGTAGTAAAAGGGCAGATAATTTCAAAATCGGTTGCAAATGAGGTTAGCGATATTCTTGAAAAGGGCGTAAGCGGTGACGGTGGTGCAAAAAATGCCTACGTTGATGGCTACTTTGTGGCAGCAAAAACGGGAACTTCCCAAAAATTTGACGTACTCGATGAAAACGGCGCATCGTATTTAAGAATTGGCTCTACCGTCGCATATACAAAAACGAATGACTCCGGAATTGCAGTTATCATAGTGGTTGACGAGCCACAATCCGACGTAAAGTACGGTTCAGTGGTTGCAGCGCCTTATATTTCTTCGCTATTAACGAACGTACTCCCCTATCTTCAGTATGAATCATCAAAGCCAAAAAGCACACTGAGTGTTAAGGATTATGTCGGAATGACTATAAATGAGGTTCAAAAAGAACTAAAAAATTCAGATATCAGCTACAAAATAATAGGCGATGGCGATACCGTACTATCTCAATTTCCCTTGTCTAACACCGTAATTACCAAAGACTTATCAACCGTATATATTTATACTATAAAACGCGAGGAAGAACTGATAATCGTACCAAGTATTGTAGGTATGAATATACTTGCCGCTGAAGAATTACTAATGCGACTCGGAATCAACATAAAGCTCGACGGTGATATAAATTCCTCCGGGCATACAGGTTATACCGTAATAACTCAATCAATCCCACCCGATACAAAGGTTGCGCGAGGCGAGGTAATAACCTTAAGAATTGCAAATCTAGATTTTGAGGATTAGAATGAGAATTAAAGATCTTATAAAAAAGGAAGAAATCGTATATTGTGACAAACGAATAAAATCCGGGACCGTCGTTGTGCCTAGCACGACTATTGAAAAAACAGGGCCATATATATTATATATATGTAAAAAAGCTATGGGTAAATCGCAAAAAATCACTCAAAAGGATATTCCATTCCCGCACCCCTACGCGCTCGTAATTGATGAGGATAGAGCGTGCGACGTTGATATACCGATAATACGAGTAAAAAACGCGAGAAAAAGCCTTGCCTTAGCTTACTCAAGAGAAAATGAAATAGACTATACGAAATTCAAAGTAATCGGTATTACCGGCACTAACGGTAAAACCAGCACCGCAACCATACTTTATCGGATATTGCGTCACTGTAATTACAATGTTGGGTTTATCGGTACAGGCAAAATTTTATACAACGACACGATGCTTAGCTCCGAAGGGTACTCAATGACAACCCCTGACCCGATATATTTGTATTCAAAAATTAAGGAAATGCAAGAACAAGGAGTCGAATATGTAATATGCGAGGTTTCGAGCCATTCAATAAGTCTTGGAAAAATCCACCCGATTCCATTCTATATTTGTGCATTTACAAATCTTTCGTGGGAGCACATGGATTTTCACATTGACATTGAGGATTATTATAAAACTAAGCTTTCCCTATTTGATAACTGTGCGCTTGGCGTTTTCAATCTCGATGACAAATACTCCGCACGAGCATACAGTGAATCAAGGTGCGAAAAATCCGGCGTAGGTGTCTTAACCCCTGCAGATGCTGCAGCTTCTGAAATAGAGCTGTTGGGGCTTAACGGCTCACGATTTATCTATCAGGAATCGGGACTATCTTTTGATGTAGAGCTGAAGCTAATCGGTGCTATGAATATTTACAACTCGTTAATGGCAATAAGGATGGCACTTATGCTAAAAATTGCCCCATGCGATATAAAAAAGGCAATAGGAAACATCGAATATATAGACGGAAGAATGCGACTATACAATGCTAATCCAAGGGTCATAATTGATTACGCACATACGCCTGAAGCGTATCTAAACGCATTAAAAACCATAAAATCAAACTTAAAACCAAGGCAGAAATTGACAGTGGTATTCGGGTGTGGAGGAGAGCGTGATAAAGAAAAGCGTCCGATTATAGCAGAAGCTGTGAGCAAATATGCTGATAGAATTATCATAACAGAGGACAACAGCCGAAATGAGAGCATAAAGAAAATCATAGCAGATATAGTCCTCGGTATACCGAGCGATGCAACTTACACAGTAATTCCTAACCGAGAAACTGCAATAAACTACGCAATAAAAAGTGCAAACAATGACGACATTGTTGCGCTCATTGGCAAAGGGGCGGAAAAATACATATATGACAATGACGGTAAAAGGTCATATAGCGATGAAGAAGCCGTTGAAAAGGTGCTTATGGAAGAGGCTGATATATGAGATGCGAATTAGCGGTTCCTTTATCCATAGCCGAAATAGTGGATTACACCGGCGCACAATGCGTTGCGCTTGATAAAAAAAGGATTATAAGAGGTATTTCCACCGACACGCGCGAGCTTAGAAGCTCAGACCTTTTTATTGCGCTGAATAGCGAGCAGAATAGCGGTGAAAACTATATATCGGAAGCCGTTACAAAAGGTATCGCTTCCCTCTCATGCTCCAATGTCAACGGCACGCTTTATGTAAGCGACACTGCAGAGGCGTTGCTGAATTTAGCAACCGGGTATTTGAGCAAATTGCGAAGTCTTCGCCACGTTATTGCGCTAACCGGCAGTGTCGGCAAAACCACAACTAAAAATTTGCTTAACGCTATGCTCGAGACCTCATATCTCACACATAGCACTAAGGGAAATCAAAACAATCTTATCGGTGTACCGCTAACCGTATTATCTGCACCAAAGAATACCGAGGTGCTTATCTGCGAGTGTGGAATGAACAGACGCGGTGAAATATCGCGCCTATCAAAATGTCTTGCCCCCTCCCTCTCAATTATCACAAACGTAGGCACCGCACATATAGGAATGCTAGGCTCAAAGGAAGAAATTCTTAAGGCTAAATGCGAGATTGCCGACGGTATGAGTGGTGGTTATTTATTGCATCCGTTAGACTTTGATGTTCCCAAATACGCTAATACAATATCCATTTCGGACACCGACGAAAATGCCACTCTGCGTTTTAAGGTTATAGAACGGGATGCCACCGGCACTCTATTTAGTTATTACGGTAAAAATTTAACCATTGACAAATATCGCTTTAATCTTGCAGGCGGGCATACCTTTAAGTGCCTTACCTATGCTATATCTGTAGCTGACCTTCTGGGACTGGACGCCGATACTATTAAGTCTCGCGTGTCTGCCATGCCGAGCTCTGTGCTTAGATTTAAGGAATACCAATTCAAAAATCTTCGTGTAATCGATGACTCCTATAACGCTTCATACGAGTCAATTGTCGCAGCCCTTGAAATGATGAAGTCGTGCAATGGAAGCTTTGACGTTATCATAGGCGATGTATTAGAGCTTGGTGATTATTCCGAGGAAATACACTATAAGATTGGACGCGCTATTGCAAAGAGTGGTGCAAAAAAGGCTTTCTTGGTAGGTAAATACGCTGATTGCGTTGCAAAAGGTGCAATGAGTATTGGTATGAGCCGTGAGAACGTTTTTATTCACTATGAAACAGACAATCTTGATATGCTTTCGCTTGATGTGATTAACCGTCACACAAAGGATGCTCCGTTACTCATCAAAGCATCGCGCAAAATCAGGCTTGAGAGAATACTTTCATATTTTCAGGAGGTATTATAATGTCAGATTTACTTTTACCGTTATACGTATCTGTATTTCTTGTAGCTTTTGCGTTAACCGTCTTTATAGAAAAAATGCTAATTCCGTATCTTAAAAGCCAAGCCAAGCAGCCGATATATGAGTTAGGCCCCGTTTGGCATAAAAGCAAATCAGGAACTCCGACTATGGGGGGAATTGCCTTTCTTATAGCAATTGGCGTGGCACTCTTGTTATGCTGTGCATTTCTTGTATCGAACACTTACAAAAACGAAGCGTGGTTGTTGATTTTACCACTTATGTATGCAGTCCTCAACGCTACTGTGGGAATAATTGATGACAGGCAAAAAATCAAGCAGCGCAAGAACGATAAAGGGCTATTGCCGTGGCAAAAGCTTGTTATGCAATTCATTGCATCTATCAGCTATGTTACTGCTGTTAGTATGATTTGCGGTATCAATACCGTCTTGGCGTTTGGAGGCTTTGAACTCAACCTTGGCGTACTATATTACCCATTCGCCGTAATTGTACTTGTTGGTATCACGAATTGCGCTAACCTAACTGACGGAATTGACGGCCTTGCATCCTCAGTAGCATTTGCAATCGGTGTTGCTCTGTTTTATATATCCTACTCACAATACGAGTCCGGAGCGCTGATATCCTGCGCTTTAATGGGAGGCAGCTGCGGCTTTTTAGTCTTTAATTTGCATCCTGCCAAAATTTTCATGGGAGACACGGGCTCTTTGTTTTTAGGCTCGCTTATTGCCTCTTTATCGTTAATTATCGGAAACCCAATAGTTGTTATTATCATATGCTCGGTATATGTTATTGAGGGACTCAGCGTTATTCTGCAGGTAATATATTATAAGGCGACAAGGAAAAGGCTCTTTCGTATGGCGCCATTACATCATCACCTTGAAAAATGCGGTTGGAGCGAAAACAAAATCTGTATCGTTGCAATAATCATAACACTTGTAGCGTCTATTCCAGTATCTATTGCATTCATAAAATGAAGGTTTGGGGATATTTTACAAGGCAAGGAAAGGAAAACAAACAGGAATGCGATAAAATTTTTCTGATCACGGTAATACTACTTACTCTTTACGGAAGCATTATGGTATTCACCTCAGGATATGCCTACGCGAGCTTCAGATACGGCGATGCATACTACTTTATTAAACGGCAAATTATTTGGGTAGCGCTTGGCTTCATAATTATGGCATTGGTCTCGCGGTGCAAGGTCACGCTTTTTAAAAAAATGAGCTGGCAGTTATACGTTATAACTCTTGCACTTCTAATCTTAACTCTGCTCGTCGGCTTTGTCGGTAACGGAGCAAAGCGGTGGATTTCAGTAGGTCCTATCACTATTCAGCCATCGGAAATAGCAAAGCTGAGTATCGTGATGATGCTCAGCTGGTATTTCGATAAAAACGAGCAAAGCGCACTGAATTTCAAAAACGGACGGCAAAGCTTTATTTACGGTACTCTTTTGCCATTTATGATAATGCTCGTGCCTATCCTTTTGGTAATGCTTCAAAAGCACCTTTCGTGCATAATAATACTGGGGCTTATTTCTCTTTTACTTATCACTATGTCGGGCATCAATCTAAAATACATAACGGCTTTCGTCCTGTCTTGTATTGGCGGTGCGTCGTATATAGCCTTCTTCACAGACTACACCAAAGACAGAATAACGGTGTGGCAAAATCCGGAAGGATACAAATTGACAGGCGGGTGGCAGACACTTCAAGGTCTTATGGCGATAGGCTCCGGTGGCTTATTTGGTAAAGGACTCGGCAACGGTGAGCTTAAGCACTGCTATGTATCGGAGCCTGCAAACGACATGATTTTTGCAATACTGTGTGAGGAGCTTGGATTTGTCGGTGCTATACTCGCGCTGTTGCTCTTCGGTATACTTATCTACAGAGGATTTGCCATAGGATTTGCCTGTACGAATATTTACGAGCGACTCTTGTGTATCGGCATATCCACAAAAATAGCGATACAGACACTCCTTAACGTCGCAGTTGTTACAAACACGATACCGAACACGGGCATTTCTCTACCATTTTTCAGCTATGGCGGCTCGTCTTTGCTAATGCTTTTTATAGAAATGGGTATAATATTATCTATATCCAAAACTGTTAGTATAAGAAGGTGAATAAGTGAGGATTTTATTTTGTGGCGGCGGAACTTCAGGACACATCTCCCCCGCTATAGCAATGGCAGAAATACTTAGTGAAAGTAAGTATAAATGCGAATGTGCCTTTGTAGGTAGAAGCGGAGGCGAGGAGAATCAAGCTATCATTAACGGCGGATACAAGCTATACACTCTGGATATCGAAGGAATAAGCAGAACTCTCTCAAGAAAAACAATTAAAAGCGCTGTAAAGGCAGTTCGCTCCTTAAAGAAAGCAGGCGAGATAATTGACGAATTTCATCCCGACATAATAATAGGTACCGGTGGATACGTATGCTGGCCAATTATTAAAGTCGGCATCAAGAAAAAGGTCAAAACCGCAATTCATGAATCAAACGCCGTGCCCGGACTCGTTACAAAGCTCTTAGCTCCTAAATGCAATGCAGTTCTGATAAATCTTAAGGATACTAAAAAAAGGCTCCCAAAATGCAAGAGCTTATATGTAATCGGTAACCCCATGCGCCGTGGCTTTGAAACAAAAGACAAGACTGAATGCAGAAAAGAGCTCGGAGTTAAGGATGGCGAGGTTTTAATAGTTTCATTTGGCGGCAGTATTGGCTCTAAAAGACTCAACGAGGTACTTACCGAGGTGATGAAAAAATATTCTCTCAAAAACGCCAGAGTACGTCACATACACGGCACAGGCAGAAGGTATTACCCCGAATACCGGGAGAAGTACCCCGAGCTATGCTATGGCATCGGCAAATGCAAGATAGTGCCGTATATTGAAAATATGCCGAAGCTGCTTCGAGCAGCGGATATTGCCATAACGCGATGCGGTGCAATAACGCTAAGCGAGCTTGCGTGTGCTGAAGTGTGTGCTATCCTCGTTCCCTCGCCGAATGTCAGCGGAAATCATCAGGTTAAAAACGGAGAATATATAGCAAATGGCGGCGGTGCAATTATGATTGAGGAGCATCTATTAGAAGAAGAAAGATTGATTGATACACTGAAATCACTGGTTAACAATCCCGAGAAAAGACTTGAATATAGTCAGAAAATTCAAAGACTTTGTCCCTCTGATACCAAAGAGAAATTCCTTAGTTTTATTGAAGAAATAATATACGAATAACCATTCTGCCCTAAAATAATCAAGCAATGTAAGGCCGTGCCCAGTACTTTAAAGCACGGCCTTTTGCTTTCAGAATTTTAACTTTTCAAAATATGAACAAATACAAGGTCTGCCTAGCTTTAAGATGCCATTTTGGTGGTATATTGTAAATATTTTAAATATCTATATATGTTCTCTTGAATTATTTTTAAAATATTGTATAATAATATTAGTGCTTTATACATAATTACAGGCAGTGCCTGTTTGCCTAATATACATTTCAAATGGAGGATGACAAAATGGATAACAAAATGGAATTTGATTTCGAGCCTGCTTACGAAAGCGGTATCAATATTAAAGTAATCGGTGTAGGCGGAGGCGGTAATAATGCCGTTAACCGTATGATTTCCACCAATATTCGCGGTGTAGAATTCATCGCTATCAATACTGACGCTCAGGTTCTTGAGACCTCTTGCGCCGCAAGAAAGCTTGTAATCGGTGATAAAATTACTCGCGGTAAGGGCGCAGGTGCTAATCCCGACGTTGGTAAGCGCAGCGCTGAGGAAACTATCGAGGATATCAGAGCTATGCTCGAGGGCGCCGATATGGTATTTATCACCGCAGGTATGGGTGGCGGTACCGGTACCGGCGCTGCTCCCGTAATTGCTAAGTGCGCTAAGGAAATGGGTATACTCACCGTTGGTATCGTTACCAAGCCCTTCTCCTTTGAGGGTAGAAAGAGATATCAGCAGGCTGAGCTTGGTATCGCCGAGCTTTCTAAGCACGTTGACTCTCTTATCGTTATTCCTAACGAAAGACTCAGACAGGTTGAGGATACGCATATCACTCTTGCTAACGCATTCGAGATTGCAGACGACGTGCTTCGTCGCGGCGTACAGTCCGTATCCGAGCTTATTAACGTTCCCGGCTTTATCAACCTTGACTTTGCCGACGTTACCACCATTATGAAGAATGCAGGCTATGCACACATGGGTGTCGGCTCTGCTAAGGGTACAGATAAGGCACAGCTTGCCGCTATGGCAGCTATCTCCTCTCCTCTTCTTGAGACAAGCATCGCAGGTGCAACGGGTGTTCTCGTTAGCATCACCGCTTCCGAGGACATTCAGCTTGAGGAAGTTGAGACCGCTTCAAGAATGATTTGCGAGGAGGCTCATCCCGATGCTAACATTATTTGGGGTGCTTCGTTTGCTCCCGAGCTTACTGATGAAATGCGCGTTACGATTATCGCTACCGGCTTCATCGATCCTACCAACTCATTGAAGAACGAGAATGCAAGAATGATGGAGGCAAGAGCTGCTGCAGAAGCTGCTCAGGCTGCTCCTGTTGTTGAAACTCCGGTTGCTCAGCCCAGATACGAAGCTGTTGAAGCTACTGCTGAAGCTGCATTCGAGGCAGAAGAAGAGCCTGTTGTCTTCGAAGCTCCTAAAGCTGCACCTACTGCTAAGATTGAGACCGCTGAGGACTTTGCAGCACAGTACCAGGATATCTTCAACTTCATCAAGAGAAAGAAATAATTTCACATACTAAATGTTATAGAAAGCCTATCGCTTATGATAGGCTTTCTTTTTTGTCTTATATATAACTATCAGCAAAAGCGCACGCAAAACAGGAATGTTGACGACTCAGCACGTTATCCACACAAAATTTCAAAATACACAATTCCGTTGTGGAATTTTCTCTATTTTTCCACAGTATACAAAAATCCGTTGTGGAATTTTTGACAAATCAAGAGTAAAATTACAATAATAGTTTGATATTTGAATTATTCTATATATAATATCGGAATTATGTAGAAATTTTGCATCGAGTTTTCCACACATTTTGCTGATTAAATCAAAGTTATCAACACTTTCCACACCGTGTTTTTGTTAAAACGGAAATGTGTATTTTGTGTTTTAAGGGTTCATTTTTAAAAAGTATAAATCCCCATCCATTTTGAATAACCCGCAATCACAGAAAAACGTAAATTCCAAAAAAACAAAAAGAACGAAATTTCATAAAATCAAAATTTTACATTATAAAAACAAGAAACTAGGAGAAGTAAATTTGTGAAAAACAATAAGCAGTAAATCTACAAAAAACAAAGCAAGGAAAAATCACTTCCCTGCCCTACAAAAAAACAATAATCCCACAAGCAAAAATTCAGAGCAAAAACGCGGTTCAAAAACACGGTGCAAAAAATGCGGTGCAAAAACACGGTGCAAAAAACGCGGTGTAAAAAACACGGCGCAAAAACACGGTGCAAAAACACGGCGCAAAAACACGGTGCAAAAAACACGGCGCAAAAACGCGGTGCAAAAAACACGGCGCAAAAACGCGGTGCAAAAAACACGGTGCGAAAACGCGGTGCAAAAAACACGGTGCAAAAAAAACGCGGCGCAAAAACACGGTGCAAAAAACACGGTGCAAAAACACGGTGCAAAAAACACGGTGCAAAATTTAAAATAAAAAACGCATAAAAGCCATTCTTTAAAACAGCCTTCATGCGCTTTTAACGAAGCATAACACTCCTATTTTTTTAATACTTAAGCATAAGTAACCACAATACCAACCGTACCAAATACAGCCACCAAAATCAAAACGCCAACCACCGCTGCAGCAATAATCTTTGCATAAGCAGGTAATTCCTTATTTTGTGACTTATTATTCTTTGAACTCATTTATCTTCTCCAATCCGTCATGTGACTTGTTTGTTTTATTTATTCTTGCTATCAAGGTAAAGCTTAGCCACCTGTGAGGTGATATTCTTACCGTTGAGCCGAGATCTCGCAGAGATAAAGGAATTTATCCTGGAGAGGCCCTTAGCGACTGCATCTATAGGATTTTGTGCCTTTGTGACCGAAATTCCAAGTACCTTGCTAAGCAAGCACTCAATGCCAAAGAGCTCTGCTCCGCCGCCGGTCAAAACAATGCCGTTAGCAAATATTCCCTCTACCATATCCGGTGGTATAACCTTAATCGTATCTACAATCGCCTTAATAACAAGCTGTAACGGCTCTTCAAATACACCAACGATATCCTCGGTGGTAACATTCATACGAAGCTTATTACCGGTTAAAGAAAGCGTACCTTCAATATCAATACTATCATTAGGCCTACCGCTCCAAACAGCGCCAAGCTGCTCCTTTATAGCTCTGGCAACTGACAAGGATATGTTGACGTCGCCTTGGTCAAGCACGTATTGCTTAACCGCCTTATCAAAAGTCTCGCCGCCGACATCAAAGCGTCTTGCGTGAATTATGTTTCCTTGATTTAACACCGCTATATCAGTATTGGCAGCGCCGATGTTAACCGAAATAACGCTCATATCGGGGGAATATCCGGCACCGATTAAAGCTGCAATCGGACGCGTTACCGAAAGACAGGTAGTAACCCCCGCCTCATTTAGCATAGAGTAAAGCTCACGCTCCTGCTTTGCCAAAATATCGGACGGAACTGCAAGTATGCATCTGATATTTCTCTCCGTCTTAATCGGAGTTACAGCACTGGAAATAATATCCTTGGTAAGCTGATGATCAAAGAGAATTCCGTTCTTAAACGGTCTTACGAGTATTCCCTCTCTCCCATTCTTATCAACAGTATCGGATTCAAGCGCTGCAGTGCCTACAGAGATAATACGGTGTAAATCCGGTCTGGATTCCTTGTACACGAGTGCAACTGACGGCTCGCGGTATATACCACCGTTAGCGTCACTGAGCGTTATGTTAGCATATCCAAGGTCAAGTCCAATTTTAGTAAACACTATAGTATCTCCTTTCGTAAGCATTATAGAAAAGTCCATTATAACACACTAATTATACATCATAATCTTTGAAATTTCAAGACCTTTCGCAATAAAATATATATTTAGGTATTATTTATAGACTTAAGCTTGTTTACAAGAGTTGTATATCTTACAATCTCGCGGTTATTACTAACCATTTTCAAAGGTATATCGCTCCTGCCGACGAGAATAACCATAGTCTTTGCTCTGGTAATTGCAGTGTATAGTAAATTTCTCGTCTGGAGCATCGGTACGCATGAGTACATCGGTATAATTACGACGGGATATTCGCTTCCCTGACTCTTATGAACGGTAATGGCGTAGGATAGCTCAAGCTCGTCAAGGTTTGCAAAATCATATCTGACGAGTCTGTCGTCAAACCAGATATTCATAATTTCTTCGTTCATATCAATGCTATCAATAACGCCAATATCGCCGTTAAATATGCCCTGCCCCGTATATCCGTCCTTCTCCCACTCGATATCATAGTTATTGGCAATCTGCATTACCCTATCGCCCTCGCGGAACACCGTGCCGTGCGCCGTGCGCTCCTTTTTAAACTTCATTGGCGGGTTAATGCTGTTTTGCAATTCCTTATTCAATACCTCAACTCCGCCTGCACCCTTTCTTGAAGGAGTAATAACCTGTATCTGCTCCCTAATCTTCTCAGAATAGGTTTTAGGAAGTCGTTCATTAACAAGGCTCGAAATAGTGCTCGCAATATCATTCTCATTCTCGCGGCGCACGAAGAAGAAGTCCTTGTCGGTAGCATTAAGAATTGGGGGAATACCGTTGTTGACGTTATGTGCGTTTACAACGATAAGACTTTGCTCAGACTGTCTGAATATTTCGTTAAGACACGTGGTTTCAACAACACCCGATGCAATCAAGTCTGATAGCACGTTTCCTGCGCCGACGCTTGGCAATTGATTGGAGTCGCCAATTAAGACAAGGCGCGAGCCACGGCGCATAGCCGCCATAAGTGCCGCCATAAGCGAAAGGTCAATCATAGACGCCTCATCGACTATAACCACGTTCTCATCAAGCGGTGTGCGCTCGTTTCTATTAAATCTTACCTCATCGGTATTAGTACGCTCCATCTCAAGCATACGGTGAATTGTCTTAGCCTCCTCATAGGTAGCCTCACTCATTCGCTTTGCCGCTCTGCCCGTCGGTGCGGCTAGGACTACCTTCATATCAAGCTCCTTAAAGAGCCTAATCATAGCCTTGATAACCGTAGTTTTACCCGTGCCCGGGCCACCGGTTAATATTGAAACACCGTGATTTACTGCGGCAAAAAGCGCCTCGCGCTGAAGAGATGCGTAATTAACTCCAATTCCGGTTTCAATTTTATGTATGATAGTGGCAATATTGACTGCCGAGAAGGTTGCAACAGATTCTGAGAGCATCTTAATCTTTCTCGCTATCAAATCCTCGTCGCGAGCTACCGTATTAGTCATTACGTAGCGCATATCACCATCACGCATTTCGTATAGTGCGTCACTGTCAATAAAGCATGATACAGACTCACCTGCAAGCTCAGCGCTAATGCCAAGGAGCTGCGAAAGCTCTAAGACAAGCTTATCAAACGGCAAACACGTGTGACCGTTTGCGCCGGCATTGTGCGATAAAACATAGTGTGCGCCACTCAGAATTCTATGCTCATTATCACGTGCGAAGCCGAGTGAGAGCGCAATAGCATCCGCCTTAGCAAACGGGATACCGCACTCACCCTGACAAAGTATATACGGATTTTCCTTAACGATACCGACAGCGGATGCGCCAAGGCGCTTATATACTCTGGTCACCTCACCCGTACTGATAAAGTCCTTAAAGAACAGCATTACACCGCGAAGCTCGGATTGCTCCCTAAAAGATTTGGATATAGCGGCAGCCTTCTTCATTGTAATGCCGGGAATATCGCACAGCCACTCAGGGCGATGCTCAATGACGTCGAACGTGTCAGTGCCATATCTATCAACTATCTTCTGTGCGGTAATCGGGCCGACGCCCTTTATCGCCCTAGAAGAGAGGTATTGTAAAATTCCGTCAACCTCATCGGGCAAGCGCTTCTCGTAGCCAACGAAGGCAAACTGCCTGCCAAATTCACGGTGAACCGTGTACTGTCCTTGCAATACAACCAGCTCTCCTTCGCACACGAAAGGAATATTGCCGACTGCGGTCTCGAGTATTCCGTCCTTGGTAGCCAAGGTGAATATAGTATAATCGTTAGAGTCGTTGTGATATACGACGTCCTCTACCTTACCCTCTAGGGTCTCTAGCGTGTTAATCCCATTCATACGGCAAACTCCTTTCTTTTCTTATAGTACAATTATAGCAAAGTATAAAATATTTTGCAATAGAAAAAGGAAAAGTCACATAGGACTTTTCCTTGAAAATTCAAATTACTTACCTAAGCAAATCTCGCGAAGCTTATCTGCGATATCGCACTCTTCCCACTTAACACCAAGCTCCTCGCGGCCCATGTGACCGTAAGCGGCAAGCTGCTTGTATATGGGCTTGCGAAGGTCGAACTTGTTGATGATAGCCGCGGGACGAAGGTCAACGAGAGCGTTTACTGCCTCGGCAATCTTTGCTTCGTCGCATACAGCCGTACCAAAGGTATCAATCATAACAGAAACGGGACGAGCAATACCAATAGCGTACGCAATCTGTACCTCACACTGCTTTGCAAGACCTGCCTTAACGATATTCTTAGCCACGTATCTTGCGGCGTAGGATGCACTACGGTCAACCTTGGTAGGATCCTTGCCCGAGAATGCACCGCCACCGTGACGAGCGTAGCCACCGTATGTATCAACGATAATCTTTCTACCCGTAAGACCGGTATCTCCCTGTGGGCCGCCGATTACGAATCTGCCAGTTGGGTTAACGTGGATATTAACCTTGCCCGTCATAAGATAGGACGGAACTACGGGGAGAATAACGTTTTCAATAATATCCTTACGGATAGTAGCGGAGTCGACGTCAGCAGAATGCTGAGAGGAAACGACAATAGTATCAACTCTTGTGGGAACACCGTCAACGTACTCAACGGTAACCTGAGTCTTGCCGTCGGGGCGAAGATATGAAAGCTTACCGTTCTTTCTAACCTCGGTAAGTCTTTTAGCAAGCTTGTGAGCAAGAGAGATAGGAAGAGGCATAAGCTCCTCTGTTTCATCGCAAGCGTAACCAAACATAAGGCCCTGGTCACCGGCACCGGTATCGAGATTATCGGAAAGCTCGCCGTCCTTAGCCTCAAGGCACTTGTCAACGCCCATAGCAATATCCGCGCTCTGCTCGTGAATGGAGCTAAGAACCGCGCAGGTGTGACAATCGAAGCCGTACTTAGCTCTGTCATAGCCTATCTCTTCAACGGTTTCTCTTACAATCTTCTGTACATCGAATTTAGCGTTTGTGGTAATCTCACCCATTACCGTGATAATACCGGTCGTAGCGAAGGTCTCGCAAGCAACACGGCTCATAGGGTCCTGTGAAAGAATCTCGTCAAGGATAGCGTCGGAAATCTTGTCACATATTTTGTCGGGATGACCTTCGGTCACCGACTCCGAGGTAAATAAAATTTTCTTCATTTTTTCTTCCTTTCGTGCCTAACAAACAAAAAAATGCGCCGACAAGGCGCAATCCACTATACAGAAAAAAACTCATCTGTCAGGATTTAGCACCTTGAAAAACAGGTTGCCGGGCTTCATAGGGCCAGTCCCTCCGCCACTCTTGATAAGCACTATTAATTTTTTAGCGAAATTATTATAACACATAAAAATACAAAATGCAAGGGTTTTTGTGAAAAAAGTAAGCTAAAATAAATATAGCGGGCGTGCCTAAGCACGCCCTACGATGATTATTTATTGAATATTAAAATACAAAGTGCTTCGGCATACCATTCTCGTACGCGATATTGCGTCCGCTATGAATGTAATCAGATGCTAGTTATCCGACGAGCGTATAATATCTATCGGCTTAAGCTTCCTGACAAAAATAAGCGGTACGATAGCCGATATAACAAGCACGGGTATAAGAATTCCAAGAACTATAAGTGTGGCAACCGGGGATATGCTGATTATTTCAATAGTAGCAAGCATTGGATTCTCAAGAAATACAGCGAGATTTTCAGCAAGGACGGTGTTTACAAAATTAGTGAGCAGCGGCAAGCCTGCAATCGTTATAAAAGTCACAACGACACCTAATACGGCTACCTGAATTATAAATGCCAGAGCTATTTGAGATGTTCTGCATCCCAAGGCTCTTAGTATACCGATATCCGTACGGTTACGATAGAGGGCGCGGAGCGCAAAGCTGACAGTAAACATGAGTGCCACAAGCGCGATTGCGATACCGATATAGACGAATACGCCGCGGAATACCTCAACCATTTCCTTTATAGTGTAAATAGACTTGAAATGAAGATTACTTGTATAAAATCCTGCTTCTGATGCAGTGTCGTAAACGCTCACAGCGGAATCTGCGTTGTCAAAATAGATAGCATACGGATAGTGATCGTTTCCGTTGAGAAGTGTATAGTCGACGGGAGGTACTACAATTCCAGCCCCGTCAACCTTATGTAAACCAACAATCGTTAACGTATGTCTGTAAGTAGGAGTGCTACCCTTTTGAGCCCCGTTTTCATATCCTACCAGAGTTATCTGGCGCGGAGTAAATCCTTCTTGACTTGCGTAAGAATAATTCGTTCCAAATATGCTGTTGAAGATTGCTGAGCCTACGATTGCCTCGCCCTGATTAATTCCCATTGCATCTGACTTTGCGTAGAGGAATCCGCAGTCGGAAACGATGGCGCCGCCATCTCCGTAAACATCGGTGTTATGAAATCGCGCGTAACGCTGAATAAACGGATCTGATGCAACCTTTTCGTGATAATTCTCACCGAGGAAATATCCTATTCCAAGATACTTATCAACTTCATTAACGAAATCTGCAAACATCTTAGTTTCTGTTATTTTTAATACGGCGTCGCGTTGCTTATCCGCGTCGGATATTTGAGAAATTTCCTCAAAGTCGGATATTAAATCTGCATAACGCTCCTTATATCCGGTCTCAAAAATTGCCGAGATATTTGTGCGCGGAGCGTACTGCGTATCTACAATTCGCTTGTATTTATTTTCCGTGTCGGCATTCAAAGCACTGTTGTAGTAAAGGATACAGTCTGCGGCATAGTCGCTTATGATTATTCCGCCGTTATTTGCTTCGTCGGATATTTCACCGGCAAGCAGTGAGAGCTCACCCTCTTTACCGTATAGCTCCTTCAAAAAATCCTCGGTTGTAACAAGCACGCCGTTTCCGCCTCTGGCATAAGGGGTGGTATATCCAACCGTCGTTGTTGAGAGCTGTCCGGTTTCAAGCGGGTTAGGGCTGTATTTTTCATCAAAAAACAGAGGCGTAGTGTAAAGAAGGTACATATTGCCTTCGTAACCCGCATCGTAGATGGCGCTTATATCCTCATCCTTTATCGGTACGGAGCGGTCAAACTTGAACGTAGCACCGTGGGGATTGTCGGCATAGTATCCTTTATTGAGGGTAAAGCTATTCGTGTCGGTTTGCTTAATTGCGTCGTTCAAAAGCGCGGTACTGTTAAAGAAACAGAAGGACTGTAAAAAGCAGAGCGTCAATGCGAGTACGGAAAGAATTATCGTAGTGATTGTCGAACTGATATAACCACCCTTTGCAAACATGGAGTTAACCATCTTTGGAGCACTGTGTCGAGTGCTCTTTGAACGCTCAAATCTTTTCTTCCGATGCTTCGGTGTCGGCTGCTTTGTGTCTTTAAAAGGTGACTCTGCTTGTGCGATGCGTACTCCGCCCTTGCTGATTCGTTTGTTTATTGCCGCAATATCATCCTCGCTAAGCACTTCGCCGCGAGGAAGAGTAATAACTTTATCGCCTAACAATGGAGCGGATGCGTTACTTGTACGCTCAATATCTCTAACGACCTCTCCGTCAGATAACTCTATAATTCTATCGGCATATTTTTCTGCATCGTCTCGGTTGTGCGAAACGATAAGCACGAGTCTTTTACGCGAAAGCTCCTTTAAAATATCAAGCACCTGCTTTGCAGTCTTGCTGTCGAGATTGCCCGTCGGCTCGTCGGCAAGTATAAGCCTCGGAGACTTAACGAGTGCACGCGCAATTGCGACTCTTTGGCACTGTCCGCCCGAGAGCTCTCTCGGATATTTGTCAGCATGCTCTTCGATTTCAACATCGCTAAGCCGCTTAGCAACCTCACCATTATCGGGAATGCCCAGAAGATCAAGAGAAAGGCGTACGTTCTGTGCGACCGTGAGTCTATCTAACAAACAGAAATCCTGAAAAACAAATCCGGCATAGCTGCTTCTAAAGAAATCGCCATCTAAAGTGGCTATTGAAGAAAGCTCGTTTCCATCAACGATTATACTGCCTTCGGTTGCTGAGTCAAGTCCGCCCAAAAGGTTTAAAAGCGTTGATTTTCCACATCCCGATTTTCCGAGAATAAACACCATTCCCTTGTCTGGCAGAGTGAAGCTCAAGCCTTTAAGAGCAACACATTCCTTGCGTTTGTTCTTATTATATACTTTCGTGACATTGCGTAATTCGATCATATTTTCCTCGCGGTGATGTGTATCCGGTTGAATGTATAGTAACGTAAAGTGTTAGGCTTGCGTAGCTTTACTCTGCAGTTTACCAGGGACAAATTTTGTGATTTTTTTATTTGGTTGCGCCTTAATAGGAAAACCAATTAAAACGTAAAGTGCTTCGGCATACCGTTCTCGTACGCGATATTGCACTCGCCCTGAACGAGAGGCTTAAGGTACTCAAGGCACTCGTCGGTAACACCGTTGGAGTCAGCGTTTATATACTCGTCCGGAACGCATCTTACTTGATTAGCAATAAGGGATACGTCCTTAGGGGTATACTTAATGTTATACTCACCCTCAGAGCGTTCTGCGCAAACCATAACTCCGCTGTTGCCCGCGATTGCGAACTCAACCGCACAAGCGCCAAGCTCTACCGACTCGGTAATATCGGTGAGCGATGCTATGTGAGATGCACAGCGCTGAGGCAGATTAAGCTCGATTGAACGAACCTTACAGCCAATAGTTTCTTTTACGTAGTTCTCAAGCACCTTGCCTGCGCCGGAAAGCTGAACGTGGCCAAATGCGTCCGTGCCACTACCGTTTATACCTGCTCCGACATAGTCACCGCTAGCAAGCTTAATGCCCTCGGAGATACATACCAAAACCGCAGGATGTCTATCCAAAGCCGCTCTTACGTCACGGGTAAAGGCGTCGAGGTCGAAAGCACGCTCGGGAAGGTACACAAGGTCGGGAGCAAGTCCACCGCTTATAGCAGGGAGAGCTGATGCAGTAGTAAGCCAGCCTGCATCTCTGCCCATAATCTCAACTATGGTAACTGCCTTAATATCATATACGTTAACGTCGCGTAAAATTTCCTTTACGGTTGTAGCAACGAACTTTGCCGCAGAGCCAAATCCGGGTGTATGGTCGGTATTAACAAGGTCGTTGTCAATGGTCTTAGGCACACCGATAAAGCGCATCTCGTAATCCTGGCGCTTCGCATACTCACTAAGCTTTGCAACGGTGTCCATAGAGTCATTACCGCCTATATAGAAGAAATAACGAATGTCGTATTTCTTAAAGAGTTTAAAGAGCTTCTCATAAGTTGCATCGTCAGTGCCAACTGGCTTAAGCTTATATCTGCAAGAGCCGAGTGCAGCAGACGGAGTGTGTGACAAAAGCTCCAATTCAGACTCGGAAATCGACTCAAAAATATCAATAATCTTTTCACGCATAAAGCCGTCTATGCCGTTACGCATACCATAAAGCTTGTTAATTTTATCTTTCGCGGAAAGACAGCCCTTGATTACTCCGGCAAGCGTAGCGTTAATAGCTGCGGTAGGTCCACCGGATTGTCCAACAATAGCGTTACCAACTAAAATACTCATATTATTTTCCTTTACGTTTTTTTCTACTATTCTAGCACACAAAACAGTAAAACGCAATAGATTTTATAAATTATTGTCAAGTTTAGATAAATTCAAGTATTCAAGAGCCGATTTCAAGTACCCCTCTTTATCAAATCCATAATCCCAAAAATATGCGTGCTCCTCAACATCTATCATTAGTTTAGGCGTGTGCACCTCAAAGTGCGTTTGATACTCGCGAGAGGCGTGTATCGATATTCTGCCCTGCTTTATCCCTATAGAAATAAATTTTATATCCTTTTTCATTCCCTCGTGCAATATACACATAGCAAGCGCATCCTCACTGCCATACTGGTGTCTTGCAAGAGATGAGCGTATACCGCATTCAGCTTCAAAAGAAGAAAAATACATATCGTGGCAGGTGATTTCAGCTAAGCGAGCAAGTACTTCTCTTTTATCATTTTTGTCAATTTTAGCCGTGAAAATCTTATTTATATCGGCATTTTTAATTCCCGGTATGCCGTCCTCTAAAATCGAATATTTGAGTCGCAAGGTGCGCACGTATTCTCTATGTGCGAAAATCGTTTGTTCAGACAAAAATCTATTCATAAGACCTCGCAAAAAAATAACTTCCCACAAGCTTATGCGGGAAGTTTAAAAAATATTACTTTAATAGTTCTTTTTCCGAGAAGGTGTATTCGCTGTTGCAGAAGCGGCAAACGGCAGTAAGCTCACGCGCCTTGCCCTCAGCCTCTTGCTCGTTGAGCATATTAACTATTTCAGCTGTGCCAAGGCTCTTAATTTTCTTTCTCATTCGCTCAGCGGAGCAATCGCACTTATACTCAACATCGATAGTATCAAAAATATCATACGGTATATCCTGCATCGCAATGGACAAAATCTCTTCATTGCTTAAACCGCGCTCGAAGTACCTTGAAATATTCTCAAGCTGTGCGGCATTACGCTCGATAAGGTCTACCGTAGCGTCATCCGGGAACGGAAGCAGCTGAATTAAAACACCGCCTGCTGCAAGGCAGGAATAGTCCGGGGCAACCAATACACCAAGAGAAAGTACAGTAGGAACCTGCTCACTAAGAGCAAAGTAGGTCGCTATATCCTCGGCAATCTCACCGCTCGGAATCTCTATCATGCCGGTCTGCGGATCTCCCTCTCCTACCGATTTTACAAAAGAGAGAGTGCCGTTGCCAATAGCTGCAGATACGTCCAGCTTACCGTTTTTCTTTTTAGGCGGATTTGCAAGAGGATTCTCGATATATCCTTTAACAGTACCAAAATAGTCGGCAACTGCAATAATCTTGCCTGCCTCGCCATCACCCGAAAAGGTAATGGTCACGGTATCACCGTTCTCGGGAAGCATTGTGCCTATCATAGATGCCGCGGTAACAGTTCTGCCAAGTGCGGCAGTAGCTGTCGGGGTTGTCGTATGATGCTTACGCATTTCGTTTATCATTGTGCGCGAGTTAATGACAAGGACTCTTGCAGAGCCGTCGCGTGTCATTGCACGTAAAATGGTTGATTTTTCACTCATTGTAAAACCTCTTTCTTTATACATCTTGCCGCGATATAAAGCCTTTCGTCCTCATCAGTGCCCTCCGCAAAATCGAAGTCGGAATATGCACCGATAAACTCAAAGCCACACTTTTTAAGCAGCGACTTAATCGCTCTTAAGGTATACATTCTCTCAGTCTGTACCTCGTCGTATCTACGGTAAGCACCGTTTTTCATTTCCTTAAAAAGCGTGATGTAAAAGTCGCATAGCTTAGTTCTTTCATCATAGTAATTCTGCCACACGCAGAAGGAGCCGTCGCCCTCTACTACGTAGCTGTTATCAGCATATACGTTCTCAAACTTATATTTGCCATTTATGTCGAAAATAAATAGACCGTCGGGAATTAAATAATTGTGTACGAGTCTTAAGCATCTCTCAAGCTTAGCAGGAGTAGTTAGGTGATTTAAGCTATCAAGACAGCTAACCGTCACGTCGACCGTACCATATAGCTCAAACTCAGTCATATCCTGGCATAGCCAAAGCATCTTGTCACCAAGCCCCTCGTCAATTGCCCTGTTTCTTGCAATATCGAGCATTTCGCATGAGTAATCAACGCCCGTCATATCGTAGCCGCGGCGCGCAAGCTCAAGCGTCATACTGCCTGTGCCACAGCCTAGGTCAAGCACGAGCTCGGGACGACCACACTTGTAGTCGCGCGATATAATTTTCTCTATGAAGTCCGCCCACTTAGCATAATCAATATCAGAATTGATCGAGTCGTATATAGGTGCTAACAAGTCGTATATCATATACTACTCCTTAAACTTTAATTTAACTAATTTAAAACAGGCTCTATCGGTTTACTCGTTAACTTTTTCGTCTGATAAACTATAAATACTGCATACGCAATTATTGCCAAAATCCAAGTTATCGGATATACGATATATATAGTACGCATAGTGGGTGAGAGCAGGAACACGGTATTTACCCAAACTACACGGAAAAAGCAACAGGTAACAAGCGAAATAACCATAGAATGTATCGATTTACCCATTCCACGAAGTACACCGCACAAAACCTCCATCACTCCGCAAAGGAAGTACACCGGAATAGTCACCCAAAGTCTATCAAGTCCTGCGGTAATTACCACAGGATCGTCCGAGGTAAAGATCTTCAAAAGCGGTTCGGGAATCAAAAGAACAATGCTCGATAAAATCACACCAATTATGGTTACGCAAAGACACGCCTGAAGAGTAATTTTCCTAATATTTTCATATCTCTTTGCTCCCATATTCTGACCGACGAATGCAATAGCAGCGTGATAACCCGAGTTGCAAGCCATATAAACCTTACCGTCAATGTTGGTCGCGGCTGAGTTACCTGCAACGGCGGCATCGCCAAGGCTATTTACAGACGACTGTATAAGAACGTTGGAAATCGAGAAAAGCGTGCTCTGAAGTCCTGATGGGACACCTATTTGCAAAATGCGCTTAGCAATTAAAGGATCAATACACAATTCCTTAAATCTAAACTGAACGCTGCCCTCACTGCGGTACATATAAATAGTTATCCACGCCGCAGAAAAGTACTGCGACAATATCGTTGCAAGAGCAACGCCCTCAACACTCATACCGCATACTGCAACGAAGAAAAGATTAAAGAGGACGTTAACAATTCCCGACACGGAAAGGATTATCAAAGGACGCGTTGCGTCACCAGTAGCGCGTACCATAGTAGCGCAGTAATTATAAAGCATCTGGCCGGGGAGACCTAAGAAGATTATACGCATATAAAGTGTAGCCGACTCGATTATAGTAGCAGGCGTGCCCATCCACTCAAGGAAAAGTGGCGCACACGACACACCGATTATCATAGCTGCCACACCTAAAATAACCGACAAAAGCATAGCGGTATGCACGGATCTACGCGCCATGGCTAGATTGTTCGCTCCGATATTGTTAGACAGCACGACACCTGCGCCTACTGAAAGTCCTAAGAACAATGCTATAATGAGCATTGTAAGCGAAGAAGTGCTTCCAACAGCGGCAAGGGCAAGGTCACCTCTGAATTTGCCTACAACCGCAAGGTCTGCAGAGTTATATAAGCTCTGCAAAAGCGAGGTGCACATAACCGGCAACATAAATAAAGCTATTTTCTTAAAAAACGGTCCCTCGGTAAGATTAACTTCCCTTTTACTTTTTATAGCAACCATTTTACTATTCACTCCTATTGTACTATGCAATTGAGCTCGTAGGCCTTGTCAGCCTATTAAAATATTTGACAATCAGAAACGCGTATATAGACGATGTCAGTATCCACGTTATTGGACCGACCACGAATATAGTAGTCAACGTTGGCGAAAGCACAAACGCCGTGTTTATCCAAACAATGTGGAAGGCGCATACGGTAACAAGCGAAATAGCCATAGTGAGCGTCGACTTGCCCATTCCGCGAAGTGCGCCGCTTAAAACATCCATTATGCCGTAAATGAAGAAGAGCGGCACAGTAGTATATAATCTACTAAGACCTGCCGCAATTACGGCAGAATCATCGGAGGTGAATATACGGAGAAACATCTTAGGCATAGCGAGAATCACACCGCCGAAAATCAGACCTACCGCAACAGCGCAAATAACGCTGTAAAGAATAACCTTCTTTACGTTATCATACCTCTTTGCACCCATGTTCTGTCCTACGAAGGCAACCGATGCGTGATAACCGGAATTACATGCAACGCAAACCCAGTTATCAATATTAGCCGCAGCAGTAATACCTGCAACCGCTGTATCGCCCAGACTGTTTATCGAAGACTGTACAACCGCATGAGAAAGCGAGAACAGTACACTCTGAATACCTGATGGAATACCTATTTTCAAAATACTCTTCACTAAAGACAGGTCTATGCGTAGTTCTTTAAAGCTAAAGCGTATATCCCCATCACTGCGATACATAAACACGAGTATCATAGCCACAGAAAGATATTGAGAAAGTATCGTAGCGAGCGCAACACCGTCAACACCCATGCCGCAGAGCGCCACGAAGAAAACGTTAAGTAAAACGTTGATAGCACCCGAGATTGACAAGAACAATAACGGGTGAGAGGCGTCGCCCGATGCGCGAACCATAGTAGCACAGTAATTATATAGCATCTGTGCCGGAAGCCCCAGAAAAATGATGCGCATATAGAGTGTGGCAGCATCAATAATCGTATCCGGAGTCCCCATCAATCTAAGCAAATAAGGAGCAGCAAGAATGCCGAGTATCATATTCGCTACACCCATAATAGCTGCTAGCAAAATGGAGGTGTGCACCGCCTTACGCGCGCCGACGTGATTAAGAGCGCCTATATTGTGCGAGAGGACGACGCCTGCGCCGACGGAAAGTCCCATAAAAAAGTTGATAGTAAGGCTGGTAATCGCGCCCGTGCTACCGACGGCGGCAAGTGCAAGATCACCCCTGAAATGACCAACAATAGCCAAGTCGGCGGAATTATATAAGCTCTGCAAAAGCGAGGTACACATAACCGGAAGCATAAAGAGGATTATCTTCTTAAGAAACGGTCCCTCGGTAAGATTAACTTCCCTTTTACTTTTTATAGCAACCATTTCACCATCACTCCTATGGTAAGTTAGTTAATTCATTTCTGTTTATTGTAATTGAGTAAGAACACTCCAAGACTAACCAGCACCAGTGCTAAAATCAGATTGAATATATGTACGCTGCTCTGCTCCGGCATCATAAGCTTAACGAGAATAACACCGAATATGGGAGTTGTAAAGTTGAATACGGTAACCTTAGACACGGGGTTGAACTTAAGAAGCATTCCCCACACGGCATAAGCAATAGCCGAAAGGAAGGCAAGGTAAACAAGAATTGCCAATCCCTTGGGCGAATCAAAATTCATCTTGCCACCGGCGATAAGACCGACGATAATCATTACCAATCCACCAACCATAAACTGATAACCGCTGATAGTAACGGGATCCTCGTGCTTAGAATAGCTCTTAATAAGAACGGATGAGAACGCGAGCGAAACTCCCGAAAGAAGAACGCAAGCATCACCTATATTGAAGGTAAGCTCAAGTCCGTTAAGATTTACGGCAACGATGCCTGCAAATCCGATAATACATGCAACGATCTTCTTGGTAGTAAGCTTCTCCTGCTTAAATATAAGACTCGAAATCAAAAGAGCGAAAAAGCAAGATGTGCCACTCATAATAGTACCCTTATCACCCGAGGTGTTGGCAAGGCCGATGTAGAAGAAGAAATACTGAATCACGGTCTGCATTAAAGCTATTATTCCAATTCTGCCCAGGTTTTTCTTAGTGGGATAAAGAATTTTCTTTCTCGCAACGCTGTAAATGCAGATTGTAAGGAATCCCGCAAGAGCAAATCTCGTACCTGCAAAGAGGATGGTGGATGGCACGTCGGGCTTTGCCGTCTTAAGTATCTCTTGGTAACCAAGCTTAATAAACGGAGTGGCGCTGCCCCAAAGCGCACAGCACATAAGCGCAAGCAAAACTACAAATATGGGGTTAGTGAATATATTGTTCCTTTGCTTCAAATCCAATTGATTTTGCATATCAAAAGCTCCTTAAACCGACTTGGCAAAGAAGGCGCGAACCCCCTCCGCCTTTAGCGCGTCAACTGCAGATTTTGCAGTATCTTCATCAGTGAAAATTCCAAAAACGCTTGGGCCACTGCCACTCATAAGTGAATGGGTTGCTCCCAAATCAAGCATACGCTCCCTCAGTGCGCGTGCGCCACTACAAGTAGGCAAGACTGCGTCCTCAAAAATATTATATAGGCGCAACCGATTGCAATCAGAGAGCTTTATAGCATCAAGCACAGTGCATATTGCCGAGTCAGTGTCGGTAGGTACAGTGCCGTCAAAGTTAGAAAATAGCTCATCAAGACGAGAATATGCCCACGGCGTAGAAATATGCTCGTTATGTATAGCAATTACGGTATAAAGTCGCAGTGTATCCGGTAGACGAGTAATCAGCTCTCCTCTTCCCTCGCAAAGGCATGTGCCCATAAGCAAGCAATAAGGAACGTCAGATCCTAACTGTGCCGCAAGTGCAAGAAGCTTCTGCTGCGTAAAGTATCTCTTAAAAATTTTATTAAGCGCCCTAAGAACTGCTGCGGCATCGGAAGAGCCACCTGCAAGTCCTGCAGAGATCGGAATATGCTTTTCCAAGGTTATGGTAACGTCGGCAGCGATGTGTGCCTCATTTAGATAAAGCATTGCCGCGGAGTATGCAAGATTTTTAGAATCAATGGGCAAAATCTGCTCTCCACGTACCCAAAGCTTAATACGGGTATGCTCAGACGGCTTACACGACACGGTAACAACGTCGCAAAGCGAAATTGAATGCATCACCGTACTGATATTGTGAAATCCATCTTCTCTTCTAGATATAACATTCAGGTAAAGATTTATCTTCGCATAAGCATTTTCTTTAACAACCGTCATATTTGGCACCCCTTTCTCATAGTTCCTATGTATTATAACACACATAAATACAAAAAGCAATTACATATATGAATATTTTTAACTAAAAAGTTATCAATTTGGTATTGACAAGAGGAAAATTATGTGTTATAATACTTCGGTAGTTCGGGCAAAGGGTGCCCGACTCCTTGTCGCAGATTTGGTGCGACCATAATGACCATAAGGAGGTAATAAAACATGGAAAAGAAGATTTGTTCTTACGAAACTCTCTTTGCTATCAACGGTAATTACACCGCTGAGGAGTACAATACTCTCAAGGAGAAGTTTGTAGGTCTCATTAACGAGAACGCTACCGATGTAAACGTTAATGAGTGGGACAAGAGAAGGTTTGCATATCCCATCAACTACGTAACTGAGGGATACTACATTCTCGTAACCTTTAAGAGCGAACCTAGCTTCCCTCTCGAGCTTGATCGTGTATTCGGAATTACCGAAGGTATTCTCCGTCACATGACTGTTGCTAAGATCGAGAAGGCTGCTAAGCCCGAGGCTGCTGTTGTAGCTGAGGAGCCTGTTGTTGAAGCAACTGAGGCTTAATTATTTTTAAACAGGAGGCGGAAAAATGGCAAGTTTTAACAAAGTTATTCTCGTTGGTAACATGACGGCTGACCCAGAGTTAAAGCAGACTACCGGCGGTGTATCCGTATGTAGTTTCTCCATTGCTGTTAATCGTCGTTTTGCCAGAGCCGAGCAAGGCCAGCAGAACGTAGACTTCATTAACATCGTTACTTGGAGACAGAGCGCAGAATTTGTCAGCCGCTATTTCAAAAAGGGTAACCCAATTCTTATTTGCGGTCAGCTCCAGACAAGAAGCTGGACTGATAACCAAGGACAGAAGAGATATGCTACTGAGGTAGTTGCAGACGAGGTTTCCTTCGTTGCTAACGCTACCGCAGGCGGTGTTGCTCCTGCAGGCGCAGGCTACACTCCCGAGGCATACGGTGCGCCCACATTCGCTAGCGATTCAAGCGCTAATTTCGAAGAAATTCCTAACGACGACGGTCTTCCCTTCTAATTTCTTGTTAAAGGAAGAGCCAAGTCCTCCTGCTGTGAGACTCACTACGGCAGGTGTAATATAGAAAAACGTGAGTCGGAAAGGTTTTGGACTATTCAAGATGGATAGAAACGATACACAGCGCCCTAACTTCCGTACCATGCACAGAAGAAAGAAGGTTTGCATCTTCTGTCAGGATAAGGTAGACGGCATTGATTACAAGGACGTATCTAAGCTCAGAAAGTTCGTATCCGAGAGAGCTAAGATTCTCCCCAGACGTGTTAGCGGCAACTGCGCTCTCCACCAGAGACAGCTCACAGTAGCTATCAAGAGAGCTCGCCAGATGGCACTTCTTCCCTACGTATCTAACTAATTAGATTTAAGTAAAATGCACTCTGCGTTTCGCAGAGTGCATTTTTTATTGTTATAAACGACATTGATTTAAGCAAAAGCAAAATTCTTCTTAAGAGTGTTGCTCTTCTATCTCAATTAACTCTATCAACGCTCATACCCGACTCTTCCCAAGGCGGTTCTATTTTTGTTCTTCCAAACTTGGTAAAACGCAAAGAAATTTTGGCGTCGTAATAATATCCCATTATTGCGATCTTTCCCCCGTCCATTCCAATAGTTATCGACGAAAGTTCGTCAATCGTTTCAGCCACACTGTTTTTAAGTCTCCAAGTGTACAAGCTTCCTTTAACTCTTTTCCAATTGCTTTTATCAAACAATTTATTTCCTAATTCGAGGCTAACTTTCTCTTCGTCGTAGACCGGTATTCGCTGCCAAGTATACTTTCCCGTCTTAACGTATGTATATACTGTGTCGCCGTCAACCTCGTAATAATCCTCACCAAACAATATTAAATTGCCATCGATATACAGTTCTTTCTTTTCCTGCTTACCCCAAGTTGACGCAACTGCTTCTATGGTGCAATTGCGGTACAGGAAAAATTTGAACATTATTTTATCGATTGGGTGAAGAAAAGCATAGATGGTGGTTAATATCAAGGAAACAATAAGAATAACAATAAGAATGATTGACACAACCTTAAGCAACGGCGAGTTATTTTTCTCCCTCACTACATCTTGCTGTGCTGATGGTATCTCGTAAGAGTATTGATTGCGTACATTATCCAGCTTATCTAAATTATTCATAACAACGAGACCTCCCTATCATTGTCGTGAGATTTTCTAGGTTATTCACAAAGCGTAGACTACTCATCCCACGGTAATTCAAAACTAGTTGTTCCAAAGCCTCTGAAGCAAAAAGTTACTTCATAGGTACGCCCATTTCGTTGGGTTTCACCGACTATCGCAATAAAACCATTAACCCTTTCAATACGTATGTTGTTCAAACTATGTATTTCTTCGTCAACATCTTCTTTTAATTTCCAAACAAACGGATTTTTCATATCCCTTACGTAATTATTTTTATCAAATAAGTTGGTACCCCTTGATAAATTTAGATTATTTTCATATGGCACTTTCTCCCATTCGCCAAACGTGACCCTGTAATAACGATAGATTTTTCCGTCAACCAAATTATAATACTCTCCATCAGCTTTTATCCAATCCCCGTCTAAAAGGATCTCACCTTTACTTACATCCGGCTGGTTAGGATTGCTATTAAGTGGCGGTCCCTCTGCAATTACCTCTATAGTACAACTCCGTGCAAAAAAGTAACGAAGCTTTATCTTGTCAATAGGATGAAGAAAAATATATACAACCGTCAGGACGATAAGGATTGCTAGTATACATATAGGAGCTTTCTTGCGTACAGAGTCAATAAAAAGTTGTGTTTTATATCCCGAAAACATATATTTCAAACGGAAGCTTAATGGCATTTTCGGGGACTTTGCTTGCTTATCTTTGATATCATTATTCATATACACAACTCCTTTTTTTATTGTGCCTTGATTATAACATATATATGGCACAAAGTCAATCTTAAAACTAAAATTGGTGACTAAGTCATTTGGCGTAAGACTTTCTCACGTTGCCTCCCTATACCTAAGCAATACACTAAAATGAATTGCCCTTTTAAAAGCAAT
>JAZQRW010000179.1:0-13069 GCA_045629765.1 Eubacteriales bacterium
ATCGTAACCCATAGTCTCACCGCGGGTCTGGTCGCCCATACCGTAAGAGTTGTTAAATACGTTGTAAAGAATAGGCATACCACCCTTGTGGCTTTCCCAAAGCGTGTTGAACTGGTCCATAGCGGCAAAGTTCATTGCCTCCCAAACAGGACCGCGCGCCATAGAACCGTCACCGGAGTTACATACTACGATACCCTGCTTGCCATTGATCTTCTTGAAGAGTGCGGCACCGGTAGCGATAGCAGCAGAGCCGCCAACGATAGCGTTGTTAGGATAAATTCCGAATGGAAGGAAGAATGCGTGCATTGAACCGCCCATACCCTTATGGAAGCCGGTATCACGAGCAAATATCTCGGAGAGTGTTCCGTAAAGGATGAAACGAATAGCAAGCTCTTTAACATCTTTTACAGGACCAAGCTTCTCGGTAGCGCGAAGAGCTGAACCGCCAAGGAAGCCCTCCATAATAGTCATAAGCTCCTGCTCGGAAAGCTTATGTATGCAGGAAAGTGCCTTTGCAAGAATCTCGGAGTGGCTACGGTGAGAACCGAACGAGAAGTCGTTCTGGTCAAGAAGGTAAGCCTGACCTACCGCTGCTGCCTCCTGTCCGATGGAAAGGTGCGCAGGGCCGGGGTAAGTGGTCTCGATACCGTTGTAAAGTCCCTGAGTCTTGATCTGGTTAAGCATAGACTCGAACTCACGAAGAACCGTGATATCGCGGTAGATACGGACGAGATCGTCGTCGCTATAACGCTTTCTCTCTTCCTTAATGGTTTTGTTGTAGGCGTTTACCGGAATATTCTTAAAAGTAATTTTACCGGGCGCCAACGTTTCTTGAGGATCTACGAATAAACTCTTTGGCATTTTATCTTCTCCTTAATATATCAATTATTTTATATGTGGAAAATAGCTTCGCGAATGATCTCCGCAACGGTTGGGTGCGGGAACACAAGCTTCTTAAGACGGGTAGGTGTAAGCTCGGTATCAATCATCATAGTAGCGGTCATAATTATCTCAGACGCATAAGAGCCAACCATGTGGCAACCAACAAGACGGTTCTTATCGGTATCAACTACAAGCTTGATAAAGCCCTTGCCACCTTCATTTTCAGCAAGATAACGGCCTGCGTAGGACATAGGAAGCTTAACCTCCTTAACCTTCATTCCCTTCTCTTCTGCCGCCTCCTTGCTGTATCCAACGCTTGCTACCTCAGGATCGGTATAGATAACCGAAGGAATTACGTCGTAGCGCATCTCGTCCTTCTTACCAACCATATGGTTTACGGCAACCTCCGCCTCTCTGTATGCGGTGTGGGCAAGCATCAACTTGCCGTTGCAGTCACCGATAGCGTAAACGCCGGAAACGTTAGTACAAAGATGTCTGTCAGTCTTGATAGCAGCTCTGTCCATATCAAGCTGAAGTGTCTCAAGACCGATGCCGGCCGTAGAAGGCTTGCGTCCTGCGGAAAGAAGAACCTTGTCGCAAGCAATCTCCTTCTTCTCGCCGTTTTCCTCGTATATTACGCTGCCTGACTTAACCTCAAGCACCTTAGAGGAAAGCTTAAATACCATTCCCCTCTTAACGAAGGCGTCGGTAAGAACCTTACAAATTTCAGGGTCTGTTGCACCTGCGATCTTAGGCATCATCTCGATTACCGTAACCGCAACGCCAACGCTTGCGAAATAATAAGCCATCTCAAGACCGATAACACCGCCGCCGATAACAACGAGAGTCTTGGGGAGCGTCTTTTCGTCGAGAACCTCACGGTTCGTAAGCACGAAGCCTGAGGCAAGTCCTTCCTTAAGACCGGGAACAGGTGGAACTACGGTCTCTGAGCCTGATGCAATAGCAAGGCGCTTGCCCTCGTAAAGCACACCGTCAGCCTCAACTGCAAAGCCGTTTGCATTCTTACCCTTGATAACAGCGTTAGCACTGACAACAGTAACCTTATTTCCCTTCATAGTAGCGCCAACACCTGCAACGAGTGTCTTAACTACTCCATTTTTTCTTTCAATAACCTTAGCGTGATCGTAAGTAACGCCGGTCGTCGTAACACCAAAGGCTTCGCTCTCCTTTGCGTGCCTATACATCTTTGAGGAATTCAAAAGAGTCTTAGTGGGGATACAGCCCTCGTTAAGACAAGTACCGCCAAGTGCCTTCTTTTCAAAAACGGCAACTTTCATTCCCTCCTGAGCCGCACGCTCGGCGCAAAGATATCCGCCGGGACCGCCGCCCACAACTAACAAATCAAAAATTTCCATATCTTACCTCCTTATTTTGCAAGAAGCGCGGTAAATGTCTCAAGGTTCTTGCAAAGATCCTTCTGGAATCTTGATGCAGGTGAGCCGTCTACGGCACGGTGGTCGTATGTAAGGCTAAGAGTCATAGCCGGGTAAACGTCGATAGTACCGTCCGCCTTCTTTCTCACTCTGTCAGTAGTGCAGCAGACACCGAGAATTCCGGTCTGAGGAGGATTGATAACGGGAGTAAAGGACTCAACGCCCAAGCTACCGAGGTTAGAAACGGTGAAGGTTGCACCGGTGAGCTTATCAGGACTGATGTTGCCCTCACGACACTGTGCAGCAAGCGCCTTAACCTCCTTTGAAATTTCAAGAAGGCTCTTCTCGTCAGCACGGAAAATGGTAGGAACCATAAGTCCTCTGGGAGTATCAACCGCAACGCCAAGATTTACGTGCTTAAACAAACGAATGTTGTTATCGTCAAGCATGTGCGCGTTGAGGTCAGGGTGATCAAGAAGCGTTCTTGAAACGGCGTAAAGAACTATATCGCCGAGTGTAATACCTGCGTAATCGCCCTCTGCACTCTTGAGCATCTTACGGTAATTAAAAATAGTAGTAGCATCAAACGAATGAGTATGTGTAAGCTGAGCCATCGTGCTAAGCGAGGTATGCATCGACTTGCTGATAGCACGGCGGATACCGCTGAACTTAACGTCTGTATATTCTGCCTCATCTGCTACTGCCTGAACAGCAGGTGCAGCTACAGGCTCTTCCTTTGCAACAGCGACTACGGGATTCTCCATGAGCTCTCTTACGTCGCGCTCAATAATTCTGCCGTTAGGGCCGGTAGGAGTAGCAAGGGACGCGTCAACACCTGCGCGCTCTGCGAGCTTTCTGGCTCTGGGAGAGATAGCGCCTTTTCCAAACTCAACCGTTGTAGCGGGTGCAGCCGGTGCTGCCTCTACCTTCTTTTCTTCAACCTGCTCTACTGCGGGCTTCTCTTCTGCGGGAGCGGGAGCAGCCGCGGAATCGGGACGAAGTGCTGAGCAATCCTCACCGGGATTACCAACCGCACATACGTTTACAAGACAAGGAACCTCGTCACCCTCGTTGTAGAAAATCTCGAGAAGCGTACCTTCTGCGGTAGACTCACACTCGAAGCTTGCCTTATCGGTTTCATAGGTAAAGAGAATATCTCCTACCTTTATTACATCTCCAACTTTCTTTTCCCATGCGCCGATTATACAGCTTTCTACGGTAATACCGGCCTTGGGCATAATAACTGCATTTGCCAAAACAAATCCTCCTTTAAAATATTCATCGGTTAATTATAACATATTATAACATTTGTGTCAATCGTTTTTTTAAATTTAATACATAGTTTAAGTAGTTAATATTTGCACTACAGTATCTTAACACCGTTCTGCTCGCACCTATGGACAAAGTCGTCGGGTAACGGCTCATCGCATATAACGTAGTCCACGTCGGAAAAGCCTGCAAACGTATAAGGCATCAGGCGCTTAAGCTTATCTGCACTGCACAAAACGACACTGGTTCTCGCCTTTTTTATCACCAATCGCTTTACAAGCATATCCGCCTCTGTTCCGCACGTAAATCCAACCTCAGCGGAACAACCCGAAACGCCGATAAACGCAAGGTCAATATTGATTTTTTCCAAAAACTCCATAGTATTTATTCCTGCAACCGAAAGAGTCCTCGGATTCATCACACCGCCGCAGAGATTAACCGTTGCATTTTTGAGTCTGCAAAGCTCAAGCGCAACGCTGGGGCTGATAGTTGTGATATTTATCTCCATATCGGGCAGATTTCGTGCCAAAATGATATTAGATGTACTGGTGTCAAGGAAAACCGAGCTTTGCGGACGCAACAGCTTCATTGCCTTTTTCATCATTGAGGTCTTACCTGCGGTATTCTCCTTCATTCGAATGTTAAACTCTATGTCATCAAGCTGATGAACAGAGCGTACACCGCCACGGTATTTAGTTATGATTCCCATCGTTTCAAGCGCGCTGAGATCTCTATGTAAGGTCATCAAAGAAACCTCGGGAAAAAGCTCGCGCAGCTCGCCAATGGTAGCAACGTTTTTACTTTCTACGTATTTCTTTATTTGTTCTTGCCTGATTCGATTCATTGCCCCTCCTGTTTTAAAGTTTGATTTTTATAACATTTTATAACACTATTATATCACACATTTGATGTTTTGCATATTGACATTTTCAACAATTTATTATAAAATATTGATATATAATTGACAAAAGGAACGGATATGATCAAAAAAATTCGATTTTATATCAGTCATACATTTAATCCGTATGTTAATCTTGCCACCGAAAAGCTGCTATTCGATACAGTAGACAGCGACACCGTCATTTTGTACCTGTGGCAAAATCAGAACACCGTTGTAATAGGTAAAAATCAAAACGCTTTTTCAGAATGCCGAACCGAGCTTCTCACAAAAGAAGGGGGCACTCTCGCACGCCGCCTATCGGGTGGCGGAGCCGTCTTTCACGACCTTGGCAATCTCAATTTTACCTTTATTTCCTCCACCGACAATCTTGACGTCGCAAAAAATATGGAGATAATATACAACGCCTGTCTTTTGGCGGGTATCACCGCAGAACTTTCCGGGCGAAACGACGTTTTGGTAAACGGTAAAAAATTTTCGGGGAACGCTTTTTACAACAGCGGTGGGCACTCCTATCACCACGGAACTCTTCTGATAAATGCGGATATGGAGAAGCTTGGGCGTTATCTAACTCCTCCAAAGGCAAAGTTAGAATCCAAGGGGGTAAAGTCAATAAGATCAAGAGTTATCAATCTATCCGAGATATCCCCATCTCTCAACTGCAGTTCTATGAAGGAGCATATTTTATCTGCTGCAGAGAAGGTTTTAGGCATTGTGCCCGAAGCAATTGAAGACATTAACCAAGAACAAATTGCTCGGTATGCCGCAGATTTTGCCGCCAACGAGTTTGTCTACGGTTCACCCATTCCAATGAGCGTGTCTTGCGACGGACGCTTGCCCTTAGGAAGCGTAACGCTGCACGTTTGTGTCAAGAGCGGCTTAATTACCGATGTCAAGCTGTATACTGATGCTATGGACCCCGATATTTCATCAACGATAGAACGTGCGCTTATCTCTCTTCCTTTTAATATCAATTCCATAAGCGCGGCGCTTTCAAAAGTGCTTGATAGTGACAATGCCGAAGCATTGATATCCCTCTTATCAAACCAAATATTCTTGTAAAACCTAATATGTTCAAAAAACAAAGCCGAGGTACTGTGAATTACACAATACCTCGGTTTTTTATTCGGTTAGTCTATACGATAATGTTCTCACTCAAAATCCTCATTAAAAGGCTTATTCTTCCTCATCGACATCTTCCGTATCGTATAAAGACCTTGCCGTTTGCTTTAATATTCTTTTGTGCTTCACTATCTCGACCGATAGTATCACTGCTATTCCAAGCAAGATCGCAGATGAAACGAAAACAATAGCGAATACCGCAGGAATTATCTCACATCTTAGGCAAACGGTGTAATTGTCGTCCACGCTTGTAAAGGTATAATTATCAACGTCACCCATACTTACGCCGTTAATAATCACGTCTTTAATTTTATACCCAAAGCCTGCGTCAAAAGCAACATTTAAATCATCTCCGATATTCACAATAGTGTTTGTGAATTCACCGTTTTCAAAATTGAAGACAGTAACGACGAACTTTATCTGCTTAAAGGCGATTTCCACAACAGTATCACTCGTTATATTATTTATAGTCAAGATATTCGTGGATTCAACTTGCTCTCCGTTCACCTTGATAAAATCAATAGCAAACAGCTCATCGGGTGATATATTTACCTTTACGTCAGAGCCATATTCAACCGTGAGCGTGTCTTTGATATCCGTACTTCCGCTTCCGTTACAAATGACATTTACCGAATGCTTTGCCCTTTCATACACTACGCGAAGAGTCTGATCGGCGCAAACGTCAGAAAACGTATAGCTTGACACGGCACCTATAGACGTTCCGTTTAAAATGACGTCCTTAATCACGTATCCCGGCACGGGAGTGAACACGTAGGTTTTCTGATCTAAACGTGTGATATAATGCTTTTCGCTTGGTGTTACCACTCCGTTTTCTTCAGCCTCTACACTGACAGAGTATTGTATCAGCTTAGCCTCATATGTTGCGGTATAATAAACGCTTGCTGTTACAGTACTAATAGCTTTATCCCAGCCGGCAAATGTGTAAGTATACGTGCCGTCATCGGGTCTTGTCGGACAGTCAGATGGGTTGGAATACTTATAATTAAAAACGGGTGTATCACCGTAGCGGTATTTTTCAGTATAAATGACTTTGTTATCCCAATTTTTCCAAGTGACCGTATAATTTCTAAAGTCTTGCTTTACTTCTATAGTTCCCAAATCCGCTTCTGCAGGATTCACACATATAGCCATTCTGTACCATTGCGACCCCACCAAGCTAAATCCACTCGGTACACTGTACGTATACAAATTATTATCGACCGGCTCTTTTATAAACAAATACACAATCTGTCCCGTCTTATAAGTACCGGAGTTCTTATCGCCGCCCTTAGCATTTATATCCGTGGAAATATAATGATCTAAAACGTGAGAATTTACAGAATACTTAACTTCAACCTCTTCCAAAAGAGTTTTTGTTGCTGAGCCTATCTGTACATTGCAGAATTTGCCGTTACTTTTAATGGTAACGCTCTTGGTAAATTTTCCGTTATCATCAACAACATAGGAAGCGGCATTATCCAAAACATAGGTGTATCCGTCTTTATCACCATACACGTCTACCACCAGTGTAAACATAGTTCCGGAGGTAGGTAGTATTAAGACCGGTAAACGCTCTTCAAATTCATTGGTATTCACCTCTGTGTACTTATCATTTAAAGCCGCGACCTTCTTAGGTGGGGAAATCGGGTCCAACTTATCAATTACCGGCGGATCAAACCTATCAATTGCAGAAGTAAAATATTCCGGTGGTATTACGTCGCCGTTTCTAAAAATTGTACCGTCCTTATTGGAAACAATGTAAGCCGACTTAACGTTCTCTCCGTATTCCAGTGAAACGTATACGCCCTCGGTAAATGTAGCGGATATGGAGATGTCGCTGCTTGGATTTTCAATAACCAAGCCATGCTCCATTATCTGTACCAATTCACTACCGCTGACAGCACGGCCGTTTATTGTCAACTCGGATAAGCACCAGCCCGACTTTGGCTCCAATAAATACCTTACTTTATCGTTAGAACCGATGCTTATATCCTTTACTATTTGCGAAGTTCCTTCGCCCTTAATAGACAGACTTATATCGTAATACTCCTCTTCTTCCCAACGAGCATATACGAAAAGTGTGTTTGAGTTATTGTAATACTTCTTGTAATAGCTTGAGGCGTTTAACGTAGGCGACTCACCCATGTGATGAATAGCATCCCAGCTTACGTAATAAGTACCGCCTCTGTTCGTAACCGCTTGAGAGCCGTTTCCGTAATCAAGATACCAGCCTGCAAATGTATAACCCTCGCGAGTCGGCGCGTAAAGCACAAGATCCTTAGTTGGACTTGCAAGCTCCTGAGAATAGTTCTTACCGTTATTAACTCCGCCGCCTAAATCGTAATATACGTTTACTACCTGTAGCGAAGTATCCTCGTAATATTCAAAGGTGAAATTATACTTTAAATCATATCCCGAGCCGGACTTAATAGTATAAGTTGAGGTGCAGCTCTCACCGTTTACTATTTCATAAGACAACTGCGGGATAGACATATTTTGTTCCGAATATACCGACTGCACCGTAGGTAAAAACGTAACGTTACCGCTCAAAGAGTTGGTGTAAATAACGTAGTTCTTATCGGACGATATAAAGCTGTAATACTCCAGATCGCGACTGGGGTTAAACACAAATTTGCTATTTTCGTAATCGTACTCTACTTCCTCACCCACGAGTCCGTGCGTAACGAAAAAGTTGTTTAAATACTCATCGGATTTTTCGTCAGTGCCATAAGTTACCAACATCTTGTACTGACCGTATGGCGCATCGTTGCGAGCAATGTAAAACTTATTTTTATCGTTATCTATTCTAACGGTAAAGCTATCTGTCACGTTTTCACCGTCCAAATAAATATCAATATCCTGTACGTCAGCACCATCTGAAATTATATAAGAATATTCAAGATTTACGTCATCGTAGAAGATATTCTTCTGCATAGTGGTAGTAGTTTCGGTAGTAAAATCTCCGTAATACTTGCCCTTTACGCTGGTGGGATAGGCGTATCCCGACTCAATCTTGTCGTAAAAATACAATTCCTTGTCAGTATCCGGTTGATACTTATAACCCTGTACCACTCCTATGTTTTCATCATCGTAGAATATCAATGAAATGCCGTCTTTGCCGTTTGTCTCGGTATACGAGTTTAAGATAATCCAAGCGCCCTTATATACAACCGGATTTTTAGATCCTTCGAGGTAAACCTCACGTTCAAAATCGTCATCCCAGCCTATAACAGAAACTGCGTGGTTTGATGTGGTGTTGCTTTGGTTAGGAGTAAGGTAGTATGCGCCATTACTCTCTTTAAATCCCGTTCTGAATGTAAACGACATATAAATACTGCCGTGATTGTAGATATGATTCTTTATCGCGTCTATATCTTCGGGCTGGAATTTCGTATCCGCGTCTGAAATAAGACAGCTGGCCAAATCATCATTTGAATACTTCTCATAGAAATTATAATAATCTACGGCATTCTCATTACTCGAGGTATAAGAGTATTGATACGGGAGGTCCGTCTCCAGCATTAAGCCTGATTGCTTTAATGCATTGTAATGATAAGTAAACGTTCCACCTTGCCCCATCTTACTAAAGTTACCACCGCAATTATAAAGCGATATTCCCGTCCATACTTCCGAGAAATCGTAATATTCTCCGGTTGCCTTCATAATAGTCGTTGACGCCGCCATCGTTGATGCAAAATTCCAGCAATAGCCGTGCTTATCCTGGTGTTGCGCGTATACTATGTATTCATCTCTCATACAATATTGCGAAGGCAACTGTTTCTTTGCCTTTAAAGAATCCGGCTCAGATGCGTATACGGTAAAATTAGCGCAGGAAGCAAATATCAACTGTGCCAAAATTACAATCACCATAACAAACGGCACAATATTACGCTTAGCTCTCATAAAATCACTCCTTAGTAAAAATACGAAAAATATCTGTGTTCTTTAAATTATTAAAGTCATTATAACATATAACAAGCAAAAATTCAATATTTTAAACGCAATTATATCTTGTGTCCGCAAAATTTCATATCACCACCGCAAAAAAGACCGGCCTAAACCAAACTGTTAGGACCGGTCTTATTCATTATTTGATTTTGTCTAAGCTTTGCATAGCTTAGATTTTTTACAAAAGTGCGATTAAAGGTAAAGTTTTGTTTACTTTTTTAGAAAATTAACGATATATAATTGACTCTGCAAACTTAGTAGCAATAACACCCTCAGGCTCGCCTGTTGCCTTAGACTCAGTGAGAATGTGCTCGATGGAATTGTAGATATTATCAACCTTTTTAAGAACTGCGTCCTTGTTGTAAGGTCCGTCAACCTCTGCAGCCGCATTGATAACGCCACCGCCGTTGATTACGAAGTCGGGTGCGTAGAAGATACCGCGCGCCTTAAGAGCAAGACCCGAAGCATCGTCAAGAATCTGGTTGTTAGCACCGCCCGCTACTGCCTTACAGTTAAGAAGTGGGATGGTCTTGGGATTGATAATAGCGCCCATTGCGTTAGGTGAGAAGATGTCGCACTGCTGGCTCATAATCTCGTCGGTAGCAACTACCTTAGCGCCAAACTCCTCAGCCGCACGAGCTGCAATCTCCTTGTTGCTGCGGTTAGCAACTATAAGCTTTGCGCCACTGTTGTGAAGCAAACGGCAAAGGTCGTATCCTACCTTACCAAGACCCTGAACTGCGACGGTAAGTCCGTCAAGAGAGTCTGTGCCGAGAGCTACCTTTGCAGTAGCCTTAATACCCTGCCATACGCCGCGAGCGGTGAAGGGCGAGGGGTCTCCGCTGTTCTGGGGAAGTCCGCAGATGTGGTTAGTCTTACGAAGCATAACGAGTGCGTCGTCGCAAGTAGTGTTTACGTCCTCAGCAGTGATGTACTCGCCACCGAGATTGTTTACAGCCTCAGCGAAAGCCTCGAACATAGCCTCAGTCTTCTGTGAGGGGTCAGCGATAATAACACCCTTAGCACCACCGTGTGCAAGTCCTGCAACAGCATTCTTGTGTGACATACCGCGTGAGAGGCGGAGAACGTCGAAGAGTGCGTCGTCATAAGATGCATATGGGAAAAGACGACAGCCGCCGATTGCGGGTCCAAGATTAGTGTTGTGGATAGCAATAATAGCCTTAAGTCCAGCCTTTTCATTGTTTACGAACAATACCTTCTCGTGACGGTATTTGCTCATTTCGGTCATTGCGTTCATTGTTTTTATCTCCTTTAATTAGGGTATATAAGGTTTATTATTTATAATCTTTTCCAAGTGTGAGAGCCTTCATATTAAGCTCCTTAAGCGCCGCCTTCTTAGGCGGTACAAGCTTCTCAACCACCACATCTACGCCGACGAAGGACATATTTGCGTTATTCTCGAGGAAGTGTCCGAGAATTATCATATTAGCAAGAGTGCCAATGCCCTCATCCTTTGCCATCTGTGTTGCGGGAATGTAGAATACCTCTACGTCGCTTCGCTCAACCTTAGCATCGATGAGCGAGGAGTCAACGTAAATCTGACCTCCCTTTACAACCGAATTTACATACTTCTGAAGCGAAGGTAAATTCATAGCGATAAGCACGTCCGGAGCAGTGATAATCGGTGATCCCACGGGGTCATCGGAGAGAATTACGTTACAGTTCGCGGTACCTCCTCGCATCTCGGGGCCGTATGATGGTAGCCATGATACCTGACATCCCTCCATAAGTCCCTTATATGCCAAGAATTTTCCGGAGAACAGAATTCCCTGTCCGCCAAAGCCTGCAATAAGAATCTGAGTAGTCTTCATTATTTCTCACCCTCCGCGCTTCTGTCCTTGTATACGCCCAAGGGATAGTATGGAAGCATATCGCTCTCTACCCACTCAAGCGCCGCCTTAGGAGTCATACCCCAGTTGGTCGGGCAAGCGGAAACAACCTCAACAAGTGAGAAGCCCTTTCCGTTTATCTGATTTTCAAAGGCGCGCTTAATCGCCTTCTTTGCGTTCTTAACGTTTTTAACGTTGTTAACAGCGACACGTGTGATATATTCAGGGCCTTCAAGTGTCGCTAACATCTCGCTGACGCGTATAGGCCAACCGCAATGGTTAACGTCACGACCGTAGGGTGAGGTCTGAGTCACCTGTCCCGGAAGGCTCGTAGGAGCCATCTGACCTCCTGTCATTCCGTAGATTGCATTATTTACGAAGATTACGGTAATATTTTCATTTCTCGCGGCGGAATGCACGGTCTCCGCCATACCAATTGAAGCAAGGTCGCCGTCACCCTGATATGTAAATACTATGTTCTCGGGGCGGCAACGCTTAATACCTGTTGCAACCGCGGGGGCTCTACCGTGAGCCGCCTCAATCATATCGCAAGCGAAGTAATCGTACGCCATAACAGCGCATCCTACGGGAGCAACACCAATAGCCTTACCTTCAATGTCTAATTCGTCAATAACCTCAGCTACAAGACGGTGGATAATACCGTGAGGACAGCCCGGGCAATAATGGAACGGAGCGTCGGTTAATGATTTCGGTTTTTCAAATACTACTGCCATTACTGCTTTGCTCCTTTCCACGCATTTCTAATAGCCTCAAGAATCTCGTCGGGTGACGGAATCATACCGCCCGCACGGTTACAAAGCGAAACGGGCACCTTACACTCGGTCGCTAGCTTAACGTCCTCAATCATCTGACCCATGCTAAGCTCTACTGATACAAATGCCTTTACGTTTTTAGCAGCCTTGAAGGCTTGATTTGGGAACGGCCAAAGGGTGATAGGACGAATAAGACCAACCTTAATGCCCTCAGCCCTTGCCGCTACTACGGCGTTCTTAGCCACACGGGACGCAATACCGAAGGCAACGAGCGCAATCTCTGCGTCGTCCATCATATAGTCCTCCCACATAGCCTCATTCTTCTCTACCAGAGCGTATTTTTCGTAACGCTCAAAGTTCTTCTTCTCAAGCTCGTCGGGCTTAAGATACAACGAGTTTACCACGTTATGTGGTCTCTTCTTTTCCGTACCCGTAAGCGCCCAAGGCTTCTCATAGGTCGTAATTTCAGCATCCTCAAAGGATATAGGCTCCATCATCTGACCGATAGTTCCGTCGGCAAGAATCATGGAGGTCATATTATACTTATCGGCAAGGTCAAAGCCCTTGATAGTAAGGCTTGCCATCTCCTGCACCGATGCAGGCGCAAGAACTATCATACGGTAGTCGCCGTGTCCGCCGCCCTTAGTCGCTTGGAAATAATCCGACTGTGACGGCTGTATACCGCCAAGACCGGGACCGCCGCGCTGTACGTTAACGACGAGCGCAGGTATATCCGAGCCTGCTATGTAGCTTAAGCCCTCTGCCTTAAGCGAGATTCCGGGGCTTGACGAGGACGTCATAACGCGCATACCTGCCGCAGCTGCGCCGTAAACCATATTTATAGATGCGATTTCACTCTCTGCCTGAAGAAATACGCCGCCGATTTTGGGCATCTTTTTAGCCATATAAGCCGCGATTTCGGTCTGGGGGGTG
>JAZQRW010000180.1:0-1556 GCA_045629765.1 Eubacteriales bacterium
AAGAGGAAGCTGCATATTGTGAATCTCGTGCTCGAATACGGCATCAGTCGTAGGCTCGTCAAGACCGTCCTCGTACACCTCTATAATCTCGTTTGCAATTCTCTTACCCGTCTTCTTCATACCCACGATATCGAACATTGATGGGTCTGCTTTTCTCTTAAGCGGATTTTTCCTTCTGATGTTAGGGTCGTTTACGTCACTCTCGGGCTCTGTCCAACGAACAACGTCAACAGGACACTGGTCGCCTGCCGCAGAGCAAAGAGGAAGAAGGAATATATCCTCGCCAAAGCGCTGACGCAGAAGCATCTTGGTCTCGCCCCAGAAGTCAGGGGAAATGAAGAGTCTGTGCTGTACGCACTGTGCAGGACAAGCAAGGTTTGCGACGATACCGGTAAGCTTCTTATCAGCGTCAAACACGTACATAAGCTCGATGCCCGAGTCGTTACCGCCCTCAAGTGCCTCGAATGCCGCCTTGTTGGTATCGCCCCACATCTGTGCGGAGCCGTCATTGTAGGTTGCACGACGGCAAAGACCTACTACTGCACGGCCAAATGCTGTGGAATACCCACCCGCACTACGATTAAGCCAAGCTGTCTTAATTGCCTTAACAATCTTACCAAAAATCTCATCGTATGCCTCTTGGTAAGTAGTAATTGCATCGTTGTGCACAACAGGAGCCTTTGCAACGTACCTTCTGCCCTCAGGAAGCTCGGATTCAATAATGTTAATACCGGAGTGAAGTCCGCCAACCTTATTGATACGGCTTGCACTTATTCCTGCATAACCGGGGGCGGTATGTGTGTGAATTGCGCTGATAACAACCTTATCTGCATCAAATCCCTCAAGGTTTTCTTCCTTAAGTGCCTGCTTTACGTTGTCTGAAAGAAGGCAGGTTACGCCTAAAATATCAACACTGCAAAGCACCATCTGCTCATTTCCGTCAGTAACCGCAAGTGCGGTTACTGTAAGAGGCTTCTCCTCATATTCGGAAATACGCTCTGAAAACTGACCTGCAAGCGAAACAGGTTTTTTAAATACGAATTTCTCTTCGCACCAACCGAATTTTAACATATTTTACTACCAATTATTTTGAAAACATCTTGTTAATAGCAGTAAGCGTTTCTCTTACAAGCTGCTCACCGCCAACGTGACCAACAGTACCGCTGGAAACGTAAGCGCTGTAATGTCCGCCCTCTTCCGCCTTCTTGGTGGGAAGGTATCCCTCAGTACCGTTAGCCAGCTGAATAATAAAGGTCTGCTCTGCAAAGCTTCTCGCTCTAATCTGATTACCGTAATCGAGGAATAACTCAAACGGGTTAGTAGCAATCGCAATGTTACCAAGACGCATAATATGGCTCTCAATCTCAACGATATCAACCTTATCCTGAAGCTCAAGGCGCTGAAGAAGTCCTGTATATACGTGAAGATTTGCAACGTCGTTGTAGTCAACGTCACCGCTCTTGTTAGCAAGATAAGCGCGAATCTCACGCTTAGCCAAAGCCTCGTCGGCAAGAGTCGCACGGCGAAGAGGAAGCTGCATATTGTGAATCTCGTGC
>JAZQRW010000181.1:0-6188 GCA_045629765.1 Eubacteriales bacterium
AATTCCATGTATACATTTGATTTAGTTAGTTTTAGAAGAAAACAAGAAAAATAAAGCCTGTAAGTGTTTTAATAAACACTATTTAGTATTGATTAAATGAAAAAGTGACCATCAGAAGATAGCCACTTTTGAAATGAAATATATATCTTAATTACTTGAGAAAGTTCTCTCTGTAGAAGGTTCTAATCATTTCATGATAAACCTCGTCAGGATAATCACCACGGTGGAAGGTGTGGTTTGCCATACTGATAGTTTTAGAGGTATTAAAGAGTGCCTCCTCGCGTGCATCAAGGGCAAGGAACTCCTCGAAGGTAACGTGGTCGCGATCAGAGCCGCGCGCAACCGTTCTCTCCCATCTCAGCTTATCGCTGTCTACAACAATAGCAACAAGGAAGAAGTCATCACCGAACACTTCTCTAAACTTCTCCGCATCGGAAGGTGGACGAATGCCCGAAACCAGAACAGTCTCGGAGTCAAGGCTCTTAATCTTCTCAATAAGCTTCTTGGGGAAGAAGTCCTGTCCGAACTCGCTCATATATTTTTGAGACACTTTTTGCAAATTCTCTCTCGTCTTTTCAAGTCCCTCAACCTCTGCCAATTCACGAACAACGTCGCCCATTGAAAGAAGAGGAACTCCAAACTCCTTAGAAATAAACTCAAGAAAATAGTCCTTGCCGGACGCATTCTTGCCTACTGCTGCGATAATCATAAATATGCTCCCTATAATATTACTCGTAGATGTATTCTAGCATATACAGCTATAAAAGTCAATAGCGTGCTAAAATTTAAATTATATTTATTTAAAATCTATATTTTCGTCAAATATTTTACTCGTTTTTGAGTGTAGAACCACGCACGATTGAACTTGCGCCGTATTTCTGCCTTATTTTATCCATGGTTTCTTCTTTTTTTCGACTTTTGTTGCGACTCTCTTCTTTATTCCCCTCAAAAAAGCTTATCTGCTCGGTTGCAAATTCCGCGTCAACGAGCCCCTGCACAGATACGGTAAGTGAACGAACAGGTCTACCGTTTTGCCAAAATGAACGTAAAATATCATACGCAATATCGGCAATTTCACCACTTATGTCGGTAGGCGTCTTTATTGCTCTTTGCTTTTGCACGGTCGACAGGAATTCGTCTTTAATCGCGATTGAAACCGTAGTTGCCTTAAGGTGTCTTTCACGCAACCTCGTACCAATCTGCTCGCTTAAAAAAAGTATGCCGGCATAGCACTCCTCATTGCTCAAAAGATTGTGCCTGAATGTGTGACCGTTACTGATACTTTTAATTTCATCGTGGGCTGTAGGGCACACCAGACTGTCGTCAATTCCGCATGCATAATTGTGCACTAAGATACCTATTTTTCCAAGTCTGTCTTCAACAATTTGGGGGCTTAACGATGCCAAATCACCAATTGTCCGAACCCCGAGTCGCAACAGTGCATCAGCGGTGTTTTTACCAACAAACAAAAGGTCGGATACGTTTAACGGATACGCTATTGTCTTATAATTTTCGCGACTGATTTCGGTAATGGCATCAGGCTTTTTATAGTCGCTTCCGAGCTTAGCAAACGCCTTGTTAAAGGATACGCCTATAGACACGGTTATGCCTACCTCTTCCCTTACTCGTCTTCTTATCTGCTCGGCAATCTGCATTCCCGTACCAAACATTCTTGCGCTTGCTGTTACGTCGAGCCAGCTCTCATCAATTCCAAACGGCTCGACAAGGTCTGTGTATTGCTTATATATATCATTCACTCGCTTTGAGTAGATAGCATACATATCGTAATGCGGTGAGGCGATAACCAGCGATGGACATTTTTTCTTTGCTGAATATACAGTTTCAGCAGTTTTGATATTATACGCCTTTGCAAGCTCGTTTTTTGCAAGAACTATTCCGTGTCTATCCTCCTGTCTGCCACACACAGCCATAGGAACGTCCTTATACGAGGGATTAAGTGCAGTCTCAACAGATGCAAAAAAGCTGTTGCAATCGCAATGCAAGATAACTCTATCCATAACCCCTCCGCTAAATTTATTTTCTGTTATTTTGATTCCCCACCGCAAGTGTGAATGCAAACTCGCAGCCCTCTTCGTGGCTTACTACATTTATTTCTTCATTGTGAGCATCAATTATCGTCTTTGAAATATAAAGTCCTAAGCCCACGCCCGTTTTATCAAGTCCACGGCTTGTATCGGTCTTGTAAAATCTGTCAAACACGTGCTGTGCCGCCTCATCTGTAAGAGTCTGTCCTTCGTCGTAAACGGATATTCGCACCTTTTTATTCGAATCGTAATGAAGCTTAATTGCGAATTTACCGCCATCTTTAGCAAATTTAATTGCGTTGTGACACAAGTTGTATATAACCTGATATATTGCGTCCTTATCGGCGTGGACAATCATCGTATATGCCTCAGCATCGAACTCTACGTCAAGGTGCTTATCGTCAATCTTCTGCTCAAACGAAATGAGAATCAGACGCGTTACCTCGGCAACATCGAAATCTGTGAAGTTGAACTTTCTATCACCCGACTCAAGTCTTGAAATGTCAAGAAGCTGTGAAACAAGTCTTGAGAGCCTGTGAATCTCCCCACGAATAACCTCAAGATAGTGATTTTGCTGCTCCTGAGGAATAGCACCTGAGATAATTCCGTCAATAAATCCGGATATAGTCGTCATCGGAGTTCTAAGGTCGTGTGAAACGCTCGCAAGGAAGGAGTTACGCATCTTTTCAAGATTGTCAAGCGACTCGGCCATATTATTAAATGACTTTGCAAGCTCCGCAACCTCATCCCTGCCGTACACCTCAACACGCTCCGAGAAGTCACCTTTACCGAATTTCTTAGTAGCAATTGACATAGTACGCAATGGGTGAATGATTCTCTCGGTGATAAAATATGCTGCTAAGACAGCGGCAAGCATAACCCATATTGAACTGTTAATTACAGTATTTCTCGTAATACCGATTAGCTTATCCTCCTTGGTTGTATCAGAGAAAATAAAGCTATAGCCCTTAACCCTTCCGCTTACGTTAATTTCCTTACCGTAAATGAAAAAGTTTCTGTTGGTAATCTCATCAACTCGTCCACTATATCTAAGGAATTCTTCTCCGTTGCTGTCGGGAATCCTTTTAAATCTTTCATCGTCAATTTTTATAACTCCAAGATCGCCGGGAATATGAGTTATTGCGGGACTGCCATCATCATTTCTCTTAAAGGTAGTAAGTAAAATTTTCCCCTGCTCATCGGTTATTATTATATTAAAGTCGTAATCCGCAGCCAAAGCCATTGTAATAATATCAACCAAGGCGTCTACCGGACCCAGCTGAACTATATTGAGAATATTATTAACGTCCTCTTTACTCTCGAAATATTCGGCCAAGGAAGTAGTAACAATTCTCATCTTTTCTTCCTTATCTTCCGATAAGTGAGTCCTTAGCATTGAAGTTATAATTCCGGAAAGCATAACAAAGCTTATCAATATAATTATAACGAACGCTAAAAGATATTTGGAAAAGGAAGATTTAAACATCCTAACTCTCCTTATAAATTTTATATCTTCTTTAATTATACTATATCAGCGCCTTTAATGTCACACATTTTTACAAAAATAATTGACTAAACAATATTTTTGTGTTAGAATATATCAGGAAAAATATTTTTATACAAAAATGAGGTAATATAATGACGACTACAAGATTCGCCCCCAGCCCAACAGGATATATGCATATCGGAAATTTGAGAACTGCGCTTTACTCATATCTCGTTTCAAAGCACGATAACGGTAAGTTTATTCTCAGAATTGAGGATACTGACCGTGAAAGACTTGTTGAAGGTGCTACCGATATTATTAAATCTACTCTCAAAGTTACAGGACTTAACTACGATGAAGGTCCTGATGTTGGTGGCCCTGCAGGTCCATACGTACAGAGCGAAAGAAAAGAGATTTACATGGAATATGCAAAGAAGCTCGTTGATATGGGCTACGCATACTACTGCTTCTGCACAAAGGAGCGTCTTGAGAAATTGCATGAGAGCGATGCGACCGGCGGTTACGACAGACATTGCAGAAATCTCTCTAAGGAAGAGGTTGAGGAATGTCTTAGCAAGGGTATGCCTTTCGTTATCAGACAGAAGATGCCTACCGAGGGCGTAACGTCATATTACGACTCCGTATTCGGTGAGATTTCTATGAACAATTCCGAGCTTCAGGACCAGATTTTAATTAAAGCTGATGGCTTCCCGACCTATAACTTCTGCCACGTAATAGACGACCACCTCATGGGTGTTACACACGTTGTAAGAGGCTGTGAATATCTGACCTCTACTCCAAAATACGTTTTGCTTTATGATGCATACGGCTGGCAAAGACCTACCTACGTACACCTACCTCTTCTTATGGGTAAAAATGAGGACGGCTCAATCTCAAAGCTCTCTAAGCGCCATGGCGCTGTTTCATTCCAGGATTTGCTCAACGACGGTTATTTACCGGAGGCTATTATAAACTACATCGCACTTTTAGGTTGGTGTCCTAAGGATAACGCTGAGGTTGAGTTCTTCAATCTTGATGAATTAAAGCAGAAATTCACTATTGACGGCGTATCAAAATCTCCTTCAGTTTTCGACTTTGAGAAGCTTTTATGGTTTAACAGCGAGTATATTCACAAGCTCTCATACGAAGAGTTCTGTCAGAAGGTTGCTCCATTCCTCACCGTAGAGCTTCCCTGCGAAATCGACAAGACGAAGATGCTTGCTCTGCTTCACACAAGACTCAATAAGCTCAGCGAGATTAACGACAAGATTGCATTCTTTGTAAAGCTCCCAGAATACGAGAAAGAGTTGTTCCTTAACAAGAAGAACAAGATTGCTGATTTTGATATAGTTAAGAGCGTGCTTACAAATGCACTTCCCGTGCTTGAATCACTTAACAGCTTCGATAACGACACACTCTTTAGTTCCTTACTTCCAATCGCTGAAAAGATGGAAATTAAGACAGGTACGCTGATGTGGTGCTTAAGAATTGCAGTTTCAGGCATGTCGGCAACCCCGGGTGGTGCTACTGAAATCATGGAGGTTATCGGCAAGAACGAGAGTATCGCAAGAATCAAGACCTCTCTTGCTAAGCTGGGCTAATGAAAACTACTACTGTTTGCTACATTGAGTGCGACGGTAAGTACCTAATGATTCACCGTGTCAAAAAGCAAAATGACCCTAACAAAGATAAGTGGATAGGCATAGGCGGCAAGCTCGAAGCCGGTGAATCACCTTTTGACTGCATACGCCGCGAGGTATATGAGGAAACAGGGCTCACTCTTGATAAAGTAAATTATCGCGGAATCATTACCTTCGTGTCTAATGAGTTTGGCACAGAATATATGCACCTATTCACATCGAGCGATTTTCACGGTGAAATAAATCCAACATGTGACGAGGGCGTTCTTGAATGGATTGAAAAGGATAGGCTAATCAATATTCCTATGTGGGAGGGTGACAAAATCTTCCTGCGCCTTATCGATACTGACACAAAATTCTTCTCACTCAAGCTCGTATACGAGGGCAACAAGCTTATATCACACACACTTGAATACTAAAAAGCAAACCCGCTTTAGATTTAGTCTAAGGCGGGTTGAATTTATCTTAATAATGATTTTCGAGTTTTATAATCAGGCAGAACAGAAGCGACTATTGCATAAAAGCGCTTTGAATGATTCATCTCAATTAGGTGTGCAAGCTCGTGTACAACAACGTATTCTCGCGCAGGCTCGGGATAAAGCATAAGGCGATAGGAGAAGCAAATGTTTCCGCTTTGACTGCAAGATCCAAATCTGGTTTTAGCGCTCGTTATTGTCAATCTATTATACTTAAGTCCCATCGAAGAGGCGTAGTATTCAAGCTTTGATTTAAAGTAAACCTTTGCAGATTTCTTAAGAGCCTTAATTTGCGCTGAGTCTAAATTATCAACCTTTTCTTCTCTGTTCTGCTGTATTTCTATATGCTTTTCGATCCATTGTCGATGATCGTTTACGATTTTCAGAATTCTCCATTTTGGCATTTTTCTAGGCGCTCTGACAATCAATCGACAATCCTTTACACTTATTCCTACAGTTTTCCTATCGGAGTAAATTATATCAAAATCCAATATGCTCACCACCCAAGAATATTATAGCATATTAAAATTTGATTTGAAAG
>JAZQRW010000182.1:0-2355 GCA_045629765.1 Eubacteriales bacterium
CCGCTTCCTTATGATATAAATGCGAGCGTTATTGAAATAAAGGACGACGATTTTGCATACTTCTACCGTGATATGACCGAGGAGTTTAATAAGTACGTTGGTAAGACTGTTCGCTTTAAGGGCATAGTTGCCACCGATCCGTCGCTTCCTTCGGGACACTTTGCAATAGGCAGACATATTATGACCTGCTGTGCCGACGATATAGCGTATCGAGGAGTCGTTGCTAAGGGTATGAAGGGCTTAAAGCTTGTAACACGCGATTGGGTAATCGTTGAGGGTAAGCTCTCTGAGGAGTATTCGAAGCTTTATCGCGCTAACGGACCCGTGCTTACCGTTACTGATATTATCAGAGCGGAAAGACCCGTACAAGAGGTTGCTACATTCTATTAACGGAGGACTTAATGATGAACAATTTAGATACGACTCTTCCGTTTTCTATGTATCGCGAGGTTGGAGAGGGAAGAATTATTAACACGCATTGCCACGCTGACTCGATGGAGCTGGTGCAGGTTACAAACGGTAAAATCAGAGCCCAGATAGGAACTGAATATATCGAGGCTTCAAAGGGCGATTTTCTCTACGTACCGCCGACTATGGTATTCCGTGCCGAGTCAGTAGATGGTACGAGCGCGGTCAGAGGTCTGATTTTTAACTCCTCCATTCTTGAGGAGAATATGCAGAGCTTTGACACAGAGCTCCTTTATATGTTCTATATACAGTCGAGAAATAAGATTGCCGTATTCGGCGAAGGACATCCCGTTCACTTTATTCTTTCCCGCTTTATGCAGGAGGCGTACGACGAGTATACCGCTAAGGACGTGTGCTATAAGCTGCCGATAAGAGCCAGCATATATCTTATGATGACAGCGCTGTTGCGTTTTTACCTCGGCAATCGTGACGAGCTTGACGACCACGTTGTATATCACAACGTTTTAAGGCTTCGTCCCGTGGTAGAGTACATATCTTCGCACTTTTGCGAGAAGATATATATTGAGAGCCTCTCGGATATGATAAACGTTTCTCCCGATTATTTTACCAAGATGTTTAAGGACTCGATTGGCAGAACGCCTATTGATTACATAAACGGTATGCGTGTAAACGAGGCGATGAATTTGCTATGCAATACCGAGGATTCTATGGCGGAGATTGCTGAGAAAATCGGTTTCTGTAACCCCAATTATTTCCACAAAATCTTTAAGCAGTATATGGACATATCTCCACTTGCGTATCGCAAGAGCATTAGATAAAATAAAAAAACCTATAGCCACTCGAAAATGGGTAGCTATAGGCTTTTTTTATGCTTCAAGAAGCAGGGAAGCATCTATCGGCTTTCTGATTATGGTAATAGGAGCTTTGCCGTTTACGTAATCTGCGCTGACGATAACCTTTTCTACGGTCTTATCCGACGGTAGCTCGTACATAGGCTTAAGCATGATGCCCTCGACTATGGCGCGCAGACCTCTTGCGCCTGTCTTTCTCTCAATTGCAAGGTGAGCGATAGCGCGATATGCGTCCTCCTCAAATTCAAGCTCAATGCCGTCGAGTGCAAACAGCTTCTGATACTGCTTTGCAAGCGCGTTCTTAGGTTCTTTAATAATCCTTACGAGCGCCTCTTCATCAAGATTGTCAAGTGCTACGACAATGGGGAGTCTGCCGACTAGCTCGGGTATAAGTCCGTATTTTACTACGTCGTGTGCCTCCACGTCCTTATATGCGCCCGCCTTTTCCTTCTCAGCCTTGGTAATCTTTTCCGTGCCAAAGCCGATAGCCGACGTGCCCTTGCGCTGAGAAATGATTGACTCAATGCCGTCAAATGCTCCGCCGCAGATAAAGAGTATGTTCTTGGTGTTTATCTGGATAAATTCTTGATTGGGGTGCTTTCTTCCGCCCTGAGGTGGAACGTTAGCCGTAGTGCCTTCAAGAATTTTTAAGAGTGCTTGCTGTACACCCTCGCCCGATACGTCACGGGTTATGGAGCGGTTCTCACCCTTTCTTGAAATTTTATCGATTTCGTCAATGTAGATAATACCACGCTCTGCCTTCTCGACGTCAAAGTCTGCCGCTTGAATTAGGCGAAGCAGAATATTCTCAACGTCCTCGCCGACGTAGCCCGCCTCGGTGAGCGTCGTCGCATCTGCAATTGCAAAAGGCACCTTGAAGCTCTTTGCGAGTGTTTGAGCAAGATATGTTTTACCAACACCCGTAGGACCGAGAAGGAGCACGTTCGACTTCTGTATCTCAACTCCCGCGTCCTCGGTTGCCGCAATCTGATTTTTCTTTCTGCTCTTTCTTTTGCCGATAGGCTCAAGAGTAAGTATGCGCTTATAATGATTGTATACCGCAACGGATAAAGCA
>JAZQRW010000183.1:0-36072 GCA_045629765.1 Eubacteriales bacterium
TGCAATCTCTGCCGGTGAGCGTCTCTACACCCGTTTTGATTACAACGAGCTCTTCCGTCGCAGAGCCTGCGACTACATTCAGCCCGATATCTCCCACGCGGGCGGTATCATGGAGCTGAAGAAGATAGCCGCTATCGCTGAGGCAAATTACATTCCGTTTGCTCCTCATAATCCCTCAGGTCCCATCGCGAATGCGGCAACGCTCCAACTTGCCGCTTGTTGTCCTAATTTCTGTATCCTTGAAATTATGTACAGCGATGTGGATTGGAGAAAAGACGTGACCGACGAAAGCCTCGTTTATGAAAACGGACGTATAAAGATCGGCGACAAGCCGGGGCTCGGTATCGAACTTAATGAAGAGGCGTGCCTCAAGCACCCCTACGTTGAGCATAATCTGCGCCATTACACGGGAGCACTGACCGACATTCGCCCCGCTAAAACAGAATTCTATTTTTAAGGAGATAAAAAATGAAAAAATACGAAGTACAAGATCACATATCGAGTTATCTTCCCGAGGATAGCGAGTGGAAGCTCGTTTGGTCGGACGAATTTGACGGTACCGAGCTTGATAGAACAAAATGGGATTTTCGCTTGATGTTCTGGGGTGAACGCTTTGATGCCTATACCGATCAAGGCGTTGTTGTTAAGGATGGATGTGTGGAACTCCACCGTACCGAAATCGACGGACGATATGTTTCTCCTCAACTGCAGACGGGATATAACACCTTTGACCATATGTGCACAGCACGCTCCAATCCCTGGGGACAGGACGGCATCTGGCCATTTGAAGAGATCCCCACACCTAAATTTGTACACCGCTACGGCTATTACGAGTGCCGCTGTAAGTTTCAAAAGCACCCCCAAGTGATGTGGTCAGCCTTCTGGATGCAATCCCCCTCGATCGGCGCACGTATCGAGCCTGAGTGGGCGGGCATCGAGTGCGATATCATGGAGTGCTTTAAGTCCGGCAAAGCCACCACAGGCAACATCATGAACGGATACGGCAAGCAATTTGTGGAAGACGGCCGTGTAAAATACAACCTTGAAGAAACCGAGGACGGCTTCCATACTTTTGGTATGGATTGGCGCGAGGACGGCTATGTATTCTACTGCGACGGCAAGGAAATCTCCCGTTGCAATCAGCATGTCTCTCACGTACCCGAATTCCTTCTTCTCACTACCGAGGTGCAGGGCTATCGCTCCGTAAAGAAGGGAACTTTCAAAAGACTTGGTGAAGGTGGCGAGGCGGAGGAGCCTCCCTTTGTGATTCAAGGTGAATTTGAGGATGACGCATTTATTTGCGACTATGTAAGAGTATTCGATAAGGTGAACTAAAAATGAAAGCGGTATTGATAACGGGCGCGTGTATCAACACGGGTGTTGCCATTGTTGAAAAATTCGCATCCAAGGGATATAACGTTATTTTCACAGGCAGAAACACCGAGAAGGTGCGCGCAAAGGAAAATGAATACAGAGAGAAATTTCCAAACGTTGAGATAATAGGATATCATATCGATTCTTTACTTGACGAGAGGACGGTTGACGAGACTTCGGTAGAAAAAATGTTTGCGGATATTGACAGTCGCGGGCTTTTTGTAGAGACTCTTGTGCTCAACGCCGCCGACCAAGGACTTGGACAGAAAATATTCGAAAATCCGCTGACAGATTTGATGAAGGTCATAAATACCAACGTGGTGTGGAACTACTGTCTTTCGGAGCACGCCGCAAAACGAATGAGGGAAAACGGTGGCGGAAACATCGTGTTTGTAAATTCCAACACCGCTTATCGCGCGATTCCCGACAGAGTGGCGTACGTTGCCTCCAAGGGCGGTCAGCTCGGACTTATGAGAGCGCTTGCTCTTGATCTTGGCAAATACGGAATTCGCGTCAATGCGGTCCTTCCCGGCATGATAAAAACAGACAGATGGGAGAAAAATCCCGATTTCTACCGTGACGTACCCTCTCGCTTTACACCTATAGGCGACGTAGCAGTTGGAGAGGACGTTGCAGATGCAGTCTACTACTTTGCCGCTCACGCAAGAAACACGACGGGTGCGGAGTTGATCGTTGACGGTGGCAATACAATTCAGCTCTATCCGATCATACCAAAGTCCTAATGAGAAGATCAAAAGGCAAATACCGCGTTCTTCTCATTTTTGATATACGCCAGCTCCAGCATATTAAAGGTTATAAGCTCACTTGATGTAATGACAGACTCGTTCTCATGAGGATGCAATATGAAATACGAAATTCAGTTAAATAATAACTGCTCATATGACGTAATCGTTGGGTCCGGTCCTGCGGGAGTCGCGGCGACAATCAGTTCAGGACGAAACGGAGCAAAAACACTCCTTGAGGTATATCTCGAACAAACAATTCTGCGTGCCGCCAATCTTTTTGCGGGCGGCCAACGATACACAAAAGTAATGGAAAGGTATGAACTGTGATGAAAATACATAATAATTTTACCGGCGGAAACATATGCGTAAAGTCCATAAATGGTGATGTTATCAGCCTTGAAAATGAGCTTCGTGATACTTCGAATTGGTTTTATTGGGCATTTTGCGTTGAGAACGCTGAGGGACGTGAACTCACCTTCAACATGCAAAAGGATAGACTTGGCCACTTCGGACCTGCAGTCAGCCACGACCTTAAGAAATGGCATTGGCTCGATTCGTCCGACGAAGATAGCTTCACTTATTGCTTTGGCTCAGATGAGAAGAAGGTATATTTCGCACACAATATGCTCTACCATCCCGACCATTTCCTTGATTTTTTAAGAGAGTACGGCATCAAGTCAACCGAGCTATGCAAGAGTCGTAAAGGTCGTTCTGTTCCTTGCATTACCTTAGGAGAAGGTCAGAAAAGCATTATCCTTACCGCTCGTCACCATGCTTGTGAAAGCACCGGTAGCTATGTTCTTGAGGGAGTGTTGCGGGAGCTTATTGACACGCCGATAGAAAACACGATGATTTTAGCTGTTCCGTTTGTCGATTACGATGGAGTGATTGACGGAGATCAAGGTAAGGATCGCACACCACACGACCATAACCGCGACTATACCGAGAATCCGATCTATCCCGAGATCGACGCGATTATCAAATATGCCGATCGCTATGGCTGTCATCTCGGATTTGATTTTCACGCTCCTTGGCATAAGGGCGGAATACACGATAATGTTTTTATCGTGAGACACATGATAGAAAAGCAGGATAAATATGAGCGATTTTCCGATATCCTGCAAAAAGAGATTTCTCGTACCGATATCGTTTACGAAAAGAAAAATGATCGTTGGAATCAACCATGCTCAAATTTCAGTTGCTCGATGAACCTGCGTGAAGAGTGTGATCTTGCATTTACTCTCGAAACCGCATATTTCGGTACGGAAAACAACAAAATCTCTACCGATATGATGATTCGTCTCGGAAGAAGCTTCGCAAAAGCTATCAAGAACTATATCGAAGTAACAAAAGAAAATTATTAACTTTAACAGGAATCGTCCAAGGGATTCCTTGCGTTAAAAAAGTTAAAAAACAAGAAACAGAGCCCTTTGACATTCGTTTGAGTGGCGAAATGAGCTAAAATACTGCAATAAAGAAGTTTTTTCTTAACAAACAGTGTCAAAACAGTCAAAAAATTGTAAAAATGGGTTGTCCCTACTTGACCACACTCGTGTCGGGTAGCCCGATAATTTAGGACGGCAAGCTCGTAGGAGCAGTTACTCACGTTATGGTGACGAATTCTACTGAGGGTTATGGAATATTTATTGAGAATATGCTGAATGCTGCCAACGGGCAGGCGCAGCCCAAGGCGGCGTAAATTAAAAAGCAACGTCAAATTCACGGCGTTGCTTTTTTAGCAAGAAATAATGAAAATAAAAGTTTTCCGAAATGGCGTAAATAGTCAAAAATATGAGAGGGTTGCCGTAAGGCTTCCCTCTCTGTTTTTTATTCTTCAGTATAAGTAATTTGGCAATCTGCGGCAACTTCTTTGTTCCAACTATCGCCCTTTGTTATAGTGTTCCACATTTCTTCAGTACCAAGGTATTGAATGCTTGCAAGCTTCGAACACTTATAGAATGCCTGAGTACCGATCTCGGTTATACCCTTACCGATAGTCACACTCGCAAGCTTCGTGCATTCGCGGAACGCATAATTTCCAATACGGATTACGCTATCGGGAATAGTCAAGCTCGTAAGAGCCTCACATCCGCGGAACGCGTTATCTCCAATGGTTGTCACGCCATTGCCAAGATCAACACTCGCGAGCTTGGTGCACTTAAAGAACGCATACTCGCCGATGCTTGTTACGCTATCAGGAATGGTAAGACTTGTAAGTGTCGTGCAATTATAGAACGCATAGTCTCCTATTGCGGTTACACCGTCGGGAATAGTGAAGCTCGTCCGTCCGTTTCCTATAGCGTAGCTGACTAAGGTCTTGCCATCCTTGGTGTAAAGATTACCGTCAATAGACTTGTAGTATTGGTTACCGTCGTCAACGGTAATGTTAGCAAGCTTTGTGGAAATGTAGAATGCCCGATTGTCAATGCTCGCTACACCCTTTCCGATGGTAATTTCAGTAAGAGCGTCGCAGCCGTAGAATGCGTAATAGCCAATGCCCGTTACACGGTCAGGGATTACAACGCTAGTAATCTTATCACAATTGTTGAAAGCATTTTTATTGATTACGTAATTCTGTCCGTTAAAGCTAAGCGGAAGTGTAATCGCAGTATCCTTGCCTAAGTAAGCTACAAGATAATTTACACCGTCAAAAGTATAGAACAGATAACCATCCTTATTAACTACCTTGCTATCATTCGAATGCACTTCAAGAGCATATGTAGCAATAGCACCGTACGTGCTTGCTCCCTTAGTGATTTCAAGTGATGACCTGTTTATTACTTCAACAAGTCTGATACAACCCGTGAAGGCTTCAGTGCCGATACTCGTTACACTGCTTCCGAGCGTCACACTTGAAAGATTACAACAACCGGAGAATGCCTGCGCAGCAATGCTTGTTACACCATCGCCAATCACTACGCTTGTAAGAGCAGTGTTGTTGTAGAACGCGTAAGAGTTGATTATTGATACGCCATCACCCAAGGTTACACCAACAAGACCTGTACAATTATAGAATGCACCGTAAAGGATATTGCCACCTGTTACAGTAACGTACTTAAGGCTTGCGGGAATATAGTATATATTGTTAGTAAGAGTTTTTCCACCGGCACCGTAATAAGTCTGCCTCGTCGCAACTCCTCCGGCTGTGCTATCATTGCCGAAAATAAATCCTAAGGGATACTGGAAAGCATCGCTCGAGGTCTTATTAGAACCGCCGATAAACGGAAGCGTGATGCTCTCAAGTGAGGTACAACCTGCGAATGCACCCATTGCAATGCTTGTAACGCTGTTAGGCACTGTCACGTCGGTAAGTGAAGTACATCCTTTGAAGGCAGCATTGTTGATTTCATTTACGCGCTCAGGAATAGTTATGCTCTTAAGACCGGTGCAATTAAAGAAGGCATATGAACCGATTGCCGTCAAGTCGTCTGGCAGAGTTACATTGGTAAGACCGGTACAATTCCAGAATGCGCCGTAAAGAATGTTGCCGCCTGTTACAGTAACTGACTTAAGGCTCGCAGGAATATAGTATACGCCGGTAGCGGTATAGTTTGAACTCACGCCATGATATCTCTGTTCGGTCTCAACACCGCCATCGTAGAACCATGTGCCAAAGATATATCCGAATGGATACTGATATGCATCGTCTGATGTTTTAACACTATCGCCAACAAACGGAAGCGTAATGCTCTCAAGTGAAGAGCAATCCATAAATGCTCCCTCACCAATGCTAACAACACTCTCAGGTACTACAACGCTCTTAAGGTTCGTAGAGCTGGAGAACGCATAAGCTTCAATGCTCGTTACTCTATACCATGTTCCATCTTTCTTAAATATAGCCGGAATTACAAGCTCTTCACCCTCAGTGCCGATGTATCCTATTTCATCCTTGTTTTCAGATGTAATTACAAAATCTACAGGAACAACGAATGTATCTACGTAAAAGTTACCGCACTCGGAACAAGTATGCTCCGTATATCCGTCCTCTTTAGCCGAAGGATTGATAACCGTAGCAGAGTATTTATGTCCCGCAGGCTCACCGTAGCTAAACGTTGCTTTACCAACCGCACCACAAGTGCAGGAGTAGTAGTAGGTTGCTGCATTTTCGCAATCTGCGTCAACTGCAAGATAAGCCGCACTCGCATTTTGTTCAGTATAGCCATGAGCATCGCCATAGCTAAATGTCTGCCTATTTTCCTCAGCGTCCATCTCACCGCATACGCATGAATAGTAATATGTCGCTGCAGTACCGCACTCTGCGGCGGTGGCAAGATATTTACTGTCAGTATTCTCAACGGTATAGCTGTGCGCTAACGGCTCTCCGTATTCAAAGGTCTCAGTACCCGCCTTACCGCAAGAGCATGAGTAATAATACGTTGCCGCATTTTCACAATCCGCTGCAGAAACAAGATATTTGCTATCTATAACCTCTTTATCATATTTGTGCTCCACAACCGAAGAGGATGTGAAGGTCTTAGTGCCTACTGCACCGCAAACACACGAGTAGTAATACGTCGCACGCTCACCGCACTTTGCAGATACAAGATATCGGGACTCTTCCTTCTGCTGATTATAAACGTGCTTCGTCGTCTCGCCGTATTCAAACGTCTCGGTTCCAACCGCGCCGCACGCACAGGAGTAGTAGTATATAGCGGGAGTCGTACAAGTCGCTGCAGAAACAAAGTAGTTCTCATTGTAAATATACTGCTCAACAAAATTATGAGAAACTTCGCCGTATGTAAAGGTTTGCGTACCCCTATCTCCGCAAGCGCAGGAGTAATAATACTTAGCCGGACTGTTGCAATCAGCGGCAGAAGCAAAATACTGAGGCTCTACTACCTGTAATTCATAATTATGCTGCGGTTCACCGTATGTAAACGTCATAGTTCCCTTCACACCGCATGCGCATGAATAATAATAGATAGCCACGTTCTCACAATCTGCAGCCGTTACAAGATAAGCATCATCGATGACTTTCTTATCGCAGATGTGTGTATGCTCGTCGCCGTCAGTGTAGCTCTCGTCACAAAGGTCGCAAAGCGCATCGTCATTTGCGTCCACGTGCTGACACGACTCCTTCTTACACGATGCTATTGAAACTATAGCAATAAGCATCAAAATTACTAACAGAAGTGTTTTTCTCATTTTTCCATCCTTCTTTTTTATTTAATCGACGCAAGCAAAGAAAGTTATAAGCCAAGGTACCGTAAAAATACACCGCTATGACCGTAAGCAATCCGCTTGCAATATAGATTACGTATATCAAACTTAAATTGCGCTATTCAAGCAAATTCGTTATATTTTATGACAAATCACACAAAAAAAGACGCAATCCCGCAATATAAAATATCTTGCTATAATATTATAGCATACGCGTATAGGCATTTCAATATGTATACTAAAAATTATATATATTAACGAAAAAGTTTGTTACATTTTCTCAACAGTGTACATAAATTGCTTGATAATTCTTACAAAAAGTGTGCTTAAACCCTTGTCTTTGCGCGCAAAAAGAGGGTTGCCGCAAGGCTTCCCTCTCTGTTTGTTTATTCTTCGGTATATATTTCTGTACAGCTTGATGGTACTCCATGCCTCCAATTGTCACCCTTCGTTATAGCGTTCCACGCTTCCTGTGTGCCAATATATTTGATGCTCGTAAGCCTTGAGCAACCGTTAAAGGCATAAACACCAATGCTCTTTACACCCTCTCCGATAACTACATTTGTAAGTGACGTGCAGGCATCAAACGCCCTGCCGCCAATAGCCGTAACACCATTTCCGATAGTTGCGCTAACAATACTCTTACAGCTACTAAAGGCAAAATCGCCAATCTCGGTAACGCTATCAGGTATGATTATTTCAGTAAGGCTTGTGCAATTTCTAAATGCGCTGGCTGCAATTATATTTACTCCGTTTGCCATAGTTACACCCTCAAGATTTGAGCATTCACTAAATGCGGCTGTGCCTATGAAATTGACACTAGCGGGTATATTTACACTAACAAGGTTTTTACAGTTATAGAACGCGTAGTCAGCGATTTCATCAACGCAATTCGGAACGTTGAACGTTGTATCGGTTTTTCCTATAGCGTACTGGATAAGAGTGTTGCCATACTTGGAATAAAGATCACCGTTACTAGACGTATAATGCTCGTTGTCATACCACACGTCAATCTTTGTAAGAGAGGTGCAATTATAAAATGCCTTCTCACCAATAACTTCAACGCTATCTGAAATAGTCACGCTTGTAAGTGACTTACATTCGTAGAATACCTCCTTGCCTATTTCAGATATACCGTTTTGCATACTGACGCTTACGAGATTTTTGTATCCGTAGAAGGCGTAGTCTGCAATCTTAGTAGCGTGCGACGGTATGATAACGTCGGTTACAAGGTTACCTTCTAGGTGAAGATTGGTGGCGTAGTATAACGGGTTTGCTATATTACTTCCAAATTTTATGCTGCACCAATTCACTATATCGGAAATGTAAACGTCCTTAAGTGTTGTACAACCGTAAAATGCGTGTGAGCCGATAACCGACACTTGATTTCCAATAACTACACTTGCTAAGGAAACACATCCATAGAATGCGTTAGATCCAATAGTCGTGACACTGTTGGGTATGATAACACCACTAAGACCGCCGCAACCATAGAACGCATAATTGTCAATAATAGTCACGCTATCGGGTATGACTATATCATTAAGCTTTGTGCAATTATAAAAGGCACTTCCTCCTATCTTCTTAACGCCATTACCCATAATCACTTCAGAAAGTTGCCTGCAGTCTTTGAAAGCATAGGAATTAATGTCGGTAACACTATTGGGGATTAAAACTGAGGTGATGTTCTTGTTTTTAAACGCTTCTGAGAAAATAGTAGTTACCGGGACGCCTTCATAAGTATCTGCTATTATAATTCTCTTAGAGTCTCCGTAATAGCTCATAACTCTAGCATAAGTCTTGTCAGCGGAGAGACTATAAGTAATTCCCTTCGTATCCTTTATGGGCTTCGAGCATACCGTACAGTAGCCGGAATCGTCAGTGCTGTGTTCTGCGTATCCCGTAGTTTCAGTACAGTCTTTGCATTCAAACCAATGATGCGAGGAGTCGTACGAATATTCTTTATAATTGTGCTGTGGCTCACCGTAATCAAAGGTTGACTCACCTATCTTTCCGCAAGAGCAAGAATAGAAATACTTAGCGGAGTTCTCGCAATCAGCAGCAGAAGCAAAATACTTCTCGTCCACTTGCTTTACGGTGTAGCTGTGACCTAGAGGATTACCGTCGGTAAAGGTTTCGGTACCTTTCTTTCCGCAAGAGCAGGAGTAGTAGTATACAGCCGCGTTCTCACAATCAGCCGCTGATACAAAGTAGTCCTCGGATGTGTCCTTCGTAACGTAACTATGTCCTAAGGGTTCACCGTCATCAAAGGTTATCTCACCCTTCTTGCCGCATGAGCAAGAATAATAGTATTTAGCCGCATTTTCGCAATCTGCCGCTGATACAAGATAATCACTATCGGTATTTTTCGAAGTGTAGTTATGCTCAGGCTGACCGTACTCAAAGGTCATCGTACCTGCCTCGCCGCACTCACAGGAGTAATAATACGTAGCCGCATTTTCGCAATCTGCAGGGGTTGCTAAATATTGACTCTGTGCAAAATCCCAAACAAATTCGTGTACATGGGCAGGATTGTTTCCGGGGTTTTCACCGGGATTTTCACCGGGGTTCTCGCCGGGGTTCTCACCGGGGTTCTCGCCGGGGTTCTCGCCGGGGTTCTCACCGGGATTCTCGCCGGGATTCTCGCCGGGATTCTCGCTTGAGTTATTGCCCGTTCCGTTGCCTGTGCCGTTGCCGGATCCGCCACTAACGTCAACTCCGTCCTCATAGCTCTCATCACACTTATCGCATAGTGCGTCATCGTTTGCATCTCTATGCTCACACGGTTTGTCATCTATTGTGTAGAAGGCTTCGCCGCAGGTATCGCACAATGTATCTGCGTCGAAGTCCACGTGCGCACAGTCCTCACCAAAAATTAAGTCGCAGGACGAGAACATAAACGTCATACAAGCTATCGAAAAAATCACTAAAAGCTTCTTCATAATTTTTCTCCTAAAATGTTGTAACAACTTTATTTTAACATTAAATCCAACGTTTTGCAATACCCTGTAGGATTTTATTAAAATGTGCCGAAAAGTATTTTTCGATTTGTCAATTGCAAATAGCAAAAAAGCATTTACTTTTCCACCGGCATGTGTTACAATACTGTTGAAATGATACCGTACATTGTTCCCGGGATCGAAACACAATCTGCAAATATTCATAAAAGCGAGGTTTGATATGTACAAGATCGACTTACACATACACACAAAATATTCAAGTGCATGCAGCGTTATGACGGCAGATATGATAGTTGAGAAATATGCCGAAGCCGGATATAGCGCAATAGCAATAACAGACCACGCAAACAGAACAACATTTAAGGAGTTGCTCGACTCATCTAATGGTGAGGAAGGATTTAGAAAATTCATTCAGGGTTATGAAAATGTTAAGGCGGCGGCTGAAAAGCACGGTATTATAGTGTACCGCGGCGCTGAAATAAGATTTGACTCCGACCCAAACGATTATTTGATTTTTAATTATCCCGATAATCTACTCTGCGATTTGGATGCAGTAATGAAAATGGGGCTTAAGAATTTTTATTCTATTGCAAAGAGCACAGGCACACTTATCATTCAAGCGCATCCTTTTAGAGAAATTTGTACTCCCGCTAACGCAGATCTTCTTGACGGAGTTGAGATAGCAAATACACACGCCCGCCACAAAAACAATAATTCGTCAGCACAAGAATTTGCCGAGCGAAATTCACACCTCATAAAAATTGGCGGCTCCGATTGTCACAGACCGGAGGATGCGGGGCGCGGTGGAATTCTCAGCGATACGTTGCCAAAGACTGATAGCGAACTATCTACACTTTTAAAAAGCGGTAAATATTCGATTTTGACAACAAATGTTGACAATTAGACGATATTTGTAAGAAATCAACTATATCAAAATGACTATAAAGAGGTCTTATGAAAAAATCATATTTAGGAATTGAACTTGGCTCAACAAGAATTAAAGCAGTAGCAATTGACGAAAATTGTAAACCCATCTCTTCGGGAGACTATACGTGGAGCAGCGATTTTAAAAACGGAATATGGACATACGAGCTTAACAGTGTATGGGATGGCTTGCGCACGGCTCTTGGCGGCATCGACTGTACGGACACGGTTGGAGCCGCAGGTATTTCGGGTATGATGCACGGATATTTAGCATTTGATGAGGATTGGAATTTACTGGTGCCCTTCCGCACTTGGCAAAACACTATTACAGCCGAAGCCGCTGACAAGCTCACAAAGCTTTTCGGATTCAATGTTCCGCAAAGATGGAGCATCGCGCACCTGTATCAAGCAATTCTTAACGGCGAGGAGCACGTCTCAAGAATTGCGCATATAACCACACTCGCAGGTTACGTGCATTATATGCTCACAGGCGTAAACGCAATCGGTGTGTGTGAGGCATCCGGAATGTTCCCCATCGACAGTCAAACAAAGAATTACGACGAGGGAATGCTTCTAAAGTTCGAGAAGCTAACAGAAAATATGCCTTGGAATATTCGCCAGCTTTTACCCAAGGTTTTGGTTGCAGGTGAGAATGCAGGCAGTTTGACTAAAGAGGGTGCTTTGCGACTTAACAATATGCTTAAGGTAGATACTCCATTCGCACCACCCGAAGGCGATGCAGGCACAGGTATGGTTGCAACCAATTCGGTAAGAGTCAGAACGGGTAATATTTCCGCCGGCACGTCAATCTTCTCTATGGTTGTGCTTGAAAAGGCTATTGAGAAGGTATATCAGGAAATAGACGTTGTTATGACACCTGCAGCTGACACGGTGGCTATGGTACACTGTAATAATTGCACTAACGATATGAATAAATGGGTATCGCTGTTTAACGAAATGTTAAGGCTGTTCGGAAAGGAAGTAACGGCAAACGAGCTATACACTAAACTATATCAGCATTCCTTAAATGGCGAAGCGGATTGCAGCGGCATTATTACCTACAATTACATGGCGGGCGAGGGAATCACTCACCTCGATAGCGGCAGACCCCTAGTTGTAAGAAATCCCGAAAGCAATTTCACACTCGCAAACCTTTTACGCTCACAACTATACGCAACTCTGGCAACACTCAGATTGGGTATGAATATACTCGAGAGTGAAGGAGTTAAAATTGACACGTTAACCGGTCACGGTGGGCTCTTTAAGACCCCTCTTGTGTGTCAAAGATATATGGCAGCAGCTTGTAATGTTCCTATTACTTGTATGGCGGCTGCGGGTGAAGGCGGTCCTTACGGAATGGCTCTTCTTGCTTCATATATGATGAATAAGGAGTCACTTACTCTCCCTGACTATCTTGACCGATATGCATTTAACGACAGCTGTCGCGTTACACTTGAGCCGGATGAAAACGATGTAATAGGATTTAATCAGTACATGGAGCGATACAAAAAAGGCCTTAAGGTTGAAGCGTGCGCAACCGAAAATTTGTAAACAAAAGTACACAAAAATAGCAATAGATGTGAGGTGCATAATGGCAAATTACATAACGATTGACGGCGGTACAACCAATACCCGTGTCAATTTAGTAGTGGATAAAAAGGTGATTGACAAGGTCTTTATTCCGTTTGGTGCAAAGGCAAGCATCGGCAATCGCGAAAAGCTTAGAGTAGCTATTAAAGACGCTATTTTTGAGCTGCTTAAAAAGCACAAGATACAAAATTCTGATATAGCAAAAATCTTAGCATCAGGCATGATTACAAGCGAGCATGGACTTATGGAAATCCAGCACATCAAAACGCCCGCAGGTTTAAGCGAGCTTCACAATGCTATGCGTGAGGTTGTGCTCGAGGACATAAGTAATATCCCATTCGTGTTTATCAGCGGTGTAAAAACTGATGCCGAAAGTCTTTGCAACATAGATATTATGCGCGGTGAGGAAACCGAAATCTTTGGTATTGCAGGCGGCGATGACGGAGTATACGTTTTGCCCGGTTCACACTCCAAAATCGTAACGATAAGCAACGGACAAATCACTGATTTTAAGACTATGCTGACGGGCGAAATGATTGCAACATTGCTTGAGGGAACAATACTTAAAGGTTCATTTGACCTAAACGCAGTCAGTCTTGATAACGAGTATTTATTCAAGGGGTACGATTACTGTCGTGAGCATGGAATCAATGACGCGCTATTCAAGGTAAGAGTGCTGAAAAACCTCCTAAAAGCAACAGAAAACGAGCTTTATAGCTTCTATATGGGTGTAATTCTATATAATGAGGTAAATTATATTATTTCAATACCTGCAAAAAGGATAGTAGTTGGTGGTAAAAAAAGTCTAAAAGACATACTAACATCACTCCTTGAAAGGTATTCGTCCACTGAGGTGATTGCGCTTGACGAATGCGTGGCAACCAACGCGACAACTAACGGTGTGATTGAAATTTTTGAATATCAAGGCTAAATGCTTAAGGCGCTCCGAAACGAGCGCCTTTTTTTATGAAAGCAGAGTAATAGAAATTTATGTCTAAATGCAAGTTGCTTTTGAGGGTACGCCGAGTGAGGAAACGAAGATTTATGCCTAAACCAAGATACCTACACCTAGTGGCAAACGTATTTTGAAAAGAAATCTTTGGCTGACGAGCGACCGCGTACGAGGGTACGCCGAGCGAGGAAACGAAGATTTATTCCAAAATACGAAAGCCACTATTTACATGTATTTGCGCATTTTGTCAATCGCTGCTTTTTCAAGACGTGAAACTTGCGCTTGCGATATTCCAATTTCTGCTGCGATTTCCATCTGCGTCTTCCCCTTAAAGTAGCGCAAGCGTATTATACCAAGCTCACGCTCGCTCAGTTTCTTCAAAGCTTCCTTCAATGATATACTCTCCACCCAGCTCTCCTCAGAATCGCTCTCATCAGCAAGCTTATCGATCACGAACATCTTATCCTCGCCGTCTCCGTATACGCTATCGAAAAGAGAAATAGGTTCTACAACCGACTCCATAGCCTCACCGATGGCACGCGGACTTGCATCTAATTTCTTCGCGATTTCATCAAGAGTTGCCTCACGCTGTTCCCTGCTTGAAACCTCTTCTTTAATTTGAAGCGCCCTATAAGCCAAATCACGCACGCTTCTTGAAACTCTAATTGAATTATTGTCACGCTGATATCGCCTAAGTTCACCTATAATCATTGGCACTGCATAAGTCGAAAATTTCACGTTAAAATCAGGATTGAAGTTATCTATTGCCTTTATCAATCCTATCACGCCCACCTGGAACAAGTCCTCCGCCGTATCCCGCTTAGGATTAAATTTTCCGCTTACACTAAGCACCAGTCGAAGATTGCCAAGTATCAGTTTTTCACGCGCGTGGCGGTCTCCTTTTCTAACTTTAGTTAGCAAATCGCGCTTTTCATCTTCGGTTAACACCACAAGAGTTGAAGTATCCACACCGCAAATTTCTACCTTGTTTGTACGCATATCCCCTCACCCGTGTTAAATTTGTAACCTTAGTATTGCCAAACCTTGTCGAATTTAAACTACTTTCTTTACATTTTTGGCAGAGCGAGGCATATAAGTCAAATGTACACATTTTTAGCAGAAATTTTGCATTGAAACAAGCAAGCAAAATGTGTTAGAATATACCTGCTACAAAAATGATGAGGTAGCAAAGGAGGTATGAATGAAGGAAAAAAATTCAATAGGTGGAAAGGTTATTTACCACAAAATAGGAGCAGGCGTATCCACTCTTGCAATATGTCTTAGCCTAAGCGGTATACATACAAACAGAAATGTGTTAAGCTTAAGCTCCGATAATAATGGCGTTGTGTCAAACACCGATACGTCAGCGCTGAGTATGCCCGGTGTAACGCTCAGTAACGATAAGGTTCATTACAATCTACCGGGTATACCGACAAGATACCTATGGAAATACGACTCAACACCAATAAGCATCAACGGCACAAGCAGTTCAATAAAAGCTATAAGTGTAAACGGTATTACATATCTGCCGCTAAAGGAGTTTTGTGAGAAAACAGCTACTACAAGCTACAACTATAATCCCAACACAAAAACCGCGGTAGTTAAAATGCAGGGACTTGAAATCCAGATAACTGACGGTGGTTACGTCATGTATGCAAATGGGCGCACGCTCTTTAGCTTTTCACCTGCAATTCTAATGTCGAACGGTCAAATGTACGTAACCGGTGAGGCATTATGTCGCGCGCTCGGACTGAAAATGTCAAAGACTGACAGAAATATCAACGTCGTCGGCAAATACACGCCTTTAAAAAATGCCACTTCATATTACCGCGAGGACGAGGTGTATTGGCTCTCGAAAATTATCAATGCTGAGGCAAACGGCGAGAGTCTGCTCGGACAGATTGCGGTTGGCGACGTAATACTCAACCGTGTTAAATCAAATCAGTATCCCAATACTATTTACAGCGTGATTTTCGACAGAAAATACGGAGTTCAGTTCAGTCCCATTTTAGACGGCAGAATATACGAAGAGCCGTCATACACATCAATTCTCGCGGCGAAAATCTGTCTTGAGGGTACGTCGCTTACAGACAATGCTATGTTTTTCTTAAACCCGGTGACAGCACAGTCAAATTGGATTGTAAACAATCGCACGTACGCTTATACCATCGGCAATCACGACTTTTATATCTAAAGAAGGGCAAAATATTCTTTAAAAAGGTATTGCAAATTTTGGCGTTTTGTTGTATACTAATCTTAGTGTTAAATATGAATATTTATTTTTATACACGGAGGAAATATGGTATACAGAATTAACGTCGCAGGCTTGGAAAGAGATTTACCACTCTGCCCAATTGGTGAAAATCTATATATTGGTGCATTCGTGCTTTTCGGTGACGTAGTGCTTACTGAAAAATGTGCTGAGGAGCTGTGTAAAATAGCACCCGAGCATGATTGCTTACTTACTGCTGAATCAAAGGGCATTCCACTCATTCACGCAATGAGTCGTATCACAGGCGAGAACAGATACGTTCTGGCAAGAAAGTCCGTAAAGCTCTACATGAAGGACGTAGTAAAATGCGAAACTCAGTCTATAACAACCGCAGCGCGTCAGACCTTATATCTTGACGGTGACGACGCAGCCTTTCTTCGTGGCAAGAGAGTACTTATAGTTGATGACGTAATCAGCACCGGCGGATCGCTTCTCTCAATGGAGAATCTCGTTGAGCAGGCAGGGGGCACAGTTGTCGGTAAGATGGCAATTCTTGCCGAAGGAGATGCTATCAAACGTGACGATATTATTTATCTTCAGAAATTACCTCTCTTTGACGGTAACGGAAACGCGCTTTAATCTACTATAATATAAATTATAGGATAAATACGCATGGCAACGCGTTGCAACCAAAAAATCCAATAAAATTTAAAATCGAGGAATAAAGCAGAAAAAGTGTTGCTCCTCGATTTTTTAGTATTTTAAAGAGGCACTGCGCTTTTTTAGCACAATGCCTCAGTTATCTTATTTATTAAACTAACATGTCAAACACTCACAAAAAGCAAGCGTAATGCCTTATGCGCATCAGCGCACTTCGCAGATATGAGTATCTAAAGCATTAAACTTAACAGTGAAGCGCATCTGTTGAAGCAGTTCAAATCTATACTCAATTCCTGCCTTATTAAGAATTGGAACAGATTTAGCAGGCGCGTTGTCAAGTGAGCCGCTCGTACCATTGGAATTAGGTAAATCTTGTGTATCATACTGTGGAATTAAGCATTTATAGTTACAGTCAGCCGTAATCTTTCCTATAAATTCCTTCGCTCCATCAGCAGTCTCATACATCCATTTGCCTGTGAATGTATAGAGCTTGCCCTCATATTCCTTGCTCGCTACAATCTTGTCAGTATCGTATTCAAACAATGAACCGTTAGCAAATTGCAATGTCTCGTAACCGCTGGCACCGTTACTCTCTAAGAAAGCAAACTTATCGTACACAACGTAAACCGTGCTTACTTCTTTACTATTTGCTTTCGTAAAGGTGTAGAGTCCGTCGCCGTTTTCTTCAGCGGTATGAGTACTTGAGATATGTTTGAGTTCACCTTGCATCACGTAAATCTTAATATCGTGCTCAATCTTCATTACCTTCGTATACTCACCGTATATAGAAAGGTTCTTAGACTTATTATCCATTGCGTACTGAACAGCATCATCAACGTTAGAGAACGCCTTGCCGTCTACACTTGCAACGATAGCCTTTTCCCCTTCAGCCGCCTTACCAACATGATTCTTATCCCAAGATGTAAGTGAACTCTTACTTGCAACAGCACTTGTAAGAGCCGTCTCCGAAGCATCGAAGGAACGAAGAGAAAGATTAGCAAAGTTCATATTTGCATCTTCGTAAAGAGTTCTGCCACTTGGGGTGTTAAGTCTTAGTGCAAAAACCTTAATACCTACAACCGAACTCATATCTGATAAAAGAGTGTTAGCAAAATCAGTAGTGCCCTTATGCTCACCGTTTATATATATGTGACGGGTATTATTCTTAACATCGCAGACAATAGTAAGATGGAACCAACCCTTGTAATCCGCATCTACATAATTAGCTACTGAAAAACCACCGGTGCTAGCGTATTCGCCCGCTTTGCCCTGACGATTGCCATTGGCATCTACCCACGCAGGTGTGCAGATAATATTAAATCCTCTAAAGAACTGACCTTCGGTCGAGAGGTCAACGTCGAATACGTAATACTCCTCGTTAGCAGTGGCAAGTATCTCTTTAACCGTTCCTGCGCTTGCATCAACACTGTAAGTAAGTCCCGAAGAAATGTTTACATAAGTGTCAGTATCGGTCTTATTACTATTGGCTAAATAATTCGGATTTACAGTCAATCTGTAGTACTTAGAGCCGTCATAAGCATTCCTTACAGAGCTTATGTCCGTGTAATAAACATCGTTTTTCCGGTTAAATTGAACGCTGGAAATCCATTCATTATCTTCAGTTGCAGCATATTCAAGTGGGAAGGTAAATACACCCTTACCTGTTCCGGATGACGGATATGACTCCATAGTCAAGGTGTCATTCAAGTTAAGTGCTGTCTTCGAAATAATCTTAGTACCGACCTCTACGTACTCAACGCCATCTTCAAATATGAAGCTATCAATTCCAACAAAACCGTTAGTCTCAATAATAGCATTTACTGACACCTTGATTGTACCGGTAAAGCTGTGCTTGACATTTACGTACTGCTGATAAACCAAAGCGTTTTTGTTAAGTATTTCGGTTGCGGTGCCTGCAGTGGTTGCCTCAACACCGTCAATAGTCGCAACGTTCGGGAGTGTGAGCTTGCTATAGCCCTCTTTATTGAATTGGTTGTATGCATCAAGGAGATTACCGTCTGCGTCAAAGACGTTTTCGTTAGTTACGACAGAGTAGATATTGTCAATACCTATATGTCCACCGGTTGGGAACAATCTTAGTGCCTCAAAGTACATTCCCGAATCAGCAATCGTAATAGTAGTGTTAACAATCTTAATGCCGTTACGGTATATACGATAATAATATTCGGTACCGCTCTTTAAACCGTAGGCAATTGTAATCTGTGCTACCTCACCTGTAGAAACACCTTTTAGCAAGGTAGATAAATTAGTCGTACCATAGCCGTTAGGGCCTGAGTTTCTGAACAAGAGATAGTAGTTGCCCTTTACGTTTTCAGAGAAGGACACCAAGTCAAAGGAGAATACGCCAGAGCTGCACTTAGAAAGATTGTAATTAGCCTTGTTGGCGCCCGTAGCAATATCAATCTGGTTTATTGAAGTAGTAAGATAGTTAAACTCAACGCACTTACTGCCGTTATCAAAGTTTGAAAGAACGAAAACGCTGTCGCTTGGATTCATGGATACACCTATTGCCATATTTCCATCAACCCCTGATTTTGAAGCAGCAGAATACTCCGATGATGTAGAAGGCTTTTTCGACTGAGCATTTGCAATAGCCGCATTAGGTACGTCAACAGTAATATATCCATGCTCTGACTCATAATATGCGCTATCTGCGAAGGTAAAGCTACTAGCATCTACATATCCATGCGTATTGATAACAGCGTCCGCGTTAACCGAAATGGTTCCCGAAAACTTTCTCAAAATATCAACCTGGTAAGGAGTATCTGCGCTAATGCCAAGAGCTGAGCTAACATCGCTAATAGCATTATATATCACACCGTCTATGCTGGCAACAGGAGGAAGCGTCGTACCCTTATCCTTGTAATGATCCTTGAAGGATGCGATATTCATATTTTCAACTACCGCATCAAGTCCTGCTTCAGTACCGTCATCACCATCGTAGAAACGAGTGGCAACGTTGTCAATGTAAAGGTTCATACCCTTATTTCCCTTTACGTTACCCGTAGCCAATCTCATGCCCTCAAGACGAATCATATCGTACTCTGCAGTCGCATCGGGGAAGCTGGAAATAAACACCTGCGATGTTGCAAGCTTTCCGTTGATAAACAGATACACCTTGTTGTTCTTAAGATCGCCTATAAAGGTGAAGTGTGCCCACTTTGCTCCGTCCATATAGCTGGCGTATTCAGAAAGTGAAAAATGCTTCATAGAGGCCAGAGAGTATGAGCCCTCTTTGCCTGCTCTGACGATCGGAGAAAACGACATACCGGGAATAAGATACTCGGTGGCCAACTCGAAGTCATATACAAAATATCCGCTTGCGCCGCTCATGCTGGCGTTTACATTACCAACAACGCGAGCAATAGCATATTCGGCGTACGCCTCGGAGCTAATACCAAAGTATACGTTGCCGGGGATCTTATCGTCATTAGCCTCAAGACCTGCAATACTTGGATTAATACGCATAAATTCATCACTGCCGTACTTAATGTCGTACACCTCAAGCACGCCGTAACCACCCTTTTCATTACCGTTTAAGGTAAAAGCGGTAGTCACACCGTTAAGAGAGTTCAATACGATTGCATCCACGGAATCCGAAGCATAAATAGGTCTTCCAACTCCGTTAAACTTACCGGTCTTAGAAGTCACGAGTGTTTCAATCATCGCATTAGATTGAGTCTGCGCATCATCACCCTGTGCACCGCTCGTACCGTCTGCAGCACTTACAAAAATCGTCATAGAAGACAGCAGAAGTGACAGCGTAAGCAAAAGCGCTATAATCTTTCTTTTTCTCATTTTTATCTCCTTAAAAATTACAAATATATTTTTATATTTTATTTTAACACTTTTTTTATGGCATTGTCAAGCGAACGATTTAACAATTTTTAAGCGCAAATATTGGTAAGTATGTTCAAAAAACGTGATGTTATTTAAAAAAGAAAAGGCAAACGCGAGGATTTACGCGCTTGCCAAAAGAATATTATATTAGTTTTATGTTGTTTGAGTCGATTACCTCTACGTACATATCGGGGTCAATGCGCATCAGAATATTCTGGAAGAAATATGTCACCGGATGCTCGGTAAAGAAATGTCCTGCCTCAAGCAAGTTAACACCCATTTCATTTGCTTCAACCATGATGTTATATCCTATCCTACCCGATACGAACGTATCTGCGCCAAGCGCTATCGCATCTTCAAGCAGGCTCTTGCCATCTCCGCCAACCAGCGCTACGCGCTGAACGGGAATACAGGCTTCGGCAACCTTGACGCCGTCGCAATCAAGCAAGCCCTTGAGCAAGTACGAAAAATCCTCGAGAGTAAGCTCTTCCGGAAGAGTTCCTATTCTGCCAATTTCGCCCTCACCAAAGGGTACTGCGTCACGAATCTTCAGCATATCGCAAAGTATATCGTTAACTCCGCCCTCTACCTTATCAGCTCTGGTGTGAAGAGAAATAACCGCGATGTCGTGCTTAATGAGCTTGATAACCTTGCGCGAAACGTGCGAATTCTCAGTTATTGATTTTAGCGGATGGAAAATAAGCGGGTGGTGTGAAACGATAAGATTAAATTCATTAGCAACCGCGTAATCGACAATCTCCTCTGTAACGTCAAGCGTAATCAATGCACGCTTTACCTCTATCGAGTCATCTGACGAGCACATAAGTCCGTCGTTATCCCACGCCTCCGCAAGTGACTCGGGTATCCTCTCGCAAATTCTTGCGTATATTTCATTTACAGTCATTCGTTCAACTAAGCCTTTCTTCTATAGCCTTTTTAAGTTTAAGCTCATATTCCGCATTTTCAGCCCCCTTGCCGTCAATAGCTCTGCAAAGCGCCGAATGCTTCGTCTTAAGATAGCCAAGATAGCTATCATCCTCTACCGTATGATTGAGTCCAAGCTCGTATTCAACATCGGAAAGCAAGGCGTATTCACCGGTATACCTAGCACGAATGCAAACGTAATATTTGCCCGATGAACAAGAGTAGCGTTCACTGTCAATGGTAAATCCGTGCGTATACAAATATTCACGCAGATGCGCTTGCCGCGACATAGGTTGTAAAATAAGGTTTACATTTTCACATTTTAAATGCGGAGCATCTTCAATAATCTTCGTTATAAGCTCGCCACCCATGCCGCAAATTGCGTAATCAGTGGCACCCGTGTCAAATAATTCACGCGCACCGTCGGTAAGATAAAACGCAACCTTGTCCAAAAAGCCGCTATCCGTAACATTAGCTCTCGCGCTGTCAAGTGGTCCTTCGTTTATATCCGCGCAAATCGCCCTGTCAATAATTCCCTTAGAAAGTAGAAATATAGGCAGGTATGCATGATCTGTACCGATATCGGCAAACACTGCACCCTGCCTCACAAGGTCTGCCGCAGACAAAAGTCTTTGGTCTATTGTGAAATTTCTCATTTGTTTTTGTTGGCTAAGAACTCGTTAATCTTATTGACAAGAGCGTCTGCATCAGTGCCGTGAACAAGGCACGCCTCCCAAATCGCCTCTCCTCTTGAATGAGGACAGCCAAGGCAGTGCATACCAATTTCAAAGAAGAACTGAGCAGTATCAACGTCGTAATCGAGAATATCGCCAATCAAGGTATCCTTAGTAACTTCCATTTTTTTACCTTTCTAATGTTTAATACACAAATAGTATATCACAATACACCACAAAAATCAATATTATTTTTCGTTTATTTCTTAAAGTTTTAAATCTATATAAAAAATGTGCGTTTTCTCTTTACTTTTAGGCAAAAATGTGTTATTATATGGTATACTGAGGAAATATGTGTAAAATTCAGTCCGTCTTTTAAAACATGACAGAATTTTCAGAAAGGATACTTATTATGATAGTTGCACTTGATGAGGCAAAAAGAAGGCTTATCGCCTTACAAGATGTTCTTGAGGAGCTTGGAAGTCAGTTAAGAATTGAAGAAGCGCGTGAAAGAGCTGCGGAGCTTGAAAGAGAAACGATGGTGCAGGATTTTTGGAACGATGCCGAAAAATCCTCTAAAAAATTAAGAGAAATAAAGCAATTAAAGGATAAGGTTGAGAGCTACGAGGAGCTAATCTCAAGACTTGAGGACGCATACGCTCTTTGTGAGATGGCAATAGAGGCTAACGACGAGGACTCGGTCGAGGAGGTTCTTAACGAAACTGAATTTATCGAGACAGAGGCAGAAAGAAAGAGAATTGAGGTTCTTCTCTCAGGTCCTTACGATAAAAGCAATGCTATTCTCTCATTCCACCCGGGTGCAGGCGGTACAGAGGCTCAAGACTGGGCTTCAATGCTATACAGACTCTACACTCGTTGGGGCGAGGCTCACGGCTTTAACGTCAAGCTTATAGATTGGCTCGACGGCGACGAAGCAGGTATTAAGTCCGCAACGATTATGATTGAGGGTATAAACGCATACGGATACTTGAAGAGTGAGAACGGAGTTCACCGCTTGGTGCGCGTGTCACCATTCGACTCATCAGGACGACGCCACACCTCGTTTGCCTCAATTGAGGTTATGCCCGAATTCGAGGACGACGGTGAAATCGTGCTTAAGGACGAGGATCTTGAAATTACCGCGCATCGTTCATCCGGTGCGGGCGGTCAGCACATTAACAAGACCGACTCTGCTATTCGTATCGTGCATAAGCCCACCGGTATCGTAGTAGGCTGTCAGACCGAGCGTTCACAGCTTCAGAACAAGGAAACAGCTCTCAAAATGCTTAAGTCCAAGCTTATGGAAATCAAAATTCGCGAGAAGCTTGACAAGATTGAGGACATTCAGGGCAACAAAGCTAATATCGAATGGGGTAGCCAGATTCGCTCCTACGTATTTATGCCATACACTCTTGTAAAGGACACAAGGACAGGCTTTGAGGACGGTAATATTGATAAGGTTATGGACGGTGAAATCGACGGCTTTATCAATGCATATCTTAAGCACATTTCAAAGAGCGAGAATTGATTAACTAATTTAACAGAGAAAGCAGGAAGAGCGCTTCTTCCTGCTTTTTGTTGTATTTTTGTCAATTAAAGTTTACAAACAATTGCTTTTATATCGTCTAAGTTAATTTTCTTGTGTCTACCTTTGAGCGTTAAAGTGAGGTTGTCGGGTGTAAAAATTGTATTAGCAACACTCATAAACCGCTCGGGCGTAATCGACTTATACGCCATACGCCTATCCTCTAAGCTCTTATATCCAAGGCCTAAAATGTGGTTATCGTAGGCAAAGGTAAAATTAAGCTCACGGTTGTCATCGTAAAGCATCATAACGTTATCGACATAGCTCGCCTTGAAGAGCTCGCTTTCGGTTAAAATCTCATTCTTAAAGTGCTTTAAAATCTGCACCGTAAGCTCTGTCGCCTCAAGCAGACTCTGCTCCTTAACCTCGTAGGTAAACGAGAGCGTACCAATATTTCCATATCGCTCAACGGAGCCATTGATGTCGTAGAACAATCCCCTTTTTTCGCTCATTTCTATAAAGAATTTTGAACTATATCCACCGAGCATAGTATCGTACATCAGGTCAATCTCCGGCATACTAAGGCGTGACATATCTAAATCAAAGGTATAACAAACCTTAGTAAAATCTGCGTTCTTAAGCGCCACATTCCCGCCCCTTTTGCCAAAATTACTCGGCACGGGTGCCAGATTATCGTGCGCGGAGCCACAGCTTAACTCATACTCGCCTATCTTTCTTGCGAGGTTTTCAATATCACTCTCCGAGACGTTACCCGTAACGTAGACGAAAAGGTTATCATTCGTAAAGCTCTGATACCTGTATTTCTCGATGCGGGTGCGAGTGATTTTTGACACGCACCCAAGCGTGCCGGTTATAGGACGTGACAAAGAGGTATCCTCCCACACCTTCTTCTGCGTAAAGGTCGAGAGCGAGCCCACCTCGTCCGCCTCGCGAATCTCCGCTTTAATTCTGTCACGCTCTGCCTCTATTTCATCGCTTGAGAGAGATATAGGCATAAGAAGCTTTGATATAATTTCTATTGCAACACCAACGTTTTCTTTTGCGCCGCTGAGGTAAAACTGCACCATTTCCGAGTAACTTGAAGCGTTAAACTCAATAGCGTGTCTGTCGAGTATGGAATATAGCTCCCCACCCATAATTTTATTTACATTTCTTATTGCAATATGCTCAAGGAAGTGCGTAATACCGTTATCCCTCTCGCTCTCGTACATACTGCCCGAGCGAAGAAACAGCGATATGAAAAAGCCGTGGCTACCCGGATTTAAGTAGCTGTAAATTGGAATACCGTTTTTAGCAATTATCCTGTTTTCCATATATCCACCTCCTATATGCGTTTAGTATATTGTAGCACAGATATTTATATTTTGCAAGTAAAAGAAATCAGAAAGCAAAGAGTGAGGATATTCGGTCAGAATACCCTCACATTGCTCTTTAATATAAAAACCATTTTAATCAATGGATTTATCAATCTTAAATCTGGTAATCTTTCTTGAAGTGTTCTTGGGGAACTCCTCGTTTCTGATCTTAACCTTGCCGACCTTCTTATAAACAACGTTCTTCTTATTGATGTTGTCAATCTCAGCGTTGAAGTAAGCCTCAGCGTCCTCGATGTTGTGCATCTTAAGCGCATCGAAGTCGGGGAAAATCTCAGCAACGATTACTTCCTTAGAAGGATCAGACTTGCTCTCACCCGCATATACTACGACCTCGCTAACGCCGTATACACCTTGAATATCGGTTTCGATTTCCTCGGGGTAAACGTTCTTACCATTGGAGAAGATAATGAGGTTTTTAAGTCTGCCTGTGATATAAATCCACTGGTCGTCACCCTCAAGCTCTACCTTACCGTAGTCACCGGTCTTGAAGTATCCGTCCTCGGTAAATGCATCACGGGTAGCCTCTTCGTTGTTGTAATAACCAATCATTACGTTGGGACCCTTGTAGCTGATTTCACCCTCGCCGTTAGCATCGGGGTTCAAAATCTTTACGTGACCGCCGATAATAGGTAAACCTACTGAGCCCTTCTTTCTGTACTCATTTCTGTTACAGGAGATAAGAGGAGCGCACTCTGTAATGCCGTAGCCGTTAAGAACAACCACGCCGATAGACTCGAAGAAATCTATAACGTTCTGGTTAAGCGCCGCACCGCCGCAAATAATCATCTGAAGCTCGCCGCCAAAGTTTGAAAGAACGCTCTTACCGAAGAACTGCTTTCTTAAGTCAATACCAACCTTACGAAGTGCGTTCGAAAGCTTGATAAGGAAGTTAAGTCCCTTAAGCTTACCCGACTTCTCAGCAGCAGACATAATTCTCTTATAGAACGTCTCGACAAAAAGAGGCACGAGAATTAAGTGTGTAGGCTTAAAGTCCTTAAGCTCGTTCATAATGTAACGAAGACCTGAGGAAATGTAAATCTCACAGCCCTGAGCATAGTGACCGATAAAGTTAACGGTCGAGCCGAAGGTATGGTGAGGAGGAAGAACGCACATAGTTCTTTCTGTAATGTTGAAGTTATACATACCCTGCTCCATATCCGAGCAGATGTTGTGCATAGTAAGCATTACGCCCTTGCCCTTACCTGTAGTACCGGAGGTAAATACGATGGAGGCAAGCTTGTTAATGTCAATCTCGTAATCATAGTAAGAATTGTCGCCACTCTCAAACTTAGCCTTACCGTTTGCAATAACGGTATCAAGATTTACTGCGAAGTCGCGTGTATTCTCACCCATCTCGATGAACGTGTGAAGCGAGGGAACAAGCGCCTTGATTTGCTCAATCTTATCTGCTATAAGCGATGAATATACAACGAATGGACACTCCGCGGTATTAAGAATGGACGCCATATCATCAATAGGTAAATCCTTATCAATCGGAACTGTAACTGCACCAACGGACATAAGTGCAAAATAGCTGAATACCCAATTAGGCGAAGCCTCGCCGATAATAGCAACGTTCTTATCAGTCATTCCCATAGAAATGAACTCAGTACCAAGAGAGCGCACTATCTGTCTGCCCTCTTCGTATGTGTAATGAAGAATCTCCTTGCTATTTGGGTTCTTCTTATAGCTGAATGCGCGCTTGTTCGGGAACTTGTCAGCCACATTCTCAACCATTATCCTTGTATCAGCGAAATGTGTGGTTTCGTATAAGGGATAATTCTTTTTCCTGTTCTTAAAAGCCATATCATAAATCCTTTCAAAATTACTCTATTTTATGGTTTTATATTGCAATTATAGCACTAAACTTATTTACATGTCAATATCTTACGATAAAAAAGTTATTTTCAACAATTGTTTATCTTACCCTTATTGACATAGTTGAAAATATATTATATAATTGATTGGATTATATTTTTCGATTAACCGTAAAGGGATTTTTTATGAAGGAAAATTTCTTAAATCGTATGCGTGAGCTGCTCGGCAATGAATATGAACACTTTGTTCAATCACTTGACAAGGATAATGTTCGCGGACTGAGAGCAAACCGCTTTAAGTGCGATAAATCGCATCTCGCCTCGTTAATTGATATGCCCCTGCGTCCTATCAGTTACGTGGATAACGGATTTATTCTCGAGAGTACCGAGCCGATAGGCACAAGTCCTTTACACCACGCGGGTATGATATATATGCAAGACCCCGGTGCTATGTCAGCAATTGCCGCTGTAAATATTAAGCCTGATTTTAAAATACTCGATATGTGTGCAGCTCCCGGTGGAAAATCGTCACAAGCCGCAGAATTTCTCGGTGACGAGGGCTTCATACTCTCAAACGAGTACGTGCCAAAGCGTGCAAAAATAATAGTCAGCAATTTTGAAAGATTAGGTATCAAAAATGCAATCGTAACCTCTCTTGCCTCCGATGAAATTGCCAAGATGTACGAGGGCGTGTTTGATTTGGTTATCGTAGATGCCCCATGCTCGGGCGAAGGAATGTTCCGCAAGAGTGACGAAGCTGTCGAATGCTGGAGCGAAGAAAATGTGCTTGCTTGCAGTAAAAGGCAAATGGAAATCATCGAAAATGCAAAAAGCACTGTGAAGGATGGCGGATATTTGCTTTATTCCACCTGCACATACTCTATCGAGGAAAACGAGATGGTTGTCGATGAATTTCTGAACAACAATCGCGAATTTGAGCTGGTACCCGTCAACGAAAAAGTTCGCGCAGTAACCAAAGACGGTATCTCCTTTGACGGCTGCAAATCAGACTCACTGAACATGACAAGACGCTTCTATCCACACGTTTCAGATGGGGAAGGACAGTTTATTGCACTAATGAGAAGGCGCGGACGCGGTAATGATGAAAAAATCAATTACAAGGACTCTGCAAAACCTTTATCCCGTACAGCGAATGAAATTGTCAAAGCATTCTTTAAGGAAAATATGCTACTTGAACCTACGGGCAGACTCACGGCTGTTGGCGATAACATTGTGTTGATTACACACGATATGCCGATACCTCAGCACTCGGTATTTATGTCAGGAGTTATGGTGGGGGAAATAAGAGGTAATATGCTTATTCCGTCGCATCAATTCTTCTCCTGCTACGGTCACTTCTTTAAATCACGAGAAATGATATTCAAGGGTGAGGAGCGCATCGATAAATATTTAAGAGGTGAAGAAATAGAGGCAAGATTTGCCGCGCACGGTTGGTGTGCCGTTCTTTACGAGGGCGTCACAGTGGGTGGCGGAAAATGCTCCGGCGGCAAAATCAAGAACCACTACCCAAAAGGTTTAAGAAACAAATAATCCCATTAAAACGCAAATTTAATAACTATAGTTTACAAAATAACAACATAAATGGAGAAAACACAAAAATGGAAAAGATTTTAGCAACAGTTGGCGGACTTAATATTACAGAATCCGACGTTAATGAATTCCTTGCAAATCTCGGTCAAAGAGGACAAGGCTACAACACTGCTGAGGGAAAGAAGATGATACTTGAGCAGTTAGTAGCGGACAAGCTCCTCCTTCTTTACGCAAAGAGAAACCTTATCGAGAGCGAGCCTGAATTTAAGGCAGAGCTTGCAAAATTCAAGGACACACTCCTTGTAAATTACGTAGGATCAAAGCTTCTTGCAGATGTTAAGGTATCGGATAAGGAAATCGAAGAATATTACAACGCAAATCCCGATAAATTCCAGACCGGCGGAACCGTAAACGCAAGCCACATTCTCGTTGATACCGAGGAAAAGGCTAACAGTATTTGTGCTGACATTATGGCTGGTAAAATCAGCTTTGAGGATGCAGCAAAAGAATACTCTTCATGTCCTTCAAAGGAAAACGGCGGCAATCTCGGCGAGTTTGGCAGAGGTCAGATGGTTCCCGAGTTTGTCAAGGCAGTATTCGCTATGAACGAGGGCGAAATCACCAAGGAGCCTGTTAAGACTCAGTTCGGCTATCATCTAATTAAGCTTATTTCCAAGAGCGAGGCGAGCATTATGCCACTTGCTGACATTTTACCTCAGCTTCGCGAGTCACTCCTCAACGAAAAGCGCAGAAGTGCTTATCAGTCAAAGATAAATCAGCTTAAGATTATGTTCCCCGTAGATATGCACTGATGAGTGACGAATTCGAAATACTAAAAAAGCGTTTCATTGAATTAGCCTCGAAAGCACATAACGGCAATTACTACACCTTTACTGACATATTAGGACTTGCAGAGCAGTCAGCGTTTAACGAGATTTTACCTAAAATCCGTGGAATAGCTTACTCGGCATTTGGCGGATGTGCGGGCGCTGAGAGAGTGATGATACGCTTTGGAAATCCGGATGACATAGGGTATGAGGCCAACTTCCCGATAGTGTGTATCAAGGTTGAGCCTCTGTCGCAAAAATTTGCTGACAAGCTTACCCACCGTGACTTTTTAGGCGCAATTTTAAATCTCGGCATAGAGCGCGATACGCTTGGCGACATAGTTATCAACGATAACGTCGGATACGTGTTTTGTAATGAAGATATGGCGAATTATCTTGTGGAAAGCCTCACCCGTGTCAAAAGAACCGACGTAAGATGTGAGCTTTGCGCCGATATTCCGGCCGAAAATCTTTATAAAACACAAGAAAAGCAAATTCAAATTTCGAGCGAAAGATTAGATAGTATAATAGCCAAGACCTTCAATCTATCGCGCGACGATGCGCAATCCTTGTTCAAAAAGGGATTGATTTTCGTAAACGGCAGGATATGTGAGAGCGTGGCGCAAACGCCAAAAGAGAATGACAAAATCAGCGTTAGAGGCCACGGAAGACTCATATACAAAGGTTATAAAACACTAAGCAAAAAAGGGAAACTCAACGCAATAGTTGAGATTTATGTATAAAAAGCAAAACAAAGTTTACATTTAAGGTGGCAACCATGTCAAACAGTAAAACAGATAAGAAACTTTATATATGGTTAATTGCTTCAAGCTTCCTACTATACCTTATGACTATTTCAATTAAAATGGTATACTCAGCAGAGCTTGTTTCGATAATATCGTATTTTGGTACGGAAAAAGAGCAAGCAGGTCTTGGCCTGACGATATATTACTTAATATATGCCCTGACACAGCTGATTATATCCTCAGATAAGGTAAAGCTCGATATGTATAAATTTCTCGTTTATACAACAGTCCTCTCCGCCATATCCTTCGGAGCTGTAATTTTTGTAAATGACCTGTGGCACGTTTGGCTTATTCTTGCGCTTAACGGAATTCTTCAGTCAAGCGTATGGGGTGGAATTATGTATCACCTTACGAAGTTCTTGCCGGAGAGCTGGTTTAATCTTACGTCAATAATTCTCAGCTTCGCATTTGCGCTTGGCACTGCAATTGCTTACGGCATATCAGCACTATGCGTTGCCTTCTTGAATTGGAAGTACGCTTTCCTCATTTTTGCAGCTTTACTTCTGCTCTCCCTTTTGATATTCTGCGTCGTTATACTGCACGAAAAGAAGCGCTACGGAAATATTGACAACGATTCCAATACATCGGAAATTGATAAATTCGATATTAAGCAACCTATTGCCAAAAAGAAGCTCTTTACCATTCTTGCCTTTGTTTTAATTGCGGAATTTTTCGTTTGTTCTGTTTATTATGGACTTACGAACTGGATTCCCAACCTACTTAAAGAAGTACACAATGTCGATGAATCGTATTCCCTTCTAATTACAATCTTGGTGCCAATAAGCATGATTCCCGGTCCAATCTTCGCTAACTGTATGACGGAGAAAAGCGGTACAATTTACACTGTTTGTGCAGCCTTTTTTGCCATATGCACGGCATGCTTGCTGGCAATGATTTTCACGCACGATGCAAACATTGTTATTGCACTTCTACTATCACTGATTGCTCTGTTCTTCAATCGAGGAATTGTCAATCTTTTGGCCGCTTACTTACCATTTAAGCTAAACCGCGTAATTGACGCCGGTAAAAGCTCACTGATGATAAATGCAATAGCCTGCATCGGCGCTGCGATGATGCCGTTTGTTACCGGCTTAATTATCAGCAAGCTTGATTGGACTGCATATTACATCTTTATGTTTGCCATATCAGCCATCACAACGCTTTTGTTTGCTTTTGGTATGAAATATTCCAAGAAGCTCCTACCTTAAACCTTAAACATAAAGAACCTAAAAAGAATATAAAAATACCGTTATTACCATTCCGCATGGTACTATAACGGTATTTTTCTTTATTTTGTCATATTTTAAGTTACATATCGTAAGTAAAATACATCGTATTGGCTATCTCTAAAAATTCCTTAGTCAGTGCTCCCTCATCAGTATTAGGCGAGATGAAGGTAACTACAAAATACGCATACTGTGAACAGTAAAACGTGGTAACGTAGAGATATTCCACGTTATCGGAGGTGCGCTTGTAGGTAAAATAAGGTACGTCGCCTACTTCAAGCACTTCACTTGTATTATCGGTTTCGGATATGTGTTCTTTGTAAATACTCGCTAACTTCTTCGGCGTGTGGGTCGGTAAAATTCCGTTCTCCAAACAAGCGTCAAAGGACATACGGTTTATACCGATTAGGAGACGCTCGTTAGTGAACGCCTTATCAAAGGTATCGCTCAAATCACGCTCTTCATAGTCGTCTGTAAGCTTAAACCCAAGCTCGCAATACTCGTATGTTGCCTTTTTGCAAGAAACAAGGCATATAAGTACAGTAAATAAAAGAATAATTGCTACTAATTTTCTCATATACGTTCTAATATCTCTACGGGCGTGGAAACAATAGCATCCGCTCCTGCTCCTTCAAGTTCTTCTCTGCTTCTAAATCCCCACAATACACCCACAGTGACTCCGGCACACATATTCTTGCCGGTTTCTATGTCCACAGACGTGTCGCCTATAAACATAACCTCTGTCGATTCAACCGAGAGTGTAGATAATATTTCACCTGTGCATGCAGGATTAGGTTTAAGAGGCACATTGTCCTTTGCACCTGCGACGTAGGAAAAACGCTCTCCAAAAAAGGTTTTTACAAGGCTCTTAACTGCGCTGTCCGGTTTATTGGAAAGAACGGCAATCTTGATTTTGTTTTCAATCATAGCATCCAAGACTTCCAAAATACCGTCATACGGCTTGGTGTATAAAAACGGATCCGCATCATAAATCCTCGTGTAATACTCGTGTACTGCGGCAATTGTAGTCTCATCACTCACACCGCCGTTTACGCAGGCGCGACGGATAAGCTTACGCGCTCCATCGCCTACAAATGTCTTACACTCTTCAAGATTGATAGGTTTAATATTCCATTTTTTTAAAGCAAGATTTACATAATGCGTTATAGTGGTAATTGTATCCAAAATAGTACCATCTAAATCAAATATACAACACTTAATCATTTCAGTCCTCAATTTTCTGAAGTTTGGCAAAGGTAGCCATAAGTTTTTTTACCCCCGCCTTATCAAAGTTTACCTCATATAGCACGTCTCCGCCCATATCACGCGAGGAGAGTATCTCACCATCTCCAAAGATGCCGTGCCTTACTCTTGTTCCAACGATAAACTTCTCAATACCGTAATTTTTAGCTCCATCCTCACGTCTTTGTCTTGTGTTATTTAATACATCAGGCGTGCGTCTAAGCTCAGTAAACGAGGCGTTACTAATCTGTTCACGATACCCGTTTTGCTGATACGTCCCCCGCCTATCGTACGCTCCGCGCGGCACATCTCTCGATATAAGCTCCGGCGGCACTTCCTCGCGGATAAAGCAGGATAATCTGCCGTAAAGCGTCCTACCGTACATCATTCTACCGCGAGCGTAGGTGATGTAAAGCTTCTCCTTTGCACGTGTAATTGCAACGTATGCAAGGCGACGTTCCTCACTCATTTCCTCCGCACTATTTCTGCTTTGCTCAGCAGGAAAAATTCCGTCCTCCATTCCTGCAATAAAAACTACCGGGAATTCGAGTCCTTTCGCAGAATGTACAGTCATTAGCACCACCGCATCGGTTTCATCATCGTATTTGTCGAGATCGGAAATAAGGAATACTTCCTCAAGAAATCCTGTAAGCGTTGCCTCACCCTCTTCCTCGCTTGCTCTCTTCTCATATTCGATAGCCGCGGATATAAATTCGTTGACATTCTCAATCTTTCCTTCGCCCTCAAAGCCCTCGGCCTTCAACATATCCTCGTATCCTGTGCGTGAAAAAACCTCTTTTATTATCTCAGAAGGGAGCTTGATATTATCTCGTATGTCATCAATAAGACGTGTAAAATCCTGTAGCTTCTGCACGTTCTTCGCAAGAATCGGGAATTCATCTGCGCGGCGCATACACTCATACATTGATAGTCCATTCATTTCCGCTAGCTGCTCTACAGCATCAACCGTCGTGTTTCCTATCTTCCTTTTTGGCTCGTTAACTATTCTCTTAAGTCTGAGATTGTCGCCCTCGTACATTATAATAGATAGGTAGGCAATCATATCCTTGACTTCCTTATGGTCGTAGAAGCCGAGATCACCGACAACCTTAAACGGTATGCCACTCTTTGCAAACGAAGTCTGAAGCGTTCTGCCCAACGCATTAACACGGTATAAAACAGCATAATCGGAGTATTTTCTATTTTCTTTATAAATATCCTTGGTAATCCTATCGACGATGTATTTACCCTCGTCGTTCTGGTCATACGCCTCCTTGAGAATTATTTTCTCTCCGTCACCCTTGTCACACCAAAGTCGCTTGGAGTGTCGTCTATCGTTGTTTCGAATGACGGCGTTGGCACACGCAAGGATATTACCGGTGGAGCGATAATTCTGCTCAAGCTTGATTACCGCTGCATCGGGATACGTCTTATCAAAATTCAGAATATTATCAATAGTTGCTCCACGGAAACGGTATATACTCTGGTCATCATCACCGACAACCATAATATTTCGTCTTTTATCGGATATGATTTTCGTCAGCATAAACTGTGCGTAATTAGTATCCTGATACTCGTCAATAAGCACGTATCTGAATTTATTTTGGTAATACTCGCGTACATCGTCATTATTCTGCAGTAATTCAACGGTACGCATAATTATATCATCAAAGTCAAGCGCATTATTCGACATCATCTTTTTCTCATAAAGAGAATAGATTTTCTTTATATCCCTCGTGCGCGGGTCTGAGGTAACCTCATATTCATCACAATCCACCAACGAATCCTTAGCCATACTGATAGCATTTGCGACAGCCTTTGGTGCAAGGCGCTTCTCGTCAATATCAAGATCCTTCATACACGCCTTTAGCATTCTTTGCTTATCATCGGTATCGTATATGGAAAAGCCCTCGCGATAGCCAAGTCTATCTGCGTATCTGCGTAAAATTCTTAAGCAAATGGAATGGAAGGTACCCGCCCAAACCGAGCTTGCAAGGTCCTTATCATCAAATGTGGAAATAAGTCTTGCCTTTATCTCATTTGCCGCCTTATTGGTAAAGGTTATAGCCAATATCGCATAAGGTGGACAAGGATTACTTGCAAACTGCGGCAGCATATCAGCTATATCCGACGGCGACATGTCCTTAGCAAGCTTCAAGGCGCTTACCGTATCATCGTCGACACCGTAAGGAATTTCATCTGTAAAATAAGCGTCACCATACTTTATCAAATATACTATTCTATTTACAAGCACGGTAGTTTTACCACTGCCCGCGCCGGCAAGACACAAAAGTGGGCCATTTGCCGTAAATACTGCCCTCCTCTGCTCAGGATTGAGAAACTCCGCATATACCTTGTCAAACAACGCACGCTTTACCGACAAAAACTCTCTCTCGTGATTGCTAAGCGCGCGATTGTTTACCGTGCTATCAAAGCCGTTATCCATGTAATCAGATGTATTATTATCAAGCATTTTACGCTTAGCTCCTTTGTTTTCTACGGTTTAATCAAATTCATTTTAAATGAAAGTTTTTGTGCATTTTGAGTTGCAATTTTGGTTTTCGTAAATTCTTAGAATGTTTTTTCAAAAATACGACGAGAAAATTTTGTTTTATCATCTTGGAATATTTGATTTCGTTGGTGAAATATTACCATTTTCCCTTTTGTCAATAAATGGCAAATAATGTGTTTTTGGAGTTTTCCACATTTTTTAGTGTGGATAATGTGGAAAACTTTTTGGGAAATAATCACCGACACACAAGGATTTCATATTTAATCCCCATAAAACCCACAAGTTTTCCACATTTTCCGTGTGGAAAACTCTCTCGCTCATACTTTTATAAGAAAATTACACTTTTCCGTGTTTGAAATAATTTACACCTCAAAAGTGCTTTTTCTCACTTTTACGACTTTCAAAAATCTGCCCTTGTTTTTTTAATATTTTGCTTCGTAAAAATTGCGAACGAATTGCATATTTGCATTTTTATGCACTATTTTCTACCCTTTTTATAGCTTTTTGAGCGGCTATCCGCATTCTTATTAGGGTTTGCATTCTTTCCGGTGCGACTCTCATCAGTCAGTCTTCCCGCCTCGATGCGAATGCGCCTTGCCTCATCTCCAAAAACTCTTTCAAGCTTAGAGAGCTTTGGCGCACGGCTATCGAGTATGGGTTGATAGAATTTATCACTCTTTTTAGACTGTGAACGGGAATTTTTCACCTTATCACGAACCTTGTATTCATTCTTGCCAATTTTATTCTTTGCGCTCTTTTGAGGTTTGCCGCTCTTTGCGCGCTTTACGTACTGTCCTGCTCCTGCCGCACCTGTAAATGCCGGACGTACAAGACACTCGGGAGAGTTTCCTATCAAATCCTCGCGTCCCGCAAGCTTCAACGCCTCTCTTATAAGGTTTGCATTCTCGGGGCGCGAATATTGCAAGAGGGCTCGTTGCATCTGCTTTTCGTGATAATCGGTTGTAACGTAAACCGACTTACCCGTCATAGGGTTAATACCCGTATAATACATTACGGTAGAGATTGTACCCGGAGTTGGATAAAAGTCCTGTACCTGCTCCGGAGAGTATCCCCACTGCTTAAGCCAAAGCGCCATATCAACAGCATCATTCAAGTCGGAGGCCAAGCGGTC
>JAZQRW010000184.1:0-3783 GCA_045629765.1 Eubacteriales bacterium
CCTATCAATGCGACTGTCGCATATACAACATTGTTTACAAAACGCGTTGTAGGATTTACAAGTGAAGAGAAGAAAATAGCCTTCAAGGAACTATTTTGTAAATTATCATTTGCATTTTTAAACTTTTCTGTCGCTCTCTTCTCAAACCCGAAGGCTTTTACTAATTTCTGATTTCCTATGTATTCTTCAATTGAAGAGGTCAATTCTGCCTCGTCCTCGGAGCGTTTTTTAAACATTGAGTGCGTGTGAGTTCCGATGTATTTTGCAACTAAGAGCGAAAGCGGGGTGAGTATCACAACCGTTACCGCAACGACAGGATTTATAATAATCATAAAAATCAGAGTACCGATAATAGTCAAAATTCCGGTAAAGAGCTGAGTAAAGCTAAGGAGCAACCCTTCTGCAAATCTGTCTGCATCGTTGATGACTCTTGCAACGAGGTCTCCGCGCGATTGCTTGTCAAGATACGAGAGCGGCAGATTCTCTATTTTACCAAATGCATCGTTTCTGATATCTCTTACAACGCCAAAGGATATTTTGTTATTTACCGTGCTCATTAACCACTGTGCAAGCGCTGTGACGCCGATTATAAGTGCACCGACGGTAAATAACTCGGCTATTTTGCCAAAATCAATATTATCGGCTTCGATAAGATTTATAACATCACCGATGAGCATGGGAAGATATAAGGTCGTGCCAACGGTAATTAACGCGAGGATTATTGATATGGGCAGTAGCAATTTATATCTACCGATGTAGCCAAGCACTCGTTTCATAGTGCCGCGCTCTGCTTTTTTGATAGTTTTAGCCATTAACTGTCGCCTCCCCTCTGAACTGTGACTCGTATATCTCACGGTACACTGAGCAGGTGTCAATAAGCTCGTTGTGTGTGCCAAGACCGATGAGCTCACCGTCCTCAAGCACAAGTATTTTGTCTGCGTGCATAATTGACGAGGCTCTTTGTGATACGATAAAGACCGCCTTATCGGAAAGCTCGCGTTTGAGCGAAGCGCGAAGAGAAGCATCGGTTGCAAAGTCAAGTGCTGACGCCGAGTCGTCAAGGATAAGCACAGATGGGTTAGCTACGAGTGCCCTTGCAATAGTGAGTCTTTGCTTCTGACCGCCCGATAAATTTGCACCGCCCTGCTCAATTTCTGCATCGAGTCCGCCCTTGTCGGCAACAAAGTCCTTAGCGCAGGCAATTTCCAGTGCAGAATTTAGCTGTTCATCACTCGCATTTGCGTTGCCAAGACATAGATTTTCCCTGATAGTGCCTTTGAATAGGACTGCCTTTTGCGGAACTATGCCGAATATGTGCCGCAGCGACTCACGCGAATAATCGTTAATATTAACTCCGTTAATCTTAATTTCACCCTTAGTTGCAGGGTAGAAGCCTGCCAAAAGGTTAACGAGCGTACTTTTTCCCGAGCCTGTTGAGCCGATTATGCCTATAGTCTGTCCGTACTGTGCGTCAAATGAAATGCCTGAGAGCGACTCCTCGGACGCCTCGCGGTAGGCAAGGGCGACGTCGTTAAATTCAATAGCTACCTTGTCTGCTTCGCAAGCTAGCTGTCCCGTGCTTTCGCTTGAAGTCAAGGATAGAATATCGCTGATTCTATATGCTGATGCAAGAGCCTTTGATATACTGATTATGAGGTTTGCAAGCTTGATAAGCTCGACTAAAATCTGCGACATATAGTTATAAAGGGCAATTACCTCACCGCTCGTAAGATTGCCGTCTCTTACCTCTATTGCACCGATTTCGATGAGCCAGAGTATCGCAAGATTTATGATTACGTAAGTAAGCGGATTCATAAGCGAGGAAATCATACCTACTCGCTTTTGTGTTACCGTAAGCTCGTCATTCTCACGCTCAAATGCTACTTTCTCAATCTTCTCGTTTCTGAACGCTCTTATGACTCTTACACCCGCGAGGTTTTCACGAGTGCGCAGTAGTAAAGTGTCTGTGCCTCTTTGCACTCTTTTATATAATGGCATAGTGATTAGCATAATACCGAATACGACAATTGACAGAAGCAGGATTGCAAGTGCAAACGACTTCGTTCCCGCAGGGCTGACCGTATACGCCATAATCATTGCGCCAAAGACCACGAACGGAGAGCGCAAAAGGAGTCGCAGCGCAAGATTTAATCCTGTCTGTACCTTGCTTGTGTCGGCCGTCATACGGGTTATAAGCGTTGACGTGCCAAGTGTGTCTATATCCGAATACGAGAGCGTTTGTATCTTCTCGAAGAGAGACAGACGTATTTTGCTGACGAATCCCACCGACGCTTTTGCTGCGTAGTATTGTGCTATAGCCGAGAAGAAGAGCCCGACGGCACCGAGTGCAACGAGCAGTAGCGACATCTTAACGACGTACGGCTTATCTGAGTTCACGATTCCGACGTCAACAATATTTGCAATTACTAACGGAACTATAAGCTCGAGCGTTGCTTCAAGGAGCTTAAAGAGGGGGCCGAGAATGCTCTCCTTTGTATATCCTTTGAAAAATTTAAGTAAGGCTTTCAAAATTACCTCCAAAAACTATTTAACATCTCATTATATCACACAAAAGGAGAAAAATAAATAGCAAATACCAAAAAAATGAAAAAAAGCCCGAGTATTGACAAAAAATCAACACTCGGGAAGGTAATTTAGTTTAAATTAGTGCTTTTTGGTATGGATTTCATTTACAAGCTTGTTAGCAAATTCCTCGATTGTGAACTTACCGCCCTCGCCTTCAACTCTAGCTCTTACTGTGACGGTTCTGCTATTCATCTCATCCTCGCCAACGACTATCATATAGGGAACCTTGTTGAGCTGTGCCTCACGGATTCTGTAACCGAGCTTTTCGTTTCTGTCGTCAAGCTCTGCACGAATACCGTTAGCCTTAAGAATGTTAGTTACCTCAGCTGCATAGTCAGCAAAATCAGCAACAACGGGGATAACTGTACACTGTGTAGGAGAGAGCCAAAGGGGAAGAGCACCTGCATACTTTTCAAGTATGAGCGCAAGAGTTCTCTCGTAGCACCCCATAGACGTACTGAGAATGATGTAAGGAGTCTTCAACGTGTTGTCGCGGTCAACGTATTCCATACCGAACTTCTTGGCAAGGAGCATATCAATCTGGATTGTAACGATAGTATCCTCTTTACCGAATACGTTCTTGCACTGAATGTCAAGCTTAGGACCGTAGAACGCTGCCTCGTCAATACCGATAACGTAGTTCTCCTTGCCAAGCAGGCTATCAAGAAGCTCGCCCATTATTGCCTGCGCCTCGTTCCACTGCTCGGGCGTGCCCTCGTACTTGTCGGTTCTCTTGGGATCCCACTGTGAGAATCTAAACGTACAGTCCTCCCAAAGACCGAGGGTCTCAAGACAATGCTTCGCAAGCTCAAGGCATCCGCGGAATTCCTCTGCAAGCTGGTCAGGACGAAGAATTAAATGTCCCTCTGAAATTGTGAACTGTCTAACTCTTATAAGACCGTGCATCTCACCGCTATCCTCGTTTCTGAAGAGGGTAGATGTCTCGCCAAGACGCATAGGAAGCTCGCGGTAAGAGCGCTTCTTGTTAAGATATACTTGATATTGGAAAGGACAGGTCATAGGACGGAGTGCAAAGCATTCCTTGGTTTCATCATGAGGATCGCCCATAACGAACATACCGTCGAGGTAGTGGTCCCAGTGACCTGAAATCTTGTAAAGCTCACGCTTAGCCATAAGAGGCGTCTTGGTAAGAAGATAGCCCCTCTTTTCCTCCTCGTCCTCAACCCAGCGCTGAAG
>JAZQRW010000185.1:0-6824 GCA_045629765.1 Eubacteriales bacterium
AATATGCTCACCCATCGGCTCCATAGCAAGCGATGAGCCAAGGTTAAAAAGGCTGATTCCTATAATCAAAAATACCGAGCCAACGATAAAGGTGACGACCTCCGTGGTGGAGAGATTGATTAAGGGAGTAAGATTTATCGCAAGAACCAGTAATACAATTGGTATTACGGAAATAGCAGATTCCTTGAGCTTTTTGAGTAATACGTTTTTCAAGATTTGCTCCTTAAAGTATAGTGTAATTTATTATACCATACAATGCGTGTAAAGTCAATAAATGAAAAGGTTAAAAAGTATAAAATTCTTGTTAAACTTAAGAGCGCCCACTTAGGATTAACTTCCTGTGTGAGCGCTTGTATAATTATTCCAAAATGTAATAAAACAAAGATTTTACTCCATAATGGTGCAATATTTAGGAATTGTGCCTTTTCTTTAGTATATTCACGTTTTCATTGACTCTTCTTTTGTGCAGGGGATACCAGAACCAAAGAATTACACTGAGAAGAGCGAAACCAAGCGCGGGCACGAGCGTTGAAATATCGTATATACCGCGTAGAACCGTCGGCTCAAACGCCGTTGCTTCACTATAGCCAATCGCAGTCAGCAGTGCTCCGGTAAGACCTGCCGATGCCGCCTGGCCAACCTTTCTTGCAAAGGAATACATTGCGTAGATAGTCCCGTCCTCGCGCACGCCGTATTTTACCTCAGAGTCGTCAATGACGTCGGTGATAAGCGCCCATGATACCATAGCAAATATTCCCAGACCAAACCAACTTATAAAGTTGATACCTACGTAAATCCATACGTTCTCGGGACGTATAATAAATAGTAGAACTGAGATAACTGTCGCCAATATGCTTGAAGCTGCGCTAACTTCCGCCTTGCCGAATTTACGTGCCAATGGCTTTGCAACGCCTGCCGCAATTACCATACCACCGAGCATTGCGAGCGTGGACGCAGATTGCGCGCCAACGTTCCCGTAGTAGTTGGGATATATATAGTTTGACATTGATTGCATTGTAAGCTGGGCTAACAGCATGACAGTTGAAGCAAATACTATTGATATCAAGGAGCGATTTTTAAGAGTGGTTTTTAGTAACTCGCGTACAGATTTTCTGGCTGCTTCTTCGCTTCGACGGTGCACACGCTCGGTTGTCATAGCAAAGCAGATAAGATAGCTGACAACGGCAAGGGCAGAGAACACTCCTGCAATAATCGTAAATTTTCCACCGTTTAGGACAGTGTTGTTTCCAATTTTATCGTATGCCAAAAGCGGAACACCTGCGCCGATAACGACACCTGCCAGGGTGCTTCCCATAGTTCTGAAGGTTGATAAAGATTGTCTGTCCTCGGGATTTTCTGAAATGGATGACGCCATAGAGCCGTAGGGAATATTGATTGAGGTGTAGAAAATAGATCCCCATAAAATATACGTTACGCTGAGCCATACAACCTTGAACCATAAAGGGCGGTCGGCAAATGCACTTTGATATATCAGAAAGGAGCTAATCGCCACCGGAGCAGCCATACGTCTTATCCACGGCTTGAATTTTCCGTGCTTAGTAATCTGCCCCTTGTCGCATATTCTACCCATGGTTACATCGGTGACGGCGTCCAAGAATCTTGCTATCGTCATTATAAGTCCTACGATCCAAGGAGGCACGCCCATAACGTCCGTGTAGAATTTGAGCAGGAATGATGAAGAGAGGATGAAGGTAAAATCATTGCCTAGATCTCCGAACAAATATCCTAGTTTATCCATTACATTGAACGGCTTTTGTGTAGCATTATTTGTAAAAGACATAGTAAAACCTCGTTTTTGTAAACAATTATGTATATATTTTGTCAAAAAAACGGATATTTACCCTTCCTTTACATAAGAAAATAATGGAACTTTATTGACGCGAAAACACATTAAATATATTTTCTGATTACCTATTGACTTATTCTTGTATAAAGAGTATAATTACATACTGGACAAGATATGGGAGGAGGTATATAATGCTTTTTGAATTTACACGGCTTGAGCCTTATGCTAAGCGAGTATTTCACTTTGTAAGAAAAAATGCGGTTATGCTAATAGCGCTTGTGGCGGCGATAATCACGGCGTTTATAATACCGCCCTCGAAGGAATATTTATCATATTTTGACCTAAAGACACTAAGCTGCTTATTCTCGGTTTTAGCAGTCGTGTGTGCGCTTAAAAACATTGGTTTTTTCTACGCTATTGCGTATCAGATAGTGCGACTTTTTAAGAACGCGCGTATGAGTGTTCTAGCGATAGTATATATAACATTTATCGGTTCAATGCTGATAGCCAACGATATGGCACTTTTAACCTTTTTGCCGCTCGGTTATCTCGTCCTTAACTCGACGGGGATGGATAAATACATTGTATTCACCTTTATTATGCAGAACATTGCGGCAAATCTTGGCGGTATGCTTACTCCATTCGGTAATCCGCAGAACCTATATATCTACACTTACTTTGAAATTCCGACCGCGGAATTTATGAGTATTATGGTGGCACCGTTTATACTCTCAGTTGTTATTATAACCGTGTGTTGTCTGATTTTTGTAAAGGCTGACCCACTTTCCATACCGAGCGAGCGCATTAGCTTACCTCGCCTGCGTGTCGTAATTTACCTTATTCTTTTCGCTTTGGCAATCATCATTGTATTTAGAGTTTTGCATTATGTGATAGGAGTTGTGGTCGTTACATTAGTGCTTCTCTTTGTGGATAGGAAGGCGCTTCGTATGGTTGACTATCCGCTTCTTTTGACCTTTGTATTCTTCTTCGTATTTTCGGGAAATATGTCAAGAATTGAGCCTGTTCGTGAGCTGTTTTCCTTCCTACTTGACAAGAGCACCTTGATTGTCAGCGCATTGAGCTGTCAGTTTATCAGTAACGTTCCGTCTGCAATTCTACTATCTCAATTTACTGAAAATTATCGTGAGCTTTTGCTTGGTGTAAATATCGGCGGCGTCGGAACTTTGATTTCATCGCTTGCGAGTCTTATCACCTTCCGCGAATATTTGAGTCATAATCCCGGTAAAAGTAGATATTATATACTGGTTTTCAGTGCGTTTAATTTTGCTTTTCTTTTGATTTTGATTGCGTTTACTATGTTAATAAAATAAACAGCTGACTCAGGCTGCACAAGTCCGATTTAACGGACTTATGCAGTCGTAAAAGACTGAGTCAGCTGTTTTTATCATTTCAAGGATTTGACGAATTTAACCGACAAGTAAAATGCTAATATAAACGATAATAGATCCGCAATTGGCGCTGAGATAATTATACCGTGTATTCCGAATGCGCTTGGCAAGGTGAGGACTAATGGCACGAAAAGTAAGATATCCCGCACCAAGGCTGTGAGGACTGCCTGCGCAGGCTTGCCCGCTGCCTGGAAGAATATTGAATTAACCTTCACAATGCAGGTGAAGGTGATAAGGGACATGAATATTCTGAAGACCAAAATGCCAAACTCCCAGTAATCGTCAGGGTTGGGTATATTGGTTGGCACTCCGAAAAGACCTAGGATAAAGGTAGGAAATAGCTCGATTATTAGCGTTGATATGCTACCAATAATTATCGCAGATGCGCAGGTTTTTAGGTAGACTTCTTTTACTCTTTTATATTTCTTTGCACCCATATTATAGCTTAGAATAGGCTGCGAACCCAGCGCTATGCCAACGACAATGTTTATAATAAGCGTAAAGACCTTGCTTTGAATTCCCACGATTGCAATTGGTATATCGATGCCATACTTGCTCATACTACCGTATTTTGCCAATAAAACATTACATAATAGTGTCACAACTACAATTGTCATCTGTGTTATGAAGGTTGAGAAGCCTATTTTAACTGCGCTTGATACCGCACTTAAATCTATCTTAAAACTATTGAGCTTTAACTTAAAAGTCTTTGTTTTGAAGAAGTATATGAATGTTACTAAGAACGTTGCGCTCTGTCCTATTACAGTCGCCCATGCCGCGCCCTTCATACCCCACTTGAAGACGAAAATGAAAAGGGGGTCAAGACCTAAATTTATCACAGCTCCCAGCAGCATTGCAAGCATAGCGATATTCGGCGCACCGTCTGCACGCGTTACACTGTTCATCATATTTCCAAGGATATATATGGGTAAGAATGCAACTACTATATCGAAATATTCTATAGCATAATCTATAGTGTTTTCCGATGCTCCAAAGAGCATTAGCATTGGTTGCTTGAAGGTGAAGAATATAATCACCAAGGCGGCGCTCGCCAAGAAGGTTAACATCACTCCCGTACCGATACACTTATCTGCACTTTTCATATTTCCGTTTCCTTGGCAGATTGCAAGATATGCAGCGCATCCGTCACCGAACCACCAAGCAATAGCTTGCGCAATTATGAAGAAAGGAAATACTACGCCGGTTGCTGCGTTGCCAAGCGTGCTAAGCTCGCTGTTGCCGATAAACATTTGGTCTATCATATTGTATAGCGCGCTTATTAGCAGTGATAGTACGCAGGGGATAGAAAACTTTAGCATTAGCCTATTGATTTTCTCTTCGCCCATATATTTAGAACTGTCAGACATACTACCTCCTACCAAAATTTAAGGGTTGTTTGCCACAACCCTTTTGTTTATTATAACATAGTTAACCGTGTTTTGCAATAAAAATTGCACAAATTATAATAATTCCGTTACAAGATTTGTGAATTCAAGTGCGTTTTCAATACCAACTCCGCTGATCAGACACGCCTCGGCGTACAGAATTTTTGCGTATTTACCGAGCTTTTCTTTGTCGCTTTCGTAAAGAGCCTTTAATTTGTCTGCAATTTCGTGGTTGACGTTAATTTCAAGCACAATGCTTGCCGATGGCATATCACTGCTACCCGGCATTTTTCTTAGTACCTTTGCCATTTCTACCGAAAGCTCGCCTTCGCTGCTTAAGCATACGGCGTGATCCGTGAGTGAGGCGGTGAATCTTACGCTGTGCACGCTGCCGATTTGCTCCTTCATAAACTTAAACATTTCCTCAGCGTTCTCGTTTTCGCTCTTGACCTTAGCTTTTTCCTCGTCGGTAGTTATATCTAACTCCTCGGAGGTGATGTTTTTGAATGGCTTCTCATCATATTTTTCGAGCACCTTGAGTGCAAATTCGTCAACATCATCAGTAAGGTAAAGAACCTCGTATCCGAGCTTTTTAAGCGATGCGATTTGAGGAAGCATTTCGATTTTTTCTACACTCTCGCCGGGGGCATAGTATATTGCGCTCTGCCCGTCCTTCATTCTCTCAACGTATTCCTTAAGAGATACGTAGCTTACCTTTTTGTTTTCATTGGCCACCGAGGTTTTAAAGAGAAGCAAATCCTTGAGCATATCCTTGTGCATGCCATAATCGGAATAAACTCCGTACTTTAACTGTATACCGAACGCGCTGAAGAATTTTTCATACGCATCGCGCTCGTCTTTCATCATTTTTTCCAGCTCGTTCTTTATTTTCTTTTCGATGGTCTTTGAAATAATCTTTAACTGCCTATCGTGCTGAAGCATCTCACGTGAAATATTAAGTGAGAGATCCTGCGAGTCGACAAGCCCCTTGACAAATCCAAAATAATCGGGAAGTAAATCTGAGCATTTTTCCATTATCATAACGCCTGATGAATAAAGCTCGAGACCTTTCTCGTATTCCTTTGTATAGTAGTTATACGGCGCATTTTTTGGTATGAACATTAGCGCGGTAAAGGTGCTTACACCCTCGGACTTTTGATGGATGACTTTTGCAGGATCATCGTAGTCGTAAAATTTGTCTTTGTAGAAGTTGGCGTATTCCTCATTCGATACCTCAGAGGCGCTCTTTTTCCATAGTGGAACCATACTGTTAAGCGTCTGCCACTCGGATATCTCTTCGTATTCGTCCTCTGTACCTTCCTTAAGACGTGACTCGGTAAGTTGCATCTTTATGGGGTATCTGATGTAGTCGGAGTATTTTTTGACTAGCGCGCGAATTTTATATTCTCCGAGATATTCGGAATATTTTTCTTCGTCATTATCTTCCTTAATATATAATATAATTTCCGTACCGAAATCGCGCTTTGCGCATTCCTCTATCGAATAGCCGTCTGCACCCTCGGATTCCCACCTATATGCGAAGTCCTCGCCGTGCTTGCGTGATGTAACCACGATTTTCTTCGCTACCATAAACGCGGAATAGAAACCTACGCCAAACTGACCGATAATGTCTATCTCGCCTTCGTTTTCATTTTCGTTTTTGAAGTCAAGCGAGCCGCTTTTTGCAATAGTTCCGAGATTTCTTTCCAGCTCCTCAGCACTCATGCCAATGCCGTTGTCCGAAATGGTTAGCGTACCCTTGTCCTTATCGGATTCGATGCGTATGCAGTAATCACTCTTTGCGGTTTTTACAGAGTCGTCTGTTAAGGATTTAAAGTATAATTTGTCAATAGCATCCGATGCGTTTGATATCAACTCGCGCAGGAAAATCTCCTTGTGCGTATATATGGAGTTGATCATCATATCTAATATTCTTTTTGATTCTGTTTTAAATTGCTTTTTTTTCATTATTATCTTGCCTCCTAGTTAACATTCTTTTGGTGGAATGCCGACTCATTATATCATCATATTGTGCATAAGTCAATATAGAAATGATAATAATTGTGAAGAAAGTGGATATAAAATCCCACTGATTTTGTGCATTTTTGTCAAAACTTAAAAAAATCGAAAAAAGTTTTGAAAAAGGACTTGACAATTTTAGTTTGATGAGGTATAATAGTCAAGCACTTGTGTGTACAAGTGTGAATTGCTCATTGAAAATTG
>JAZQRW010000186.1:0-4358 GCA_045629765.1 Eubacteriales bacterium
ATAAAATTTTTCTATTTTTTATAACAGGATAATTAAATCATAAAAAGACTAAAAAATTTATTTAATCCACATACGTTCTCGTATACATGGTGGTAGGAAATCGCTTAACTTAAGGCTCTGAGGAATAAACAATAAATTAAAAAGCGAAGGCTTACACATCTTGCGGTGTGTAAGCCTTCTTACATTAGATATTAAATAATGCGTTTTCAATTTCTGCATTTGGCTGTCTGCCGTATTCTGATACCTCGAATGCTTCTGCGTAGCGTATGCGTGCACCCTTTTCCTTGCCGTAGCGTTCGATTAACTCGTTACGGAAGCGTGCCGCAGTTTTTGCGTATCTTACCGCATATCCACGTTCAGCATTCATAACCTCCTCATCGGTGGTGTCGGCGGTAATATCCATACCCTTTAGCCATTCGAAGCGCGCGGCATCGTCCTCGGGTACGACGTATCCCTCCTCATATGCGAGCCATTCGTAAACCTGGCTTGTGTTAAGATGAGCGATATGGAGCTTCTCGTTTATTACGTCGTCGATGCTCATAACGTAGGTGGGAACGAATGGGGGCGTCTTGAATTTATCCTCATAAAATGCGATAATAGGCATTTGCTTCATTGCAGGGACGTCGGGGCAGGTGTGAGGTACAGTCAGTATGTACGATGCATCCTGTACTAGCTGTGCTGCTGCACGGTGATCTGCGTGATAGTCATTGGTGCGGTGAGTAATAATAAGATCGGGCGAGAATGCACGGATATATTTTATAAGACGGTTACGGGTTTCTAAATCCGCTATAAGAGTACAGTCGTCCATATCGCTCCATATATCGTACTTAATACCAAGGAATTTTGCAACCTCTGCACTCTCCTTTGCACGACGTGCTGACGTCTGCTCGGGTGTCATAATGTGGTGGCCGCCGCAGCCGTTACACATACTTAAGAATTGAACGGTGTGGCCTGCTCTGGTCCATTTAAGAGCCATACCTCCGACTCTAAATTCGTTATCGTCCTGATGCGCGCCTATAGCTAAAATTTTCATTGTAATGCTCCTTAATTAAGTTAAATATATTGACATAGATATATGAGTATTATATAATATTAGCGTAGTAAATTCAAGTGTATAGCTCGAAAAATATGTAATTATATAGGAGTGTGGGAAAATGAGCTTAAAGAATATGTTTATAATGGGCGACAGCTATTCTACATACGAGGGATATATTCCCGAGGGGTATAAACCTTATTACGGTGATACTAAGCCTAAGGAACGGGGACTTCGCAGTGTTGACGATACTTGGTGGCGTCAGGTTGCTAGGGAATGTGGATACGACATCTTGGTGAACGACAGCTGGTCAGGCTCTACCGTATGTAACTCTATTCGTCCGAATGACCCTATGGAATACACCTTCGTCAGAAGAATTGATAAATATATCGCTGAAGGATTTTTCGACAACAATGAGATTGATACCTTCTTTATTTTTGGAGGTACCAACGATTCGTGGCGTGATTGCCCTATTGGTGAAAACAAGTATGATGATTTTACCGAGGCGGATTTGGATTATGCGCTTCCTGCATTTTGCTACCTAGTAAGTAAAATTCAATCGCAGACGAATATTAAGCGAATTGTTGCAATCATTAACAGCGAGTTAAAGCCGGAGATAACAAACGGAATTATGGATGCTTGCAAGCATTATCAGATTGAGTACGTTTTACTACACGATATTGATAAATATAGCGGTCATCCGACAAAGCTCGGTATGGCGCAAATCTGCGAGCAAATTACGAGCATTTTGAACTAATAGAAAATCCATCGCAACAAAGTGGTCTGCGATGGATTTTTTTCTTCCATATATTAAATGAATAATATCCAAATCAACTTAGATATCACATGACATCCGCCGTGCGCAAGCATAGAATACCTTAGCCCATATTTCCTGTAAAGCCAGCCGAACGTTAAGCCAAGACCGCCGTTAAGCAAGAAGCATCTTGCGATAATCAAGGGTGAGCTTCCGATAGTGGCAAACGTTGCGGGCAGATGACTTGCAGCAAAGAGTAGAGCGCAAATTATGTTTGATATAACCAGCACCTTAGTCGTGGGCGTAGCCTGCTTGTCAAGCAGCTTGTGTAGAATTAATGCGACAAGCGACATTAAGAATAGCCTTAGCATAACCTCTTCGATAACCGCTCCGTAGGTGACGGTGGCTATGATATATGGTATGGTGGGCTTTACTGCATAGGAGTTCATTATTACATCGGAATACTTACCGAAGAAGAGTATATCGGCGTAAATCATCAAGGCGCCACCGATGATTGAGATGAGTATTGTAAGAAAGAGTGGCTTTAGAGTTAAAGCTCTTTCATCCTTCCAAAGTCCTATCCTCTTAGCAACAGCAATACCGATAGCGCCGAGGATTAGTCCGTAGCCTGCCGACTGCAGTGCCGAGATGATACCTAAAAGAATATCGGTGGGAAAGTCGCCAAGACCTGCGGCGTTTTGCTCTGCTATAAGCTGCTCTTGTATATCGGCAGGATAACTGTCAAGCAAATATATTCCCACAAAGAAGCCGCCGACAATTCCAATAAGCGCGAAGAACAGAAGCGTCTTCCAATACGATTTTATAAATTCTCTCATAGTATCAGAGCCCCTTTTTATGAAGCACGAATGAGTAGACGATAGGGACGAGCGTCATTATAGCGGCGCAAGGAAGGAGCGGCCACCAAAGTCCGAAGAAGCCCGTGATTAAAATGACAATTCCGCCTCCAACCCATAACCAGCCTGCAAGGCGGTGAGTCTTATTCCAGTTCTGCTCGTTGTTGAGTGTCCAAGGAATTCTGAATCCTATCGTATACGTCTGCTTGCACTTAGGCAGATAGTTGCCGATAATTACGAACATTAAGCCAAGCAGGGTAGTCATAACGATTTCAATACGAACCTCTGTGCCGAGCGCGCTAAGATACATCACTATTGAAAGAACGATGGTTAACACGGGTACAATCCAGAGCGCCAATACCATCGCCTTTGGTGTGATGTTCTGCTTCTTGGGGTCGCTTGATGTAGCGAATACGCATACCCATTGCATTGCCAGCATAAACAATGGAAGTGCAAATACCGCCACAGGCTTTGACGCCCAGTCGTCAACCTCGCCCTTTACGTTCCAGTGAAATGGAATCTTCTCGGGCAACTGATTCCATAAGCATAGTCCTATAATGATAGGAATTAAAATGATAACTGAGGTTATAATCAAGGTTTTTAAATTCTTCTTAATCATTGTTTATCTCCCTTTAAGCCTGTTAGCCATAGCATTACTTCCTCGATAACAGAAGTGTTTAAATCGTAATAAATGAATTTTCCCTCACGGGTATCCCTTATCAAATCGGCATCGTGCAGGATTGAAAGATGCTTGGAAATTGCCGGTCCGCTCACGGTAAAGCGTTCTGAAATTTGCCCCGCGGACATACGCCCACTCTTAAGCATTTCTAAAATCTCACGGCGAATGGGATCTGACAGCGCCTTTATAGTATTTTGAAGTCCCACTATGCTTCCTCCATATATATTTAACCTTTTGGTTAAATGTATTATAACACAGACTGAGCTATTTGTCAATAGTATATTTAACTTTTTGGTTAAATGTTTGCGATATATAAAAAGTCCCCGTAAAAACGAGGACTTGTAACTTTTTATTCAGCGTCTATTACGTTTTCTCCCTTGATTGCTCTTACAATCGAGATAGGAATCATAATGATTGCTATGTAAACAAAGAGAATAATCATAGCAAACGACAAATACAAATACGGAATAGGTAGCCAGCTCCAGAACAGCTCGAGGATTGAGATGCCCTCGGGCGTCATACTGTAAAAGTAGTTAGCTCTTACTCCTGTGGTGTTGAAGATAAAAAGATTGATACCAAAGGTAGTAAGCGACAGTGCTACGCACAAGATGCAAATACGAGGTATTTCCTTAAACGCAGGGGCGTAAATTCCGAGTGTCAGAAGTAACATACCGGTTATAATGATGATAGCGTGTGTACCGTAGTAGCCAATCATATGTGGAGCAAAAATGCTCGCGTTATAAAATCCGTCCGAGGGGAACGTGAGTGCAAAGAACGCGCCAAGCGGTGCTACGAAGAAGCCGTACGCCATAATGCTCTTGATTTTAAACTTAACACCCAAGGGCAATAAAATCAAGCTTATGTTACACAAGTGGAAAGGAAGCTCCTTAAGAGGAATAAATATATACTCGTCTGGCAGACCCGGCGTCCTTACATAAAGCAAGAATTTGTATACAACGTAGAAAATAAGATTGAAAATCGATATAAATATAATCAATCTCTCTTTCGCTTCTTCACTTCTGCCTTTGAAGATAATCG
>JAZQRW010000187.1:0-5173 GCA_045629765.1 Eubacteriales bacterium
CCAACCTCTTCAAGAAGCTTTACTGCCTTAGCCTTAGCAATGCTCTTGTTCATCTTAACGACAACCTTAGAAGCTTGCTCCTTAAGAAAATCGATAATCTCGTTAACTGCTACATTAGCGTTGAATTCTACCGAGCGTGCAATCGCGTTCTCATAGGTCAATGAAAGATTATTGATTATTTTACAAATATTATTTCTCTTTTCATCAAGGTCAAAGATTACCTGTGGAAGCAGTACCCAATCGGGAGATGTGCCTCGCTCAACAAGCTTATCGTACTTTGCCTTATTCTTAAGGTAAATGCGCTCCTCGACTGGATTACGCTTTACACAATAGAAATACTCATTAACAGCAGCGTTTATAGAGGACTCAAACACGTACTCAGTGCTTTCCTTCTTAACGGAAAGTCTGTCAATAGCGTTGTTTGCCATAGCAGAGAGCTGCTTAGCAAGGTTCTTCGACTCCTTCTCCTCTATATTGCCCGAATTGAAGTAATTGTATGCATTCTGAAGCTCTGAAAGAGCAGCCTGCTTTGCCGCAATTGCTCTCTTATGAGAATAAAGCACACCGTTCTCGGCAGTAGCAATGAAATCAAGCATGAAATCTTTATCAAGGAATTCACGCGTCATTGCGTTAAGCTCAGCAACGGGAATTGAATCAATATTCTCATCAGGATGCTTAAGCTTATAATAACCAAGTGTGAAGAAGTTGGGCTTCTCCTTTACAAGAGAGGTATTGATAAGCTCTAACATACCAACAAGGAGCTTGTCAATCGCATCAGCGTCAATAGTCTTATAGTTGGTAATAAGATTTGCAAGCTCCTGCTCGTATACAGTGCCCTCTTCCTTAGCAACAACGTCAACATTATAAGTGTTAACGTAGATTCTCTGAATACGCTTTAAGGTGTTAAGCTCGAGTTTCTTCTTTCTGTTGACGAGAATATAGTTCTCAAGGTCAACCTCAAGCTGAGAGGCGTTACCGTGAGCCTCGTTGTACTCACCCTCAATTCCTATAGCGGAAATGCAGAACGTATCAAAGATCTTAATCTTCTCAGCAACGGTAGCGGTATTATCAACACCGCGCTCTGCATCGCTAAGATTGATGTTTTCTCCAAGAGTCTTAAGAAGAGTGTTGAAAGCGTACTTTGCATTCTTCTTACCGGTCTTAGCCTTAAGAATCATAGCCTCAGTAAGCTGCTGACCAACTCTCATGATAGGGTTAAGGCTCGACATAGGATCCTGGAAGATCATAGCGATTTTGTCACCACGAATCTTGTAGTAATCATCCTCGCCTATTTTAAGGAGATCCTGACCGTCGTAACGGATCTCACCGCCATCAACGATAGCGTTACCGGAGAGAATGCCCATAATAGCCTTACTGGTTACAGACTTACCCGATCCACTCTCACCAACGATAGCCAAGGTCTCGCCCTTATGCAAATCGAAGGAAATATCGCGGACAGCCTGAACCTTACCGGAATCCGTACGGAAGGATACCTTCAAATTATTTACTGATAGTTTAACTTCGTTACTCATGTTTACTCCTCCGTACCTCTAAGTGATGGGTTGAATGCATCACGCAAGCCGTTACCGAACAGGTTAAAGCTGAGCATCAAAAGAACCAAGAAAATACATGGGAACAGAACGATGTGAGGCGTGTTCATAGCGGTCATACCCTGTCCGGCAGCAATAAGCGTACCGACAGAGGTGGTCTCACCTGCCTCAAGGTTGATAATACCAAGGTATGAAAGACTCGTCTCGGAGTAGATCATAGAAGGAATTATAAGCGCAACGCTGGTTACTATCGTACCAAGACCGTTCGGGAAGATATGCTTAAACATAATTCTCGAGTCCTTAGCACCAAGAGTTCTAGCCGCCAAAACGTACTCCTGATTCTTGAAACGGTAGAACTGCATACGGGTCCTTCCCGCCATACCGATCCAACCGGTTAAGAAGAACGAAATAAACAGAACCAGAGCTTGACTCGACTCTGCCATGTGGTATTTTAAGAGCGTAATGACAATCATTGTTGGCACTGAGCCCAAAATCTCCGAGATACGCTCCATCGTCAAGTCGATCTTACCGCCGTAGTAACCTGAGATTGAACCCCAGATAACACCAACGATAAAGTTAACGACCGCTACTGCGAGAGCGAAGAGGAAGGAGAATCTTGCACCGTATGCAAGGCAGGCGAAGATGTCCTTACCGTCAGCATTAGTACCGAAGATGTGGTTAGGCTCGGAAATACCGTCCTTCTTTACCCATGAGTGCTCGTAAATATAGTACTCATAAGCGTCCACTCTGACGTTTATCGTACCGGCACCCTTAATACCGTATACGTACTGATATTCTACACCGTCCTTAGTGAAGTTATCGCCTTCAATTCTGGTGGAATTATACTCAGCCGCCATAGAAGCCACGCCGTCCGTAGCACCGACAGGAAGTGCCCAATAGTTAGTAATAAAATCACCGTTCTCATCAAAAACCGGACGAAGGACTGCAGCATTAAGATCTTGAACCTTATAGTAGTACTTTGCCTCTTTGTTGTTTTTAACGTGAGTAGGTCTGTCCTCATAAGCAACGACAGGATAAAGAACCTGTCTACCTGTCTCGTTCTGATAAGCCTGGATATCATTGTACACAGCCAAAGTGATGTCTCTGTACTTACCAAAGCTCATACTCGTATAAGTATCGTAGCGGTAGTAGAAGATAGAGTTGTCCTCGTTAGCGGTATACTCACCGCGCTTAATGATCTCTCTACCCGTCTCCTGCATAATAGCCTTGTGCTCCATGAAGGTAACATAGTTCTGTGAACCGTACTTGTAGCCGTCCCAGAAATCAATATCACTGTTGGCAAACAGCTTTACACGCGGAATTGCATCTTTAAAATGCGGATCCTTGTATGACGGAGTATAGGGGGTGAAGAATGGTGCAATTATAGCAAAGAGCACCAATATTGAAATTACAATACCGCCGACTACCGCGCCCTTATTCTTGCAGAAACGACGAAAGGCGTCCTGAAAATAGGTCACGGGCTTTGTATCCAGCTTTTTGTCGTGAATTGCTTCTTCTCTTACGGCAAATTTGAACTTCTCAGCGGGGATATTATTTAAATCATTAATATTCATGATTACTTAGCCCCCATTCTGATTCTAGGATCGATAAAGCCGTAGCTGATATCTATAACAATGCCCGCTGTCAAGGAAACCAAAGTATAGAAGCCTGACAGGAACATAAATAAGTCGTAGTCTTGTTTTTCGATAGAAAGAAGATAAAGTCCGCCAACACCGTTGATTGAGAACATTCTCTCGATGATAAGCGAGCCGGAAAGAACACCGATAAACTCACTAAGAATCGATGGGAAGATAACTACCATCGAGTTACGCATCGCGTGGCGCCAAACCGTCTGCGCCTTGGTAAGTCCCTTAGATCTTGCAAGGAGCATAAACTCACTGGTAAGCACCTCGGTAAGCTCGGCGCGCGTGTAACGAGCATAGCCTGCAATAGAGCCTAAGCAAAGGGCAAATACTGCAGGGAGCATTGAATGGAATACCTCCCAGGTAAAGTAGTCGTTACTCGTTGCCATCTGTATTGGGAACCATCCAAGCTTAAAGCATACTATGTACTGAAGTAAAAACGTCAATACGATAGAAGGAATCGAAATAAGTAAAATAATAATAATATTTATCAACTGGTCCTGCCACTTATTCTTCTTAAGCGCAGCCCAAATACCCAAACCGAGACCTATTGGTACTCCGATAAGGGTCGAATATATGTTAATAAGGATTGTTGGTGGCAATAAAGCAACAAAAGTCTCCCATATATCTTTCATATAGAACTTTTCAACAACCAATATTTGTCCAAAGTCACCCTCAAAGATTACTTTATAAAGATAATTAGCGTACTGCTTATGAATCGGAACGGGCTCGTAGACCCATGTACCATTATCGAGCTCTTCATAGCTCTCAATCCAACCTCTGCCCTTAAGAGTCTCGAAAACAGTCACCATACCGCCCTCAAACTGTCTACCTCTATCTATAATAGACGAAGGAATCGGTAAGAGCTTGATAAGTACAAAACACATTGTAAATATTATGAAGAAGGTTAGTAACATTAAGCCAAGACGCTTAGTTACATACTTAAACATATACATAAGATTTTCTCCATTAGATTGCTTTGCATTAAGTGTTTAATGTTTTTTGCGTATTTCTGTGATTTTTCGTGATTTTTTGCGAATTTAAATAGTTATTTTGCGTTTATGAAATATGCTATAATTACGCAAATCAGCGGTGAGCGTTGTCTTTTCGCTCACCGCCTATTGCTCTAAGCTAAATAATCTAAACTATTGATTTAAAATTACTCAGACTTCTTGTACTCCTCGGAAAGGTCGTTGTTGTTAGCCTTTACGAATGCCTGCCATTCAGCATCAGTGTAAACAACTTCCATGTATCTGATACCGCCGAAGCCCATGAAGGTGTGGTACTCATCCTGGAACTGATTGAACTTAGCGCCAAGGAAGGATCCGCCTGCATCTGCGATAAGCATTACAGAGTAGCTCTGATTGATTACTACCTGCTCAAGAGCAGAGAGGATAGCAAGTCTTGCCTCTGCAGGAGCGTAACCGGCATCCCAGTTATATTTCTTCTCCTGCTTATACTCTTCAGCAAGACCGTTGAGGCAGTAGTACCAGTTCTGAACGCTCATTGTGATTGTTTCGCCAGCACCCTCATAGTCGCCTGCGGGGAGTGTGAGAGTCATGTCGATTGCGGATGTATCCCAGTACATGTGGTAGTTAAGTGAATCTTCGGGGTTAACGAAAGCACCGATGATATCGAATGGGTTGAATGCGTTACCGGAGAAGCCGTAACCGAAACCGATCTGTGTAGCACCGGAACGGAATGCGTCTGCCCAGTTGTCGCCCTGGAAGTCGAACTTAACTTCGATCTTGCCCTCAAGAGCGGTACCAGCAACAAGCTCGTCAATAACGCCCTGAAGATATTCAACTCTGAAGTGCTGCTTAGCGTTGTCTACAGATGCACCGTAATCAAGAACAATCTTCTTAGAAGCATCGTAGCCGTACTTCTCTGCATTAGCAGTAAGCTCAGCAATAGCTGCCTTCATCTTTTCCTTAGCAAGCTCAGGGTTGTAACCTGTAAGAGTGTTGTAAGCCTGGTCAA
>JAZQRW010000188.1:0-20578 GCA_045629765.1 Eubacteriales bacterium
CTTCTTCCAAGCCTCTGCATCCTCAGCAGAGAATACAACCTGTCCGCAAGCAGCACCGGGAGATGCACCAAGACCACGACCCATAGGAGTAGCAGCCTTAGGAGCCTTAGGATCGAACTGTGGGTGAAGAAGTGTATCGAGGTTACGGGGATCGATCATAAGTACAGCTTCCTGCTCGGTCTTGTGTCCCTCTTTTACAAGGTCAACAGCGATCTGAAGAGCAGCCTGAGCGGTTCTCTTACCGTTACGAGTCTGGAGCATATAGAGCTTCTCGTTCTCAACGGTGAACTCCATATCCTGCATATCGTGGTAGTGGTTCTCAAGAATGTTACAAATTTCAACGAACTGTGCGTAAGCAGCAGGGAACTTAGCTTCCATCTCCTGAATCTTCATAGGAGTACGAACACCTGCAACAACGTCCTCGCCCTGTGCGTTTACAAGGAACTCACCCATGAGCTTCTTCTCACCTGTAGCGGGGTCACGTGTGAAAGCAACGCCTGTACCGCAGTTGTCACCCATGTTACCGAATGCCATTGCCTGTACGTTAACAGCAGTACCCCAAGAGTAAGGAATATCGTTGTCACGTCTATATACGTTAGCACGAGGGTTGTCCCAAGAACGGAATACTGCCTTAACAGCACCCATAAGCTGCTCCTTAGGATCAGATGGGAAGTCAGTGCCGATCTTAGCCTTGTACTCAGCCTTGAACTGCTCAGCAAGGTTCTTAAGGTCGTTAGCATCAAGCTCGATGTCCTGAGTAACACCCTTTGCTTCCTTCATCTCGTCGATAAGCTGCTCGAAGTACTTCTTACCAACCTCCATAACAACATCGGAGTACATCTGGATGAATCTTCTGTAGCAGTCGTAAGCCCATCTGGGGTTGCCGCTCTTAGCAGCCATAACCTCAACAACCTCTTCGTTAAGACCAAGGTTGAGAATGGTATCCATCATACCGGGCATAGAAGCTCTTGCACCTGAACGAACCGAAACGAGAAGTGGGTTTTCCTTATCACCGAACTTCTTGCCGGTAACGTTTTCCATCTTAACCATGTACTCTTCGATTTCAGCCATGATAGCAGGATTGATCTGCTTGCCGTCCTCGTAATACTGAGTACAAGCCTCAGTGGAAATGGTGAAGCCCTGGGGAACAGGGTTTCTGTCCGGGAACTTTTCCTTAAAAATGTTTGTCATCTCAGCGAGGTTTGCGCCCTTACCGCCGAGAAGCTCTCTCATGCTAGCATTACCCTCAGTAAAGAGGTAACAATACTTTTTGCTCATTTGAGTGTCCTCCAAATATTAAAATTTTTATTAAACTACTTTTGTATGTACTGCGTGGCGAAAAAACGAATACAAGGTCGAGAAAGCGACTCATTTCCACGGATTCTCGCGCGCATTACACGATATTATAACATACTATTCTTAAAATTACTAGGAGGTTTGATAAAATAGAGACAAAATTTACATTTTGTTAATAAATAAGTTGAAAAATACCGAATAAAGTAACTTGAATTGCATACACCCTTGTGCTATAATTTAGAAAAAATGCATACGAGGCTAACATTATGGAAAACAAGATGAAAAATATGAGTAGGTATAAGCTATTCATCTTTATAGGTATTGAGCTTTTAGTGGTTCTTATAGTTTTTCTTTTGATATTTTTCGCCGGACGTAAGACCTATACCGTTACGTTTGAGCTTAACGACGGTGAGCTTCTCAGCGGAGAGCTGGTACAGTACGTAAGACGAGGCGGCACGGCAACTCCTCCAAACGTTGCGCGTCAGGGCTGTTATCTTTTGCGCTGGAGCGGCTCGTACAGTAAGGTGACAGGCAACGTTACCTGCACGGCAGTCTGGGAATATGAAACTACACCGGGTATAGAATACGAGATGCTGGGCAACAGCAATTATTGTATCATCAGCGGCTGCTACGATGACTTAAGCGGTGACGTTTACGTCGGCTCATATTATCAGAACAAGAAGGTGCTTGGCATTAAGGAGGGCGCTTTTGAGGGATGTAAGTATATTGAGAGCTTGTTCTTCCTTGACGGCATTATATCTATAGGCGATAATGCGTTTAAGGGATGTGATGCTCTTAAGAGTATAACCTTGCCCGATACGACGGAGAGAATAGGAAACTCCGCCTTTGAAGGCTGCACAGCTCTTGAGGAGGTTACGATGCCTACGGCTCTTAGACAAATCGGTGACTATGTATTCCGTGACTGCGTATTGCTTGAGGAAATTGATATTCCTTCGGGCGTAAAATATATGGGTGCCGAAGTGTTTGATAACCCGAATTTGACAATAAACGTTTACATTTTAGAGGAAGAATGCCTCGCAAATGAATATTGGAACAAATCTTGGGTTGGTAGATCCAAGAAAATTATATACATCGATCCCGATGCTGAAGACCTAGCGAAAGAAACTGAATAAAAAAGGCAGTGATAATTTTTACATCTGAAAAGGAGGGCTTGCTATGTCAATGATGGGTATGACACTGCTGCTTATATCCATATACTTTGCCACTATGATTTTTATGTTGACGTTTCTTGAGCACTCTAATACAAGGGTTGGAAACGCGATATTCATCATAGTTAACGTAGTGATGTTCGTAGGACAGAATTTATGCTTTTATACTCCTGAGCTTAATAACTTCAGGTTTGTAATGTTCGATAACATTTCTCCCTTTACCTTCACCTTCATGCCATGCATGATACTCCTGAAGGGCAAGATTGCAGAGTTCTTTAAGAGTGCTATTGCCTTTTTGTCAATTGGCATGATTATAGCTATGCTTGTCAGTCCGCAATACGCTTATTATATGGATTTTGTTCACACAGCGGAGCTTCATTATCTTTTTGACGCTATGGCTCATCTTAACTGTAGTCTTTTTGGCATTTATCTTGTTTTGACAGGTCAGGTAAAGCTCACGTACAAAAACTTTGTGCGCGCCGTAGTGTTCATGTACACGGTAATCACCTTGATGGTTACTCTCAACGCCGTTTTCGGAACTAACTTCTTTGGCATGTGTCCTTACGGCGGCTACAGTATTTATATGATAAACATATTCGAGGAATATTGGGCTACTCTTCTTGCGTATTATCTCGGAGTTATGCTTGTACTGTACTTAGGATTTGAGTTCAATTACGCAGTTAACCGACTCGGTAAACGAACACTGGCATTTGCTGATAAGACGGACGGTATCAGTATTTTTGACAGTGAAAGCGGCAAAATCACCTTTAAAAGCGTTACTAATTACGTAATCGACGTATTTAAATAACGATAAAAGAAAGTAAAAAAACTTGGACCCCGGGGATTTACCAAAGGTCCAAGTTTTTTATTAGTTGGCGGAAGTAATTTCCTCTTTTTCGCTTAGTTCTTTTTTCTTCTGCTTTATTTCCGCAATAATAAACGGTAGGTGGAAGAGTGAAACCAGCGTGAGCGCAATAACCACAAGGGTTAAGAAATAGACGTGCCAGCCGTTATTAAGATTTAGGATAGGCAGATTTTCCATCGGAGGCTTAACGATGAAGAAGAAGTTGGTATCGTAAATCTGCAATGCACTGTTAAGCCAAATCATAACTATTACCAAAGCCGCCATAGTTAAGAGATTACGCTTATATGCTTTAAGACCGAGATCAACCTGCTTTGTAGAGATAAGATAGATGCTAAACCACATAATGCCCGCGTGATAAAGGAACGCCTGATATGTCTCAATGCTCTTAAAGCCAACACCGCTTATAGGAATAAGCATAGCCATAATGCTTCCGAGTATTGCAACGAGTGCAACGAAGCTTTTTACAGCCTCACGTCCCGCATCGCTTTTTGTAACGAAAAGATAAATAAGCAGGAATATTACTATAGAGCAAAGATGAAGAGGGAGTGCAGACGCTTCCAAAACACCGGCGACAAGCTCACCGTCTTCATTATAAACGTTTTGAATGCGTGAAAAAATCTTACAGGTCTCGCTTAAAAAGCTTATTACGAGTACCGTAATCAGTGCCTTTTGATAGTCGAACTTAAATTTCTTTGCTACAAGCATAAGTCCTACGATAAATACCGCACAAATAGCCAGCCAGATAAAATGTCCCAGAGTAAACATAGCTTTCACCTCGAAAAGTAGTATATAGAAATTATAACACAGGTAAAAGAAAAAATCAACAATAATTCTTGAAAATGTCTGAAAAATACCAACGGCGTCTGAAAACTCCGTGCATTTGCCGCAAAAGTAAACATAACTTAACATTTATGCATAAAAAGGGAAGTAAAAGCCTTGTGGCAGATACTTCCCTCGGTTTATTTAATTATTCCTTAGCGAAATCCTTAAGTATGTGGTTAGCCTCAATGTCAAGATCACCGATACAGCCTGAGCAGAAGATTACGCCGTCAATCTTACCCTCGTCAAGATACTTCTTGCAGTAGCCGAGCTGAGTCTTGAACTGCTCTGTGTCTCTCTCCTTGTGTCCTGCGTAGTCGTAGGTGTAGATGCCGAGCATCTTCTTGTGGTTCGGGAACATCTCCATGAACTTATCAACGAGAGCCTCCATATTCTTAACGTCGTCCTCTGTGTAGAGCCAGTAGGTAAGGCCGTCGAAGCAATCGTAGTACTTCTTAGCCTCGTCAAGTCCTACGTGATCAGCGTAGAGAACGCCCCAGAAGTCGAGGTTATTCTCGTGGAGTCTTGCCTGAATCTTGCGGAGAACCTCGGGTGTGAACTTCTCAATACGCTTAGGGGAGAAGAAGTCGTCGATTACAGCACCCGTGATATTGGGGTGAGTCTTAGCAACGTCGATAATGTACTCGGTGTAGCCAAGCTCCTCCTCGGGAATGCTTGAGCTTGCATCACCCATAATAGACCACTTAATGTCGTTAAGAGATGTGAGTCTGTCAGCAAGACGGTCAAAGGGAGGGTTGATGTTATCGCGGAATGAAACTACGAAGGCGTTCTTGATGTTGAATTCTTCAGCGAAGCCTTCTATCGTGATGTCACTGTACTGTTTTGTCCAGTAGTTGTGAGAGGTCTCAAGGTGAGCCCAGTTCCATAATTTGTTATCCATATTTTTTTCTCCTTGTATTAGAATGAGTAGCCCTCAACGCTGTAGTACGCCATATTCGTCTGTCTTACGTCAAGTCTACCGAAGCAAGCGCAAATAGGTGTTGAGCTCTTAACCCAAACGGTGTACTGAACGCTCTCACCGAGCATAAAGCCCTTGTCACCCATAGGCTTATCGAGTCTTATGCAGGTTGTTCTCATAGGATCAAGTGTGTAGTTGATGCCGTCAACGGGGTCCTTGTCCTCAAATACGAATACAAGCTCGATGTTAGCAGTCTTGTTGCCAAGGTTTGTAAGCATAAGAGCCTCGTGGCCCTCAAATTCAGGGTTGTCACCGTGTGGTGGAAGGTATCCGTCGCAGAATACCCAATTCTTCTTTCCAGCTGCCATTGTTATATCCTCTCAATTAAAAAATTATTTATTACTTGAAAATCTTAGGAAGTGCCTTGTCGTTATAAGTAGTCATTCTCTTTGCACCGTCCTTGGTGATAAGGTAGCAGTCCTCAACGCGGAATGAACCCCATTCCATACCCTTGAAGTACGCGTCGATGCAGATTGCCATATTTTCCTGAATAACTCTCTTATTAGCTACGGTGAAGGTAGGAGCTTCGCACTCGAGCATACCTGTTGAGTGAAGGCTTCCGTAAGGACAGTAGTCGATGTAGCCGTACTTCGTAAGGTAGTCGGTGTAAGCATTAAGAACTACGTCGCAGGGAACTCCCGCCTTCATCTTGTCGGAAGCGTAGTTAAGAGCGTCGTATGCGCACATAACGGCGTCCTTAATCTTCTGAGGAATCTTGCCAAGCACGAGCGGGCTGCAGGTAATGCCGTTATAGCCTTCGTAGCATACGCCTGCTGCAAGGTTTACAATCTCGCTCTCCTGAATCTGACGAAGAGTGTTTCTGCACATACTGATGTGAGAGTTTACGGGGCCGGTAGCTACCATTGGAGCGAAGGACTGAACGTAGCTCTCAGCGCCGAGCTTCATCATTTCATACTCGAACATACCCTCAACGTGACGCTCGGTCATACCAACCTCAATCTTGGGAACAACGTTCTCAAACATCTGGGAGGTGATATCCCAGTTGGTCTTAAGAATTTCAATCTCTGCAGGGCTCTTGATAATTCTTTGCTCGTAATGCTCGTCGTCAAAGTCAACTATCTCGCACTCGGAGAATACCTTTCTGAGCTTGCTCATAATGATAGAGGGGAAGATGAGACGGCCGATAAAGCCGATTCTCTTTGCACCGGGGTGCTGAGCCTTAAGGCGTCTGAAGAGCTCCTCGAAGTCGAGCTGACCTTCGGTGTTGTACTCAAATCCGCTTACCTCACCGATTTCGGGAAGAATAGCGATATTGCTCTTCTCGAGCTTGTTTTGAATGAGGCAGTAGTCGTATGAAGCCTGACCGGTACATACGGTAACGTCACCCTCAAGAGGAATAACGATAGCAGAGCTCTCGTTTACGGGGGCAAAGCCACAGTAGTAGCGTACGATACCAATCTCAAGAAGGTTAGAGAATGCTACGACCATATCAACGCCCTTAGATGCCATAACCTTTCTTAAGGCGTCAACTCTTGCCTGATACTCGTTTGCACTAATAGAAGTAAAGTTCATAACTAAATCTCCTTTGTATAAAATTTATTTAATAAAATTGACTACGTTATCGCTAAGTATTGCGTCGTAAACCTTAGGGGCAATACCGTTTTCAATCGCCATAGAGCGAATGTCACGAAGAATATGGGCGTATCCAAGACCGCCGAACGTCTTCCACATCGTCTTTAAGCAAATATCGTTGCATACAAGAATTTTGTCTGCCCAGCCCTCGTTAATAAGGTCACGGAGCACGTGCACTCTTTCAAGGTCGTAGGCAAATCTTCTTTCCTCGTTCACGTAAAATTCCTTACCAAAGTTGTCAAATTCAATGTAAACGCCACGCTTCAGCAGACCCCTAATATAGTCCGGACGAAGCCAAACGTCGATATGGTCGATACAAATCTTCTCGGGCTTAACACCGTGAGAGGTGAGAATATCTATAATTTCATAGCCGTTCTCGGAGTATAGACCTGTATGAACGTGTATTGCCTTGCCTGTCTTATAGCCTGCAATACCAGCCGCGTGAAGAACCTTTCTTTCGTCGTCGGTCATAACGTCGCTCGTGCCTATCTCGCCGATAATACCCGCCTTAATGCCGGTGTCACCAACACCCTCGGTAATATCCTTTATCATACGCTCGGCAAGCTCCTCGACGCTCTCCTTAGCGACAAAGTCTGGGTGTGCCTTATGGTAGTAATTGCCACAGCCCATAACGATATTAACTCCCGAGCGGAGCGATACCTCACGCAGCGCTAAGGGGTCTCTGCCAATCTCGTCAAGGGTGCAGTCGATAATAGTCTTACCGCCCCACTCCTTGAAGTATTCCATTTCGTAAACGGCATCGTCGATGCCTTCAAGAAGAGCGTTATCAAGAATGCCGTAAGGGTCCTTGAATACGTCTACTCTGTTTTTGCAATTTACCTTGTCGTAGAAAATTGCAGGTGCGTTCTCGGGTGGAGTAACGCAATGGCGCATATCGATAAAGATATGCTCGTGAGAGGAGGTAACGCCTACCTCACTTTCGTGAATTTCGCCTGTTACAGTCGTAATCATATTATTTTCCCTTTCTGTAAGAATTGGGTGTATCGCCTACGTATTTTTTGAATAGGTAATCAAAGTATTTTAACTCGTCAAAGCCGAGTGAGTATGAAATATCGGATATAGAAATATCCGTTTCCTTTAGCATATTCTTTGCTTCCTCAACCTTAAGCTTGTTAAAATAGGAGAAGAGGGTATCGCCCGTCTGCTCCTTGAACACACGGCACGCAAAGGAGCGTGAGCAGTTCATCTTCTCGCAGATATCGTTGAGCGTCAGCTTTGCGCGCACGTTCTCGCGTAGGAATGCGATGATAAGCTTAACAAAGTCCGAGTAAAAGTGCTTATCTCGTAGTAAAACTAAGTTACTGCTCTCGTCAAAGGAGAGCTGACGCGTAAGGCAAATCAAAAGATATTCAAGAAGCAGGATAATCGCCTGCTTACCGCCAAAGTTGGGGGAGGAGAGGACTTCTAAGAGGTCGTCCTCGTTCATTTTAAAGGTATGCTCCGACTCGTATATAATCTTATTGAGTATGTAAAGGTGATCGCTGTCAAGGTCAATGGTAATTGACGATATGGAGTCAAGCACGTCGGAAAGGCTTTCGAAGCATATAACAAACGCAAGACTTTTTCCACCGCTTGGAGCATAAGAATGGTACGTGTTCGGTGAAATTAAGAAGAGCTGATTTTTGCCGATTTCATAACTCTTGCCGTCACACTCGAGTGCAATCTCACCGTCCTTAACGTAGCACAGCTCCCAGAAGTCGTGCGCCTCACGGTATTCCTTGTACTTGCCGTCAAGGTCGAGATACTCAAGCGCGGTAAGTCCCTTAATATTGATTGCATTGAAGATTTTGTGACGCAAATAGTCCTTCATTTTCCGCTTAAGCTCCGTCCTTATTTCCGCAATAATATAATTATATAGAAGATCACCCTAATCATAACACACCTAAAAACATTTGTAAACCTTAAATTTTCCTTTAAATAGTTCCAAAATATTACACAAGTAGAAAAATCAAAAAATCACACAAAAATCAAACACTCTTTTTGTGTATTTTGACAACAGCAAGTGAAAATGAGTGAGAAAAGCATATAAAAAAGCACGCCACATGGCGTGCTGGCAGTCCCGACGGGAATCGAACCCATAACTAACCCTTAGGAGGGGCTTATTATATCCATTTAACTACGGAACCGTATTCAGTTTTTCCGTCGGGTAAATCCCGAGCCTATTTATTTTAACACAGCAGGGGTAAAATGTCAACCACAAATTTAATTTTATCGCTTTGCTGATTTCTCGTTTTTCAACAATTGTTGAAAAACAGTTGAGAAATAGTTGAACTTTCTTTCCTATAATGTCTTTACAAGGAGTAGTGTAGGTGATATAATATACCTACCGAATACAATTACAAGACTCGGAGGGAATATGTTTAAGATTTTAGTTGTAGAGGACGACATAAAGCTAAGGGGCTTATTCAGCCGAGTGCTTACCAAGAACGGATATACGGTTGCCTGCGCTTCTAACGGCAAGGAAGCCATTGACCGTATGGACGTTGAGTATTTCGACCTTATAATCACCGATATAATGATGCCGGTTATGGACGGCAACGAGATGGTAAGGCAGATTCGCGAGAGCGGAAATATGCTGCCCATTATTATGATAACGGCAAAGTCCGAGTTTGACGATATGCGGCAGGGCTTCTTAAGCGGTTCGGATGATTTTATGGTCAAGCCTGTCAACGTCAATGAGATGCTTATCCGCGTAAGCGCCCTTCTTCGCCGTGCGCAGATGATAAACGAGCATCGTCAGTCTATCGGCAACACCGTGCTTGAGAGCGACTCGCTCACCGTCAAGACTAAAGGCGAAACCTTGATTTTGCCCTCAAAGGAATTTATGCTTCTTTATAAGATGATTTCCTTCCCGGCAAAAATTTTCACACGCCAACAGCTTATGGACGACATCTGGGGATACGATAACAACAGCGAGACGCACACCGTAGACGTGCATATAGGCAGACTCCGTGAGAAATTCCGTGACAATCCCGACTTTGAGATAGTGACGATACGCGGTATCGGCTACAAGGTGGTAAAGCGATGAACAAAGCTAAAAAAACTACGCAAAATACCGAGAAAATCAAACAGAAAATCATCAACAACTACGGAAAATGGAAGGAGTGGAAGCGGCACAGCTTCGGCTTTTACCTAATAGTGTTCGTAACAGCGGTAGTTTTAGTTGCCGTTATGTTTGCCAGCGGTATTTCTGACCTGATTGCTGAGCTTACCACTTACTCAAATACGCGAATAATTCTTTTATGGGTAATTGCTATCAGCATTTGTTTTGGACTGATTTTGTCTACATTCGTCGGAAAGATGCTCTTGAAGCCAATAGCGCATCTTCAAGAGGCTATGAACGAGGTTGCTAACGGCAACTTGAACGTGAAAATGCCTGAGGAAAACCGCATAGACGAGATTGAAAACATAAACCATTCCTTCAACATAATGGTGCGCGAACTTGGCTCGACAAAGGAGATACAAAAGGACTTTATTTCCAACGTTTCGCACGAGTTTAAGACGCCTCTTAGTGCGATTGAAGGCTACGCTACGCTCTTGCAGGATAAATCCTTGAGTGAAGCCGAGAGGGAAGAGTACACCGATGAGATTATATCGACGACCAAAACTATGACAGAGCTAGTTACCAATATTCTTCTGCTTTCGAAGGTTGAGAATCAGGCGATTGAATACACAAAAGAGGAATACAAGCTCGATGAGCAAATAAGAGAAGTAGTGGTTATGCTTGAACCGATGTGGTCGCAAAAAAACATAGAATTTGATGCCGAGCTTGACGATGTCAAAATTATGGGAAACAGAGCGCTTCTAATGAACGTGTGGCGCAATCTTATCGAAAATGCGATTAAATTTACTCCCGATGGCTCAAAGGTAACTCTTGCACTGACAAGCTCGGATGAAACCGTGAGATTTACCGTGCGCGACGAGGGCGAGGGAATTAACGAGGATGAAAAGGATATGATATTCCATAAATTCTATCAGTCCGACACCTCTCACAAGCAGCAGGGCAATGGCTTGGGACTTCCGCTGGTTAAGCGGATTTTAGAGCTTGTAGGCGGCGATGTATCAGTTGCCAATGTTGAGGGCGGCTGCGAATTTGCAGTAAATTTACCGATTAAGTAAACAAAAATTTGCAAAATATAAAGGGTAATGACTTTTAGAGAGCGGATTAGCTCCCAAAATATCAATACCCTTTTTTGTTTATGCTGATTTTATATGAACTGCTTTTTCTTTAATTGTGGTGCTTTATAAGACCTATCGCCTTTGAGATTTCCATAACCGCGAACGGCACAAGAATAAGGCCGAGCGCGGAAAGGTAGAGCCAAGGCTTAAGAACTACAAGTCCGAAGAGCGTGCCGATGGGAGTAAAGAGCACCAGCGCGACAAGCACGAGCGAGGTAAGAGCCGCCAGGTTCAAATTCTTGTTTGTAAAGATGCCGATTTTGAACAGTGAGTGCTCTGAACGCATATTGTACGCCTGTACTATTTGAGAAAGTGCGAGGACTGCAAACGCCATAGTCTGACCTGCCTCAAGCGAGCCTCCAAAGGTTTCGCCAAGGTAGAAGCCAATGAGTGTCAAAAGTGCGAACATCGCACCCTGCAAAACTACTCTCACACCAAGACCGTGTGCGAAAATACCCTCGTCCTTGGGCTTAGGCTTTTTCTTCATAACGTCCTTCTCAACCGCCTCCATACCGAGCGCAATTGCGGGGAGTGAGTCGGTAACGAGGTTAATCCAGAGCAGCTGCATAGAAAGAAGCGGAGTCTTGTGCCAAAGCAGCATTGCGAAGAATACCGTGAACACTTCACCGATATTGGTACCGAGCAGGAAGCCGACAACCTTCTTTATATTTGCGTAAATACCGCGGCCTTCCTTAACTGCGTCAACGATGGTTGCGAAATTATCGTCTGTCAGCGTCATATCCGCCGCACCCTTAGCAACGTCAGTACCCGTGATACCCATAGCACAGCCGATGTCGGCTGCCTTGAGCGCGGGTGCATCGTTTACACCGTCACCCGTCATAGAAACTACCTGACCTTTTCTTTGCCAAGCCTTAACTATTCTGATTTTGTTCTCGGGTGAAACTCTTGCGTAAACCGAAATATTTTCGACTCTTGCATCAAGCTCGGAGTCGGTAAGCGCGTCAAGCTCAACACCGGTGATTGCCTCGTCACCCTCAACGAGAATGCCAAGCTCCTTTGCAATTGCCGAGGCGGTAATAACGTGGTCACCCGTAATCATAATGGGCTTAATACCTGCCTGTCGGCAGACTGCAACGGCTTCCTTAGCTTCGGGGCGCGGAGGGTCAATCATACCGACAAGACCCATAAAGGTAAGCTCGCTTTCAAGTGCCTCGGGCGTAATACTCTCGGGCATTTTGTCAATATACTTATAAGCAACTGCGATAACTCTAAGAGCATCGCGGCTCATTTGGTTCGTCATTTCGCGGCCCATTTCAACGTTGCCGGCGATACAGCGGCTTGCCATTACGTCAAAAGCGCCTTTAACGATAACTACCTTTTGACCATCGATCTCATTGATAGTGGACATTAGCTTTCTGTCAGAGTCGAATGGAATTACGGCAAGACGGGGATACTTTTCGTTGAGTGCGTCCTTGTCGTCACCGTTTTTGAGCGATGCGAATACGATTGCCGTTTCGGTGGGGTCGCCGATGTGCTTTTCCTCACCGTTGATTATTGAAACAGCGCCGTCCGAGCAGAGCGTACCGTATGCAAGAAGCTTTCTCACCGCCTCGCTGTTATTTGCACTAATCAATTCCGTGTCGCTCTCGCCGTCGACGTAAGCCTTAGTAAGAGTCATTCTGTTCTGTGTAAGAGTTCCGGTCTTATCAGAGCAGATTACCGACGCACCGCCAAGCGTTTCAACCGCAGGCAAACGGCGGATAAGCGCGTTTTTCTTAACCATTCTCTGTACGCCAATTGAAAGAACTATAGTTACGATTGCCGGCAGACCCTCGGGAATTGCGGATACTGCAAGCGAAATTGAAGTCATAAATATGTCAAGAATATCAAGGTCGTTGGCAAGACCGACGACGAAGATAATGCCGCAAGCGGCAAGTGCTAAAACACCGAGATATTTGCCGAGCTGTGCCAGCTTTTCCTGAAGAGGAGTTGCGCTGTCGGTCTCGTTATCAAGCAGACCCGCAATTTTACCCATCTCGGTGTCCATGCCTGTGCCTGTTACAACTGCCGTTGCTGAGCCGTAGGTTATGCTGCAGCCTGAGAATACCATATTGGTTCTGTCACCTATCGGTGCGTTGTCCTTAACCTCAGCTGCGGCATCCTTCTCGGAGGGAACTGACTCACCCGTAAGCGCGCTCTCCTCGCTCTTTAAGCTCGCAGAGAGAATCAATCTTGCATCTGCAGGTACGAAGTCGCCCGCCTCAAGCTTGATTATATCGCCGGGTACAAGCTCCTTTGCGTCAATGACGCTTTCCTTGCCGTCACGTATTACTCTTGCGTGAGGTGCAGAGAGGTTTTTAAGTGCGTCAAGTGCCTTTTCCGCCTTGCTCTCCTGAATAACTCCCATTACGGCGTTAAGAACTACTATCAGAAGAATAAGTCCCGGTTCAAAGAATTCGGCAGGTGAGCCGTGCCCCTTAGATAGGTCAACGCAGACCAGAACGAAGGATACGATGGCAGCGGCGATAAGAATTAAAATCATCACGTCCTTAAACTGCTCGGCAAAGCGCGCAAGCATAGTTTTCTTTTTCTTCTCGCGTAGCTTATTTTCACCGTGCTTTTGGAGCCTTTCGGCTGCTTCTGATGAGCTAAGACCGCTCCTTGCATCGACGTCCAATTCATTTAGTACGTCAGTTAGATTTTTGTCGTAGAATTTCAAGTTTAAGCATCTCCTTATTTTAGTTTTAATGTTTTTTGCACACCGGAAAATAAAAAATCCTAGGTGCAACTTTGAACGCAAAGCTATACCTAAGACGCCTATTCTCACGCATAGCTTTGGCTAATACGTGAGTCTGGTATTTTAAAACAAGCCGGGCAATTTGCCGAGATGTTGACTTGATCCACAAGAAGTGCTTACTACTCCCTCACAGCAGGTATATTTTAGCATTTTAATGTTAACAAACTATGAACAAATTATTTATAGAGAATAAATTTTGCGCTTAGGAATAGATACATATTTAAAGACAAGCCAAATCAAAAAAACTATTAGTTCCGTACCCGTGTCAAAAATCAATGCCTGTATGTAAATAATTATTTGCATATTTTGCAATTATATTACAAGATATTGAATATATGTGAAAATCTAAACTTGACAAAAATAAGAAAAATGGGTAAAATGTAATAAGAATATACTAACGAGGTAAATATGAAGCTTGAATTACCGAAATTGAAATATGGATATACGAATTTAATAAAGAACACCTTACTTGTTGTTCTTGGCACTTTTGTGTTATCCTTTGGTACGGTGCTGTTTATTATTCCGTTTGAGCTTGTAACGGGCGGCGTTTCAGGCATCGGCATCATCCTAAAGCATTCGCTATCAGCATTCGATGTTCTCTCATTCGCAACAGCGGAATTTTATGCCTCCGTTGTGAACTGGATATTGTTTTTCGTAGGACTTATCGTGCTTGGCAAGTCGTTTGCTATGAAGACATTGGTAAGCACGGCTGTTTATCCATTGGGGCTTAAGCTGGCATCTATGCTTGTTGAAAGTGAAATTTTGGGTGACTTCTTTAATCTTAAGTCGCAAATGTACGCCGATTACGGAGAGGTTGCAATAATTCTCGCTACGGTTTTTGGCGGTGCTGCGGTTGGCGCAGGTTGCGCTTTGACCTTCCTCGGAGGCGGTTCTACCGGCGGAGTTGACATAATTGCACTTTGCCTTTCTAAGAAAATTACGGCTGTTAAAAGCTCGGTTTTGATTTTCATCATCGACGCATCTGTCGTATTAGTAGGTATGTTTGTTATTTCCGATCTTGTCGTTTCACTGCTCGGTATTGTTGCCGCGTTTGTTTGCGCGCTTTCGATTGATAAGCTATTCCTAGGCGAGTCACAGGCGTTTATTGCGCAAATCATTACCGATAAATCCGAAATTATCAATAGAGCCGTTATCGAGAAGCTTGATAGAACGACCACAATCTCGGATTGTGTTGGCGGATATTCCGGTGAGGGAAAGAAGATGGTTATGGTTACCTTTGGTATTAACCAATATGCAGACTTTTTGCTACTTATGTCAAAATGCGATAAGGATGCGTTCATCACCATCAACCGTGCACACGCCATTAACGGTGAGGGCTGGCATAGCAACGATTAAGCAGATAAAAGGAGAACGACGATGAACAAGCGATTTATCACCTTTGATTTTTCAAAACCGCAGGGTAAATTAAAGCCCGTTAATTCTATAAACCAAGGCCCATTGTTTTCGGACGGACTTGAGGTAGATTTCAGTGAGGAATATCGCGCGTGCAGCTTCTCGCAGGTACGAGTTTCCGATATGGGCAGACCGTATGGTCTGAATCAGTATATAGACGTGCATTGTATATTTCCGGACTTTTCGCTTGACGAGCGTTTTCCGGAGTCCTACAATTTCGAGCCGACCGACAGGTATTTAAAGTCTGTATCGGCATCGGGCTCGGAGATTTTTCTTCGCCTTGGCGAGAGCCTTGACAGCTTTGAATTTAAGCCTTACACTCTTGCTCCGCGCGATTTTGAGAAATGGGCGCGTGTAGTTGAGCATATTATCGCCCACTACAATGAGGGCTGGGCGAAAGGCTTTAAGCTCAAAATTAAGTACGTTGAAATCTGGCAGTGCGTTGACAGAGATTACGGATGGAGCTCCGATAAGGAAGCATATCTTGAATTTTATCGAGTGGTGGCAAATCACTTAAAGGCACGCTTCCCGAAGCTTAAAATCGGTGCGTATTCCTCAGGTGGCTTCTTCTCACTCAATCACTATGATGCAACTGATGAGCAGAAGGCTTACCTTACCTATCTTGAGAGATTTCTTTGCTATATCGGTAACAAGGATACATACGCTCCGCTCGACTTTCTATCATGGGAGTGTAATGCTGACGAGCCTGAAGAAATCTCACTTCACTCGAACTATGCGCGCTCATACCTTGCACAATCAGCACATAAAAAGGCGCAGAGCATAATCACGTCCTTTGACGTTGGAAGTAAGGGCGATAAGCGCACGAGCAGACAATATCCGTCATCGCTTATAGCATCGCTGATTATCGCTCAGAAGAGCCAGATAGACGCTATGTTCTACAAGGCACAGACAGGCTTTGGCGCCTCACCTACTATGCTTTACTACGATTCGCAGGGCAAGAAATATACGTTTGGAGCTTATCAGGCTTACAAGGTTTTTGGCGAGCTTTATAAATATCCGAAGCTTGCTACATCGAGCGAGGACTATAGACGAGAGGTTTATTCATTGGCTACGTACTCGGACAGCGAGGCGGCGATAATTCTTACCTCGCGTGACTATCAGGGAATCGTAGAGCTTACCATTAAGCAGAAGCATTTTACAAACTACTCCGTCGTGGGTATGGTTGGTGGCGGCGAGGGCGGACGAGGCATCGTGTCAAGCTCGGGCATTCTTCCCCTGACGTCGGATAAAATTACCTTGAAGGTAGGTAGCTTTGAGGTATATCTGGTGACGTTAAAGTAGTGCTTCGCATTTTTGTATAAATAGCCGTTTCCTCACTCGACGTAGATCTACGCCTTCGTTCGTTGGCCGACGGTTTCTATCCGAAATTTGTTCGCCTTCCGAATTTTCTTCTTTGGGTATAAAATGTCTTAGGTGCAAATATTTTGAATATCTTTTCTCCTTTTGCTCAAAATATCACTGTAGCCGCTTTTGGCTATAAGGAGAAAAACGATGAATAGTAAGAAAAACGAAGAAATTAAGGACAGATATTCCCCCGAGAGGACTAATTCCGTGCCCGGTATAAATTCGCCTGAAATTTCATTACCCGCGTTCAATCCACCCGTTCCGAACAGAGCGTGGACGGCTATGCGCCAGGGCGTTGATATTGACGAGTTGACCGACGAGGAGCGCCGTCAGCTTTACACCGGTAGGGATGACATTCTCTAAGAAAAATTGAAGAATATGAACCGCATTCATGGCTTTTATGGGTGCGGTTTTTTATTATTATTTTTTGTATATTTATTTAAAAAGTTGTGATTTTCTGCTTTTTTTGACAAAAGTATTGACAAATTTTGAATAAATGCTTATAATGTGGGTAATAGCTTGTTAATTAAATTAAATTTAATGGCGAGTTTAAATGTGCAAAAAGGAGATGATTTTTTGGAGAATTTAATTCCAATGGGTGAACGTGAGTACCTGGTTAAGAATTATCCTATACAGGATTACACTATTCCTAAGGTTAAGACCAGAATAGAGTCTCAGCTTACAGTGACCAGCAGACGTATCGTTTACACACAGAAAGAAACTCAAAAGGATGGCAGCTCTGTTTATCAAAAGAGAGATTTTGACATCAACACGGTTGACACGGTAGATACCGACTTTGCATTCAAGAAGGTATATAACGTTGCTCTTATCGTGTTTGCGGCAGTTATTGCGCTTGTGGGCATAATCGTTTTGATTGCTGCAAAGACCATTTACGGACTTATTCCCGTATTTATTGGAGGCTTGATTATCGCTCTTGCTATTCTCTTTGCTAAGAAGTGCTATTCCTTCAATCTTGCTATCCACGCATTCGGTGACTCTGAAACGACTCATATTAGCTTCGGCACGTCGTCATTGAAGCCCGAGAAGGAAAAGAAAAAGAAGAAAAAGAAAAAGAAGAATAGATTCGTTCTTCTTAAAAAGTTGCTTAAGCCCAAGGTTAAGGATATTGGACTTATTCCCGGCTCAATCGAGGCTATGGTAGCAGAGATTGGCTCATACGTTGTTGAATTTAAAAAGAACTAAAGGAGGCTTTAATTATGGAACAGCTTAGATTAGCTAACAATGAAAAAATAGTTAAAAATTATGATTATAGCACAGTAACAAAGGGCATCTTCAAAAAGGATGTTACACAGAACTCTCTTACCGTTACCAACAGAAGAGTTGTTCTTCAGTCAGTATCAAATCATGTTGCGGCTCGCAAGGAGATTCCAGTTTCCGCTGCTGAGTACGTTGATGCAACGTTCGCAAAGAACGGTCGTTCACTTTTAAAGACAATTCTTTGCGGTATTCTTACAATCGCATTTCTCGTTGTATTCTTTATCGTTAACGGTAAGCTTAACGAGGCTGCAGAGGCAGTAGACGAGGCAGTTGGTGCAACTGCGGACTTCAGCGGTCTTGCTCTCTTGCTCCTTATTCCTGCAGGCATCGCTCTTATTGCAACTATTATCAACCTTTTGATTTACATCTTTAGCCTTGGCGGCGCAGTTCTTATCACCATCGGCGGCAGACGTAGCGAGGTTACTCTTCTCACTCTTGGCGCATCCAACATGGTTGAGTCCAAGGGCTCTGAGAGCATCAAGATCAAGGTTGACAGAAGTGTTTCAGAGACAATGGTTAACGAGCTTGGCGCAGTTATTATGAACATTAACGACGGCGCTTATGAGACAGCTGCTGTTCAGACTCCTGTTGTTGAGGAAACTGTTGCCGAGACTGTTGAGGCTTAATTACATAGCTTAACTTTAATCCCGACGGATATTTCTGTCGGGATTTTTTTCTTTTTAAATCCAAACCCTTGACTTTTTTTTACGCTTAGCCTATAATGTATAAGGTAAAGATTTATTTATAGATAAAAATTATTGTAATAAGAGGTATAAAATGGAAAGAACTTACGTAAAGGACATAACCCCGGGTACAAGACGTATCAGCGGCTTTGTCGAGAATTACCGTAACAAGAGAACGATGGCTTTCATCGTCGTTAGAGATATTACCGGCAAGATGCAGGTTACTGTAGAGAAGGAGAAGCACCCTGAATTTGCCGAGATGCTCGATAAGCTTACGCTCCACTCTGTTGTGACATTTGAGGGTGAGGTTGTTGCGTCTGAATACGTTAAGCTTGGCGGAATTGAGATGTATCCCACCTCTATGACTGTTGAGTCTTATGCGGACGCGCTTCCTATCAAGGATGACTCCGATATTGATGTGCGTATGGATTATAGATGGATTGACCTTCGCCGTGAAAAAAACCATTTGATGTTGCAGCTTCAGACGACGCTTACCGCGGCTATGCGTGACTTCCTCCTTGAGAGAAACTTTGTTGAGATTCACACGCCTAAGCTTATCGGCGCGGCATCCGAGAGTGGCTCTGACGTATTTAAGGTAGACTATTTTGAGGGCAACGCATTCCTTGCGCAGTCCCCTCAGTTCTATAAGCAGATGGCTATGGCGGCAGGACTTGAGCGCATCTTCGAGACCGGCCCTGTGTTCCGCGCTGAGAAGTCTTACACCAATAAGCACGCTACCGAGTTCTCTGGCTTCGACCTTGAGTTCTCGTACGTTGATAGCTACGAGGACGTTATGAAAATGGAGGAGGAGCTTCTTGCATATACACTTGCTAAGGTTAAGGAGGCTCACGGTGATAAGATTAAGGAGCTTTATGGCCTAGACCTTGAAGTACCTGCGCTTCCATTCCCGAGAATGAAGCTTCGTGACGTATACGCTGAGCTTGAGTCAAGATACGGATATAAGGTTCCCGACGAGCTTAAGGGCGACCTTACTACCGAGGCTGAGCGTATGACTAAGCAGCTTTGCGCTGATATGTTCGGTCACGAGTTCCTCTTTATCACGGATTACAGCGCTGCTGAGCGTGCATTCTACCACATGAGAGATGAGAATGGCGTACCACAGGGCTACGACCTTATTTGGCGCGGTGTAGAGATTACTACAGGCGCACAGCGTGAGCATAGATACGATGTTCTTAAGGCACAGGCAGAGGAAAAGGGACTTGCCAAGGACGTAGAATTCTACCTCGAGTTCTTCAAGTACGGCTGTCCTCCTCACGGCGGCTTCGGTATCGGCATCGACCGTCTTACTATGCTCTTCCTCGGCTTGTCTATAAAGGAAGTGCAGTTCCTGTTTAGAGGGCCTAACCGTCTCACTCCATAACCTTAAATGCATAAATTCTCATATACTGCGTTGTCGGTCGACTCGAATACCTCGACATAGGTAACTATGCCGTCGGCATTCTCGCTCCCTTACGCCTTGTCTATGAAAATTTCTGCTATTTAAGGCAGTGCGCAGACGAGAGTATGTGCGACCTTAAATGTATAAATTCTCATATACTGCGTTGTCGTCGGAGTCAGTCGGCTCGTAGTAGGTTACTACGACTTCGCCTCCCTCCCCGTCTTACGCCTTGTCTATGAAAATTTCTGCTATTTAAGGCAGTGCGCAGACGAGAGCCAAAACAGTCAGTTTAGATAGAAAATATAAGAAAACAAAGAAAAAGGAGTATAATGGTACAATGAAAATTGCACTTATTAACGAAAACAGCCAGGCGGCTAAGAACGCCCTTATCGAAGCAACTCTTAAGAGCGTTGTAGAGCCTCTTGGACATGAGGTATATAATTACGGTATGTATTCCGCTGAGGATAAGGAGCAGCTTACCTACGTTCAGATTGGTATTCTCTCCGCTATCCTTTTGAACTCCGGTGCGTGTGACCTTGTTATTACGGGTTGTGGCACGGGTGAGGGCGCAATGCTTGCTTGTAATGCATTCCCCGGCGTGCTTTGCGGTCACGTAGTTGACCCCACCGATGCATATCAGTTTACACAGGTAAACAACGGTAACGCAATCGCAATGCCCTTTGCTAAGGGCTGGGGTTGGGGCTGTGAGCTTAATCTCCAGTACGTATTTGAGAAGCTCTTCGTTTCCGAGTGGGGACTTG
>JAZQRW010000189.1:0-7953 GCA_045629765.1 Eubacteriales bacterium
CAGGGCGTAGTTTTCCTGCCGCACTTCTTCTCATGGGTAGTAATCGTGGGTATCTTTAACAGTATTTTCGGTCTTTACGGCCCGATTAACAACCTTATCGGCTCAATCGGCGGCGAGGCAACTCATTTTATGGGTGAGCCGGGCTGGTTCCGATGGCTTGTCGTCATTCTATCAGGCTGGAAGGAAATAGGATACAGCTCCATTGTATACATAGCCGCTATTATGTCTATAGACCCCTCGCTTTATGAGGCGGCGAAGATTGACGGCGCAAGTAAAATGAAGCAAATATGGAGCATAACCATTCCGTCCATCCTGCCGACCATCATAGTAATGCTTATTATCCGTATCGGATATCTTATGGACGCTGGCTTTGAGCAGGTTTACGCTATGCTTAACCCCAATACCCAGCAGACAGGTGAGATTATAGGTACGTTCGTGTATAAGCTCGGCTTGGGTTACGCCAAGAATGACTACGGACTTTCCACCGCGGTTGGTCTGATTAACGGTCTGATTTCCATGGCTCTTATACTTGGAGCTAACTTTATCAGTAAAAAGAAAACGGGAAGCGGTGTATGGTAATGGATAATAAAGTAATAGTAAAAAAGAGAAAAGTTAAAGAAAACACCGTATTTAATATTATCAACGTAGCTATGCTGGTAATTATATCGGCAGTATGCTTCTTGCCCTTCCTGAACGTTATATCCGTGGCCCTGTCAACCGCAGGTCTGGATATTAACTTCACACCCAGAGGATTTACCTGGTTCAACTTCCAGCACGTGTTCAGCGATGCGGGCTTCTGGAGAGCTCTTTGCGTGTCGCTGTTCGTGGTGGTTGTAGGTACAGTGCTTTCGGTTATGGTTATGTTCTCCGCCGCATACGCGCTGTCCAAGCCCGATTTTCCGTGTCGCAGAGGAATTATGGTGTTCTTTATAATCACCATGATTTTCAGCGGCGGTATAGTTCCCAACTATATCGTTGTAAGAGAATTGGGACTTACCGGTAGCCCTTGGGCGTTGATTTTACCCTCGGTGGTTCAGGTTTATAACCTTATTCTTATCAGAAGCTATCTTGAAGGACTTCCCAAGGAGCTTGAGGAGTCTGCCGGCATTGACGGAGCGAACAGCCTTCAGATTATGTTCAAGGTTCTTCTTCCCGTATCTATGCCCTGCGTAGCCAGCGTAAGCCTGTTTACCGCAGTTACCTTCTGGAACAATTATACCAGCGCGCTTCTTTACCTCGGTACTGAGGAAAAATGGTATCCACTCTCACTGTATATACTCAACTATATCCAGTCGGGTGCAGACGTTCTTGACGTAAGTAAAGAGGCAATCCAGCACGCAAATATTGAAGCGGCTATGATAGTCGTAAGTATAATACCGATCCTTCTCGTATATCCCTTCGTTTTGAAGTACTTCACAAAGGGTGTTACAGTAGGAGCAGTAAAGGGATAATATGACCGTATGTATTGATATGGGCGCAACCGAAATTAAGGTTGCGTCCATCCGAGAAAATGAAAACAGAGCAGAGGTGGGAAATACTCAAAAATTTCCCACCAATGCCCATCTTGGAAAAGATGGAATAGTAAGCGCTCTTCGAAGCGCCATAGCTTCGCAAATCGGCGAGGATACCGACGGAGTTGCAATCGCATCCGCCGGAGATATTGATACGAAAACCTCCGTAATAACCTATGCCACAGAAAACCTTCCGGGAATGATTGGCTTTGATTTTGCCGAATTTTGCAAACAAGAGTTTGCATTAAAAGCAAAAGCCATCAACGATGCGCACGCTGCGTTGCTGGGAGAGGTGGTTTATGGTATAGGAAAAAATCACCGTAACAAGAGGGTTGCTATGCTTACTCTTGGATCGGGAGTTGGTGGAGGATATTACAGAAACGGCAGAATATGGGCTGATGAGAGCAATGATTTTGGCCGCTTCGGACACATATGTCTTGAGAATGACGGACGTCTGTGCACCTGTGGAAAGCGCGGATGCATAGAAATGTATCTGTCAGGACGCGCCATACATAAGGATGCCGAGAAAATGGGCATTGACGGTGCGGATATCTTTGAAAAATATGCTCTTGGAGCAGAGAAAAACGTTGAGTTTATAAATACGCTTAAGGCAAATCTCAAATTGGCTCTTGATAAGGTATACTCAGTGAGCCCCTTTGACCTTTGTATTATCGGCGGTGGCGTTGCCGACTGGATGGGAGATCAATTTTTCTCCATAACAAATAATCTTGGCTATGAAATAGTAAGAGCTTCACTTGGCAATAAAGCAGGTATGTGGGGCGCTTACGCACATTTTATCAGCACTAAGGATGAAGATGAAAACAATTAATGCAGAAATAATTATATGCGGTGCCACTCTTGGTGGCACACTTGCGGCGTATAGCGCTGCAAAAATGGGAAAACGGGTGATTCTTCTTGAAAAAACCAAGTGGATAGGTGGACAGCTTACCTCCCAGGCAGTACCGCCTGATGAGCACCCGTGGATAGAGGACCAGGGCTGCACCCGGTCTTACCGCGAATATCGTCAGAAGGTAAGAAATTACTTTAAGAATCTCGAAGGATTCTCTGAAAAGGTTAAGCAAACCGAGCGCTTTTGCCCAGGTGGATCGGAGGTAAGCTATCTTGCTCACCCACCGAGACTTGCTTTATCAATTCTGACGGATATGTTAAAGCCTTACGTTGACAGTGGACTTATTTCTATATATCTTGAGTCCGAGCTCGTTGATTGCAGGGTGGAAAACGATGAAATAAAGAGCGTGACGTATATCGTCGAAGGTGAGAAGGTAGAGTTTTCTGGCAAATACTTCCTTGACGGCACCGACATAGGTGAGCTTATCGCTATTTGCGGCGCAGAATACCGAGTAGGCGCGGAGAGCAGGGAAGAAACGGGTGAGGAGGACGCTCCCCTCGTTGCCAATCCTGCCGATATGCAGTCGTTTATTTATTCGGCATGCATTGAGGATAGAAAAACGGGCGATTACACAATACCGAAGCCCGACCTTTACGATAAATTCAAGGAAATGGTTATGCCCTACGACGAGCATAAGCTCTATTCTATGTACGGCCCTAATTCATCTACGGGCAAGGCAAAGAAATTTGCTATGTTTGAGGGTGAATTCAATGAAAAGGGCGGCGAGCTGTTTCCGCTGTTCAAATACAGACGAATAGTCTGCGCTGATTACTTTGAGGATAACAGTCATCCCTATGACGTAACACTTATAAATTGGCCTCAGAACGATTTCTTCCTTGGAAATCTTTTTGATTGCCCTGATGCAGATTACAATGACTATATGGCAAAGCAGTTTACACTTGGCTTTGTTTATTGGCTTCAGACAGAGGCTCCGAGAGCCGACGGCGGCAAGGGCTATCCCCATTTCAGACTTGCCGGCGAGTACGTTGGCACAGAGAACGGTCTGTCTATGGCTCCTTACGTAAGAGAGTCAAGAAGAATTAAAGCCAAATTTACCGTTACAGAAAATCACGTTTGCAACAAGGGGGCCTGCGTATTCCCGGATAGCGTGGGCGTTGGAAATTATTCGATAGACCTACATATAACCTCGAGGACCAATACCTTCTTCTACAAGCCGGCAAACAGATTTACCATTCCTCTTGGCGCAATGATTCCCGAGAGAATGAAGAATCTTATTCCCGCCTGCAAAAACATCGGATGCACCCACCTGACTAACGGATGCTATCGACTTCATCCCGTTGAGTGGAATATCGGTGAGGTTGCAGGACTACTCGCTGCGTTTGCTCTCGATAAGGACGTGAGCACCGAGCAGGTGTGGTCGGATAAGAAAATTTTTGCTGAATTTGCATCGCATATTGAAGCAAACGGTATTCAGAGATATTGGGACGAGGAGAGAATTGAAAGCGGTAATTACGTAAGAGGTGAATATCGCAAGCCGTACTGTTAATATTGGTGTCCAACCGCGAAAATAAAAAATTCTATATTAAGATTAAATATGCGCTCGTTTCTTAAATTAAACGTGACGCAAAAAGGAGAAAATATGGCAACTGTAAGCTTAAAGCACGTGTATAAGGTGTATGAAAACACCGAAAAAAACGGGGAGGTAAAACCCGCAGTTTCTGATTTCTGTATGGAAATTCAGGATAAGGAATTCATTGTTTTTGTTGGACCTTCGGGATGCGGTAAGTCAACTACCCTTCGAATGATAGCAGGTCTTGAGGATATTACCGATGGTGAAATCTGGATTGACGACACCGTTGTTAACGAGGTTGCTCCAAAGGACAGAGATATAGCAATGGTATTCCAGAACTATGCGCTTTACCCCCATATGAGCGTATACGATAATATGGCGTTCGGACTTAAGCTTCGTAAGATTGCCGATATTAAGAGAGATAAAAAGGGAAATCCCATTCTCGATAAAGAGGGTAAGACCATTCCCGTTATGAGAAAGTATACGAAGGCTGAAATTGACGAGAAGGTAACCGCAGCGGCAAAAATTCTCGCAATAGAGGAATATCTTCAGAGAAAGCCTAAGGCCCTTTCCGGTGGTCAGCGTCAGAGAGTTGCTCTCGGTAGAACTATAGTGAGAAAGCCTAAGGTGTTCCTTCTTGACGAGCCCCTTTCAAACCTTGACGCAAAGCTGCGCGCAACTATGCGTTCTGAGATTATCAAGCTTCACGACAGACTTGGAGCTACGTTTATTTACGTAACTCACGATCAGGTTGAGGCAATGACTATGGGTACGAGAATCGTCGTTATGAAGGATGGTTTCGTTCAGCAGATCGGCGCTCCTCAGGAGCTTTATGATTTCCCTGTAAACACCTTCGTTGCAGGATTCATCGGAACCCCTCAGATGAACTTCTTTGACGGCAGAATTACGCCCGATGGTAAAGTAATGTTTGCAAATAACCAGCAAATCACCCTTTCTCCCGAGATTTTGGCTATATACGACGAGAAGAAAATTGGTGATGGACTTGATATTACGTTGGGCGTTAGACCCGGTGATATCAAGGTTCTTGACAGTGCTGACGGTGCTTGTGTTAAGGCAAGGGTAGAGGTCGTTGAGGCGCTTGGAAATGAGACTATCGTTTACTCGAACATGGACCTTGACGCCGAGGGCAGCATTGAAAAGAGCCCTACGAGCATTATAGTTTCCGCTAAGATGAAGAAGAATCCCGAGAGAAAGAGCGAAATTTATCTCGGATTTGATGAAGAATCAATACATATTTTTGAACGCTCAAGCGGCGTTAGTATCAGAAAGTAAACTGAGCTGCGCGTAAATTACATATATAAAAATCCCCTGCACAATCTGTTGCAGGGGTTTTGAAAAATTCGTTAATTGTGAGGTTGCTATGAATCGAGTAGAAACACGCTTAACCGAAAATAAAAAAGCGCCATTCCATCACCTAAAGAGGTTGATTTGCCTGCTGATTATCGGCGGAATGCTGCTCTCTATGAGTACGGTTGTACTTGCCCTTGAAGGATTGCCGGATATTAGTCTTAAGAATAGCTATAGCAGCATGTCGTCAAGGGTTAACTCTGTAATCAACGCTGCACAGAGCAGAATATCACAGCTGTACGACCTTGATACACAGCTTCTTCAGAGCTATTTTACTCAGGTTCAGGCAAGATTGGCCGAGCTTAAAACTGCTTCAGGCAATACGGCGGCGCTTGAGTCCGAGATTGAGGATTTATGCAACAGAATCGTTATGGCATCGGCTGAGAGCAAGGCAGTATCTGCTCGCGCCACCTGGCACAGACCTAACGAGTTCTCCTATAGCGCCATTGAAAATACCGTGAGGACCTTTAAGGAATGCGGCATGAACCTCGTGTTCGTTGAAGCTTTTTATCACGGTTATACCATATATAAAAGCGAGGATATAGAGATTCCTTATTATCCGTCGCTTTCGGTGTCATATACCGATACCGAAAAGGGTATCGTTTATGACGATTATCTCTCTGCGTTCCTTGCTTGCTGTGAGGATTACGGTATCGAGGTGCACGCCTGGGTGGAGAATTTCTACGTTGGCGTTAATTCAAATACACCAATTATCGTTAACCATCCCGATTGGATAATGTATAACGACGATGGAAGCATTCCTCAGCGCAAGGAGGGGGGTGCTTATATATTCATTGATCCTGCTAATCCTGAGGTTCAGGATACCTTGATTGAGTTTTACAACGATCTCTTTGACAAGAATCCAAAGCTTCGCGGTCTTAATCTTGACTATATCCGCTACCCCGTTTCTGACCGAAGCTACGATACCGGGTACACAATTTCGGCTATGAGCGGCTTTTACCAGAGCCTCGGCAAGACCTTTACAGGTGAGCAGGCGACTGACAGAAATAAGATGGCAACCCAGTTTAAGAAGCTGTTTAATGAAGATTATCTCATTGGAGGACAACAGGAGGCAGACGATAATTATCAGCTTTGGGTTGATTATCGTAAGGACGTTATTACCGATTTCGTTGAGCGCGTAAAAAACGAGGTAAAGAAGCCAAACGATATTATACTTTCCACAGCAGTTTTTGCATCCATCAGCGAGTCTGTTAATTCCAAAAAGGCGGATTGGCAGTATTGGTATCAGAACGGATGGATTGATATTGCTACCCCAATGGCATATTATTCCACAGCCTCCAGCGTTCAGACTAACGTAAAAAATATGATAAGCCTGGGCGGAAACAACTGCCTTTATTATACAGGATTAGCCTCTTCATACAGCGGCTACCCTGCCTGGTATAACAAAGAATTTGTGGAGGCGTCCTACAACGCCGGAGCATCCGGTTACGTAATCTTTGCATCTCAGCAGATTATTGGCCATCCCGACGTTCAGCTTGCTCTCAGTAGTGGCGTTGGCAGAAAGGAAGGAGTTCTTCCTCATGCCGAGCTTGGACAAATTCTTGATGCAACGTTTGACGATATTCTTGATAAAGCAGACAGACTTTATATTTCTGCGTCAGGTATGACTCAGGCGCAGAGAGGCAGCCTTGCCTCAGCCTTCAATCAAATTCTCGCACTGCCGCGTAGCTCGTCTTCAGATATTCAGACGTTGTATAATAACGTAAATAGCCTTAAAACCAATCTTCGCAGTTACGCCGGCGGATATTCCTACGACAGAATCAATCAGCAGTTGAACGAGTTGCTGAGCATTCTCAGCGCAAGACGTTCAATGCAGCTTATGGCAGAGCAGGAAGCAGAACTTCCCAACTACCCATCTCACGAATGTGAGCACAAATGTGATGTGTGCGGAAGCTTCACCGACACCGATTGCACCGATGCTTCTTGTGCAGATAAGTGTGGCGGTCATACGACATCCCACGTTTGCGAGCACAAATGTGACGTGTGCGGCAGATGTAACGATATCGGTTGCGCCGACGTTGCTTGTGCAGATAAGTGCGATAGACACGATACGAATTTCGAGTGTGAGCACACCTGCGCAGAATGCGGCAAGTGCACCGACCCTGCGTCAAGCGAGCATAGTTGCGAAGATAAATGCCAAGGTCACCCCACACCCGAAACGCCCTCAGCGCCGCCGGAGCCAGAGCGTCCGGCACCGCCAAAGCTCAATTTCTTCCAGCGCCTCTGGCGAGCAATCGCCAACTTCTTCGAACGCCTGTTCGGCAAGAAGAAATAACGCAAAAATCAAAATATCAACTATTGACCTTGCGTCCTATACCACCCCAAGCGCGGTCAAATATTGAACTTGTGGTCTCTACCGTCAATGAGTAACGGCCAAAGGGTCATTTTTTGTCATACGGTCTGTGTGATTCTAACGAGATTTTATATAGCAAAACGGACTCAAAAAGTATTCATGAGCCTCATTGCGTAACACTCTGCGTAGCAAATGAGGCTTGATTGCGTAGCAGCAATCAGCTCTCCATTTGGTATACCGGACTGAGAGATGATTTCCAGGTGGGCAGACTCGTTGCTTCCTATATCATTGGTAAGATCTCGAGGGTGGGCGCAGTGGT
>JAZQRW010000190.1:0-10933 GCA_045629765.1 Eubacteriales bacterium
CCCAGAATTTTCTGTGACTTCGCTAATAGCGAGGCAGAGAATATGATACCTCTTTACGAGGACAGACCACTTGGCAAAACGCTTCCTCATCAGCTTGAATCTGCGGGTTGCATAAGAGCGACTGATGCGGATAGCTCGGATATAACTCTGTTCCTGAATTATCCTGCTCACTCACCCGTTGAGGTCTGGCAACAAAAGAGCTCGGGATACGGCGAGAGAAATCTCCCCGAGTTTATAGACAGAATTGCGAAAAGCATAGAACGGGGCAGAGTCAGCGCCCTTGCTGACGGAGCCTATTGCAACGGTGGTGACAGTGAGCTTTTGGAACTTCTTTCAGAGAAAATCAGCCTGCTTGACCTCTCGGCTTATGCAGGATGGAATACGTCGTCCAATACTCTCGGTACGGTTATTTGTCAGGCAGTGTTCGTATGGCTCTTCGGCAAGAATTGCCATCAAAGGCGCTTCCTTGCAGAGAGAATATACGAGGACGTGGGATATTGCGGCTTCGTTCGCGCCCACGTTACCAACGATATCCTTCCCGCTATGGGTTACGGCTATTTTGATGCAGGTGATACTGACGGTGAGGTAGCGAATATAGTTAAAGGGGAGCTTGACCGATATATAGCTTTGAGATTCCCTGAAATTATCGATGAGTACGCGATAAAATGCTGTCGCATGCCTTGGAAGAGAATGTTTGAGGTTGATCTCTCGTTAACCGAGAGGGAAACGAAATAATTTGATTTTTATTCGGAATTAACGATATGGATAAATTTAATGTTAAAAACGGAATGCCGATGCTTCGCGGCGTCTGGCACAGACCGTCTGCCGAGAGAGAAAATTCTCTCGATGGCATTTTGCATCTGCTTGATGAGTTCAGCTCAGCAGGGCTCAACACCGTGTTTCTTGAGGTGTTTTATCACGGAGTAACCTTCTTTAGAAACGATAAGGTGCCGTATAAGCCTGAATTCATCGACTTTGACTACGGTGAATATCCCGATTATCTCACTGCTTTTATTGGTGAGGCAACTAAAAAGGGGATACAAGTACACGCCTGGGTTCAGAATTTCTACGTCGGAGTCAAGGATGAAGCCGAGCTGGTGGTAAAGCATGCCGATTGGCTGCTGGAAAACCAGCATGGTATGACGAGACATACCACAGAGGGCGAGGGCTTTGGCGGATACATATTCCTGGATCCTGCGAACGATGGCGTAAAGGATTTTTTGATAGACTTCTACAGCGAAATGCTGGAGCGCTTCCCAAGGATTGCGGGACTTAATCTCGATTACATTCGTTATCCCGTGTCGGTTTTCGGTGAGGATAGCGATACAGGATATACCGAGATTTGTATGAGTGAGTTTGCAAAAAAGAGCTGTTTATCCTTTGAGAAAGCTCCGAGTGCGAAGGAATTCAATAATGCAATCAAGGAAAACGGATTGCTTGATAGCTGGGTGGCGCACAGAGCAGAGTACGTAACCGGCTTCGTAAGACGCGTTTCTGAAATGATGAGGAAAAATCATCCCACCAAGCTTCTGTCAACGGCAGTTTTTCCTAATCTTGAAGAAACTTATTATAAGAAGAAGCAAAACGTCGACGTATGGCTCAAGGATGGCTTGCCCGATATGGTTACTCCTATGGTTTATCCCTATGAAACGGCTGACGTCCTTAAAATGGTTCGGCTTATGAAGGAAATGAGTGGTGAAATTCCCTGTTACGCAGGACTTTATACCACTTATCATAAACAGCATCCCGAAATGCTGGAGGAACACATTGAGGCAGGATTTGACGGAGGCTCGAAGGGATTTGTATTGTTTGATTCGGCAAAGACCTTCGTTGAAAATGAGTTTGACTATAAACCAACACTGAAAAAATACTCAAAAATGTAAATAATTATTAACAAAAAAATAAAAAATCATCAATTAACAGGAGGTATTATGAAAACCAGAACCACAAAAATTATTTTGTGTGCGCTTTTATTGGTGCTTCTGCTGATTTCCGGTAGCGTCGCGTCTGCGGCGGACGGAGAGTTCACCCGTGATCTTACGGTTTCGGGCGTAACCGTACAGGTTGGCTCTACCACGATCAGCGGCGTGTATACCGACCCGGTAGATTATTGGGAGGTTGCCAATTCAGGCGCGCTTACTAATTACGAAATTCGTTACAACAACGTTGATACTACGGATTCGGTAATTTACACAGCCTGGTATCCAAAAACCACAACGGGAAGAACGGGTAACGTAATCGAGTATACCTGTGAGCTTGTTGACGGCGTGTATAAGGTAACGAAAATCAATAGCACGGGAGATGGAAATACTTACATTCCCGTTGGCGGCTTCGTTATTTCGCTTGACAAGTCCAGCTATGCAGGCTTTGCTTCGGTTGGCAGCACGGTAACTCTCGGAGGCACGGCGCTTGATATTCCTACAAAAGCAGTTGAGTCCGAGTCGGGATACAGAGTTGTAGTAGACATGACCAACGCAAACCGTTCAAGACCTATGGTGGTTTATTACGACTATCAGTTCGGTGAAAAGACCGGTACTAATCAGTTCGGCACAGAGGTTATGTGCCAATTTAACTTTGAGGAAAACACCTTCGTCGTTACGGACTTCCGTCCATTTGGCAGTGGAGATCAGTCGGGCTCTGAAATACCCGATAACGGCTTCGTGCTCAGCGCGTACGGTGAAGGATACCGTCAGCTTCTTGCCCGTGACGTTCTATTCAGCGTGGGCGACGAGGTAAAGATGGTTGGCTTCGACTACGTTCGCTTCGGCGGAACGGTTGTAGGCAGGTACGACCATATCAATCCTACCAAGGAGAGCAACCCTACCGCGATGGAAACTCCCACTGAGGAATTCCCTGCGTTCCGCGGTACGAACCAGACTATTATATATAAGGATGGTTGGAATTATAAGGACTCGGCAGGAACGGGTACCAACGTTTACGGATACGAGGCGGCCGTTGATGCCAACGGCGTCGTAGTTGAGCTTGGAGTTAACGTATCGAAGATTCCCGAGGGCGGCTACGTAATTTCGGGACACGGCACAGGTCGTGACTTTATCCGAGGCAACGTGGTTATTGGCGCAAAGGTCGTTCTTGACGAGGTTAATAAGACCTACTCCGTTTCCACCACGCTTAACAGCTACTACGAGAACCTCGTGTTCAGCGTAGAGAGCGTTATTACCACTGCAGAGACCAGAATCCGTCAGCTTTACGACGTTGATACTGAGGCGATTAACGCATACATAGAAGAGGCGAGAGAGAAGCTCGTAGCTCTTAAGACCACGAAGGAGGGCATAGAAGCAGCCCTTGAAAGCGGTAACATTTCTGAGGACGAGCGACTTGCGCTGCTTATGTCCTACAACAATTACCAGCTTGAAATTGAGGCTCTTCGCCAGCTCATTCTTATTTCTTCAGTAGAAAGTAAAACGGTGTCTGCAAGAGCCGTATGGCACAGACCTGTTGAATATACTTATCAGGAAATCGAGGATACGGTTAAGATGTATAAGGAAATAGGTATGAATCTTATTTTCCTTGAGACTCTTTACAACGGATATTCCTCGTTCAGAAGTGATGTTGAGGAGTTCCCGTATCACAAGAATCTCGCTCCTTACTACGTAAAGGGTGACGTTTCGGTTGACGGCGCGCTTTATGACGATTACCTTACCGCGTTCGTTGCTTGCTGCGAGGAATACGGCATTGAGGTTCACGCCTGGGTAGAGAACTTCTACGTAGGTCTCGTTGAGGATGCTGCCGTTCTTACCATGCATCCCGATTGGGTTATGTATAATGACGACGGCACGATTTATCAGCGTAATGAGGGCGGCGCCTACATCTTTATCGATCCTGCAAACAAGGAAGTGCAGGACACTTTGATTGCTTATTACAACGATTTGTTTGCAAAGCATCCCCAAATCAAGGGACTTAATCTTGACTATATCAGATATCCCGTTTCTAACGCGGCAGAGGATACAGGCTTTACCGTAGACGCAATGAAGGGCTTCTACGAGTCTCTGGGAAAGTCCTTCAGCGCGGCACAGCTTGCTGACAGAAGCAAGATGGCAACCCAGTTCAAGAAGCTCTTCGATAAGAACTATCTTCTCGGCGGTCAGAAGGAGGCTGACGAAAACTACAGTAAGTGGATTTCTTACCGTATGAATATTATTACCGAGTACGTTCGCCGTATTAAGAACGAGGTTAAGCTTCCCAACGGAATTCTTCTTTCTACGTCAGTATTTGCTTCGCTTGAGGAGTCGTACAACTCCAAGAAGCAAGACTGGAAGACCTGGTTTGCTAACGGATGGATAGACATCGCTACTCCTATGGCGTATTATACCGAGGCGGTTGACGTTCTCAAGCGAGTTGAAGAAATGATTGGTATGGCAGGCACTAATTGCATCTACTATACCGGTATCGCATCCTCGTATAGCGGACTTCCCGCCTGGCAGAACAAGGAGCACATTGAGGCGTCCTATAGCGCCGGTGCAAACGGATACGTAATATTCTGCTCTACCCAGATCGTAGGTCACACCGACGTTCAGCTGGCTCTTAAGAGCGGTGTAAATCACAAGCAGGCGGTTCTTCCTCATGCACCTATAGCCGATATTCTTACTGCCACCTTCGAGGACATTCTCGACAAGGCTGACAGAATCTACATTCCTGCAGGACATATGACCGCAGAGCAGAGAAACGAGCTTGCAAAGGACTTGGCGTATATTCTTGCTCTTACGAATGGAAATGCTGCTGAAATCTACAGAGTTCAGAGAAACGTTGATAACGTCGTTGCAAATATCAAGGACTATGTAAAGAACAGCTATTCCCGTCAGAGAATCAAGGCTCAGCTTGAGGAGCTTTCCGCTCTTCTTAACACGAGAATATCTATGCAGCTCATTGCAGACGGTCAGTGGAATCCCGAGCAGAATCCCGTGCGCCCTGCGGTTGAGGTGCTTGATAATCCGAGCATCGTTTATCCCAACTGTGAGCACTCCTGCGAGATTTGCGGCAGATGTACCAACGAAGATAGTGAGGCGTTGTCCTGCATTAACAAGTGCCAGGGTCACGACCCCAACCACCAGTGCGAAAGCATTTGTGGTGAGTGCGGCAAGTGTACGGACATCAACTGCTACGAGGCGGCTTGCCTTGATAAATGTCAGGGTCACGGAGTATCCCACACCTGTGAGCACGTGTGCAGCGAATGCGGTAAGTGCCTCGATGGCAACTGCGCTGACGCAGCATGCTCCGATAAATGTCAGGGACATAAGTCCGACGTGACGCCCCCTGCGGCGGGCGGCTCTGACAAGGTTGAGGAGCCTGCCGAGGAAAATCTCAACTTCTTCCAGAAGATCTGGAAGGCAATCGTTGATTTCTTCAAAAAGTTGTTTGGAATCAAGGACGATGAATAAATAAGTTTTTATTGATGTTTTAGCATCTTAAAAAAATAATAATTTAATTTCAGGAGGTATCCCATGAAACTTAGCAAAATCCTAACCGTTATTGCAGTTATTCTGATGCTTTGCTTGACCTTTGCGTCTTGTCAGAATGCCGGCAAAAAGCAGGACAATCATTTCTGTACCGAGTGCGGCTTGTGTACAGATGCTGAATGTACTGAAGACACATGCACTGAAAAGTGCCCCGGCCATGTAGCTCATTTCTGCGGTGAATGCGGAAAATGCGCTAATCCCGAATGTACCGACGAGACTCACACCGATAAGTGTCAGGGTCACACACCTGCTCACACCTGCGAGCACGTATGTGAAGAGTGCGGCAAGTGCTTGGACACCGAATGCACCGACGCAGCATGCGCTGACAAGTGCCAGGGTCACACACCCGCTCACACCTGCACAAATCCCTGTGATTTCTGCGGCAAGTGCGATAACGACGAATGCGCAGATCCCGTTTGCGCTGAAAAGTGCGAGTGCACAACTCCTACTCTTACCGTAGATCCCCCTGTATTTGAGATCTATGCAGAGGACGAGGTTGACCTTATGGTTGGCGTAATCGTTACCGATGCAGGTGACGAGGAGGCCAGAGTAATCATTACTGACGACCAGGGCTTCGACGCTTCCGTTGAGGGCGAATACGTTATTACCTACACCGCTGTTAACAAGTACGGCAGACAGGCAGTTGCAACCCGTACAGTAATCGTTCTTCCCGCGCTTTCCGCAATCACCCTTGAGGCTCAGGAGAGCAGATCTAACGGTGAAGGCAAGTGGAACAGCACCCTTATCAACTTCAAGAATAAGCTCTACGTTGAGCTTAACGGTGACTACACCGCAGCGGCTATCGAGAGCGGCGTATACCACAACAACACTAACGGTGACATCGTAGTTTCCATTCCCGGTGACTACGGCGAAGCAGCTATCATCACCAAGAACGGTATCGTTATCGAGGGACGTGACGGCGCGAACAACAAGATTGTTAACGCAGATAACCCCTTCCGTGATACCAGCACGTTGACCAAGGTTCCCGGAACCAACAAGACCGTTGGCGAGGCGTTCGCTCAGAATATGACCGTTCCCGCAGGCGGATACGTAATCGTTGTTCAGACCGGCTACGCAGGCTCCAACTTCGACCTTGACGGCCGTGGATACATAGTTCATAACGTAATTTATAAGTACGGCAACGTTGTTCGTCTTCTTTGGGCTGACGACCAGACCGTTCTTACCGAGTACGTTGATCAGGCTCCCGTAATCAGCGGTTACAACACCACTATTATCGCAGGTAACGGCGAGTTCGTTCTCAATACCGGCGTTCTTGATGGCGTTAAGGCTATCGACGACAAGGGAACCTTCGATCCCAGCGACGACGTTGAGGTAGAGGTTACCATTACAAGCGACGGTGGCTTCAACCTTGAGGTTTCCGGCGTATATACCATTACTCTTCAGGCTACCGACGGCACCAACACCGCTACCGTAACACGTAAGGTAGAGGTTAACAGAGCTTCCATTACTCTTCAGGTTGGCACCAACAAGTACACCACTCTTGAGGACTACCTTGCAATCGACAAGGACGTTACTCTCGTAGGCAACACCCTCTTCTTCGTATACACACCCGGCTATAACAAGGGTATCAATTACACCAACGGCTACGGTGAGGCGTTCGTGCTTAACAAGTACGGTGTCGTAGTTCGTATCTACGACGGCGCTAACGGTAAGTACTACGATGCAGACCACAAGTCCGGTGTCGTTGACTCTACCAAGTGTACAGCGGCAGGCTATCTTGCTCAGGCTTACGCTTCTCTCGGTGAGGGCGAGTACCTTCTCGTTGCTCCCAACGGCGTTCAGGGCAATATCGGCCGTGCATTCCTTCTTTCTAACCGTACCATCGGTGCTGAGGTAGTTATCCCCGGCATCACCTTCGCTCCTCACGAGTGCACCAATCCCTGCGGTAACTGCGGTAAGTGTACCAACACTGCCTGCACGAAGCCCGCTTGCGAAGCAAAGTGTGATTGTCACAAGTGCGAGAGCATCTGCGAGATCTGCGGTCTTTGCACCGACCAGGCTTGCACCGAGTACTACTGCGCAAGCAAGTGTCCTACTCACGCTCACCAGTGCGAGAGCGTATGTCAGTACTGCAAGGGCTGTACCGACGCAGCATGCGGCGAGTCCGAGTGCGCTACCAAGTGCGCAGGTCATACCGGCCACAAGTTCCTTATCATCAACGGTAAGACTCTTGAGGTTGCAGAGGATAAGTGGCTTTACAACACCGCTGTAACCACATCCAACGCAGCAAAGTACGGTATGCTTGTTTACGATAAGAGCTTCACAGGCAGCTTCACTACCAACGGCTACGGCGCGGCAATCGTTATCGATACCGCAACCGGCGAGATTCTCAGAATTTACGACGGTGCAAATAACGGTCTTTATACCAAGGACGGCAAGGCTGCTTCCTCCGGCTTCACCACATCTAACTATGCAACCGTTGCATGGGATAACCTTCAGGCAGGCGAAACTCTTATCATCTGTCCTAACGACGGCGGCTCCAACACCACCCGTGGATTCATTCTTGCTCTTCGTCCTAACGTAGGCGGTCCCGGCTGTGGCGCAATTGCACAGTTCTTCACTGCAGAATAATTAAGTAAAATTATAACGAATACGCTCCCGCTGCTCAGGCGGCGGGAGCACAATGAAAAAGAGTAAAATATGAAGAAAATTATTACAGCTTTAGCTTTGACGCTCCTGCTCACCATGACTATGGGCATCAGCGCGGTGGCGTTTTCTTCCGGAGTGCTTAACAGCCCTAATTATTCCTATAATAATAACGGACTGAAGTACGTGGAAAAGTCCACTACCGATAACGGCTATTCAGAGAAGATTTTCTACGGCGAATATAATCCTACCGCGGAAGACGCTGAGTACGAGTGGGTGTTACATAAGATTACGAACGATTCCGGTACCGTTCTTTCTACGGTAATGGATATTGCGAAGAATTATGAGAATGCCACCGGACGCAAGGTTATGCTTGCAACCAACGGCGACTTCTTCGTTGAGGGCGAGCCTGTTGACTCCTACGTAGTTGACGGCGAGGTTGTTAAAATGGGTACTTATACCAATAAGAACAGCTTCGGCTTCGACAACGAGGGCAAAGTTGCTATAGGTCGAATGACCGTTGTTGAGCCTATGCTCAAGGTATTTGATGCTGATGGAAATTCAACTCTTCTTAAAATCGACAATATCAATTCTCCGCCTTCCGAGGGCGAGATTTCGATTTATACCAACGCAGGTACTTATAACTTCAGCAACGTTGGCGTAACTCAGGTTAAGACCGACTCGACTAATTTTAACAGCTATCCCGTTTTGGGAACAGAGTACACCACCACTACTAAGGGTGTTCGTTCGGGAGATTTCTCCTTCACTCTTCGTAGCGGAAGGTATATTATAGTTTACACCTCTGCTCACGAGGATATCTTTAAGACCTATTCTTATGGCAGAGAGATTGATATGATTGGTACTCCTGCAGGCAATTACGAGGGCTGTAAGTGGGTAATCGGCGGATACGACGTTCTCGTGAACAACGGTGTGGTCGGCACCAGCTTCCATACCGATAACAGCGGTAACATCAATCGCGCGCGTACCTTTATCGGCTCTAAGGCAGATGGTACGATCTTTGTTTGCGTAGTAGACGAGACTAATGGATCCTCGGGTATTACGGTTTCGAAGGAGGCCGAGCTTGCAAAGGCTCTCGGAGCGCAGTACGCCCTTGAGCTTGACGGCGGCGGGTCTTCAACTATGATCGTTAGAATCAACGATACTCTCACATTGCGTAACAAGCCCTCCGACGGCAGTATGCGCAGGGTTGCCAACGCGGTTCTCCTCGTTGAAAAGGAGAAGCCTCACCAGTGTGAGCACGTATGCGACGAGTGTGGTAAGTGTACCGACACCGCTTGTCAGGAGGCAGTATGCGCTGATAAGTGTGAAGGACATATACCTGTTATCTGCACTCACGAGTACGACGACTGTGCAGATAGTATGTGTAATCTTTGCGGAGAGATTCGTTTGGCTCCCGGTCACTCCTACACCTTATGTACTGATACCGAGTGTAAGTATTGCGGCTTTGCCCGAGAGGCTGGAGCTCATGCTTTCTCTGATTGTGCTGATACCACGTGCTACAAGTGCGATTATATTCGTCCGGCAATGGATCACACCTATGACGATTGCCTTGACGTAGAATGTAACGTTTGTGGCACGAAGCGTGAGGCAGGCGCGCACACATACGACGGTTATCTCGACGACGTGTGTAATGTTTGCGGTAACGTTCGAGAACTTCCTCACTGCTGCGAGCACGTATGTGACCAGTGTGGCAAGTGTACCGACACCGAGTGCGACGACGAGGCTTGCGCAGACAAGTGTCAGGGACACAAGGTAGAGAATAGCACCACACCTCCCGCTTCTCCCGCACCCAAGCCCGAAGAGCCTAAAAAGACGGGCATTGCAGCCTTCTTTGCAGCTATATTTGAGGCAATAAGAAAGTTCTTTGCAAGTCTTTTCGGTTAATATTTTAATTCTACGATACCACAAAATTATTTAGGAGATAGAAATGAAAAAAATTATTTCTTTAATTCTTTGCGCAGTAATGCTTCTTTCTTGCTTGATGATGGTAACGTCCTGTGGCAAGAAGAACAAAGGCGTTGATAATGAGACGGTTGACCTCAACGTTGACCTTAATCAGAAGCCTGCCCTTAACATTCTTATGCCTAACTCCGGTAAGAGCATTGACGCTGTGAACTCCAGCCCCAACGCACTTCTTATCGAGCAGCTCACAGGCTATAAGGCAAACTACACTCAGCTTCCCGCGGCGGATGCTGCCAAGGTTCTTAACACAGAGCTTATGGACAAGAAGGAGTACAACGCGATGAAGCTCACCAAGGATCAGTTCAGCGACCTTGTTGACCAGGATATGCTCGTCGACATCACCGACGCGCTCCAGAAGTTCGCACCCGACCTTCTTGCCAACATCTCTGCTGAGTCCTGGGAGGTAGTTACCGTTGACGGCAGAATCTACGGTATTCCCGAGCGTGCATCCTCCGATAACATCGAGAACCCCATCATCCTTAACTACGACCTCCTCCTCTCTCTTAACCTCGACGTTCCCGAGACTCTTGACGAGTTCACCGAGGTTTTAAGACAGATGACCGAGCGTCTTGGCAAGCCCGCGCTTACCTTCGACAGATACACTCCCCTTGTTTATGCTATCTCCTCCGCTTTCGGTATTTACTCCACCTGGCAGGAATACGACATTGGCGGTGAGAAGCAGGTTCTCTTCTACATGAACGCTCCCAGATACAATGAGTACGTAGAGTACATGCACAGCCTCTATGCTGCAGGCTACATTGATCAGGAGGTTCCCACCCTTACCTCTGCAGATGCGACCACCCGTTTCGTAAACGGCTTCACCTCTGCTCAGAAGTCGGGGGCCAAGCGGGCTTAGGGAAGACAATTAA
>JAZQRW010000191.1:0-1670 GCA_045629765.1 Eubacteriales bacterium
TTACAGAATACATCTTACCGTCAACCTGGAACCAAACGGTAGTCACTGTGGGATTATATACAGTCTTGCTGTCAAGGCTGAATTCAAGCGACTCGTATGCCTTTACGTAATTGTAAATTTCCATATTGGTTGCATACCAAACGTCTTCCCTATCGCCAAGCTTTTCACAAATTTGGTCAAGAAGCTCCCAACCGTTATTTTTGTTAAACTCGGTGGTGTGTCCCCACATATAGAAGAGTTTAGGATGGCGATATGCCACGTAAAGCTTCTTTTCATCAACTGCAAGGAATTTTTCAACCCTTTCAATCACGTCATCATCGGTATTATGCACCGTGGGATGCCAATCATACCAATCGGTCGGCAATGCAAACGAGCCATCCGTCAAAGTGTTTCTGGAGTATGCAATATCAAGCGATTTGAGTATATCTCTTACCTCCTCGTAGCTTCTGCCACCCGTAAGATACTTAATACCAAAATCGGGGTATGCCATACCACGAATAATAGAGCCAAATTCCGCTTCAAGATACTTTCTGCACTCGTAAAACTCCCCTACTATTTCGCAAGGTCTCAAAATACCTACTGCGCGGTGATTTTCACCGTGAATAGCAATCTCGTGACCGAGAGGAAGTATGCCTTCTTTAATTTCCTTTGCGCTAAGATAACCCTCGCCATTGCCCTTGGCACCCTTGATAAAACCTGAATTTACGTTAAAGGTTGCCTTCATGCCATGGTCGGAGAGAGTCTTTGCAAATCTTACGTCAGTGTGCAAGCCATCGTCGTAGCTAAACGTGACTGCCTTGAATTTTCCCTCGGGAAATCTCAAAAAACGATATCTCATATCATTCACCCTTCAAATGTTTTATATAAGCGCTATAACCTCAACCTCAACGAGAACGCCTTTGGGAAGATCCTTAACTGCCACGCAAGAGCGAGCAGGCTTCTCGGTGAAGTACTTTGCGTAAACCTCGTTAAACGCGGCAAAATCTGCAATATCTGCAAGGAAGCAGGTGGTCTTAACCGCTTTTTCATAAGAGCTGCCGGCGGCGGTAAGGACCTCTCCGAGATTCTTCATAACCTGCTCGGTCTGCTCTGTGATTCCAACGGCCTCAACGTTGCCTGTCGCGGGATTGATGGGAATCTGTCCCGAGGTAAAAAGCATATTTCCAACTGCTATTGCCTGTGAATAAGGTCCAATAGCAGCAGGAGCCTTATCAGTAGAAATCTTTTTCATATTTACAACCTCTTAAAGTAATTTAAATCCAAAATCGGAAAGAGCCTTCTTGATTTGGGCGATATGCTCGAAGTTACCTGTTTCAAGAACAAGACGAAGATAACATCCGTTAACGTCAGAACCCTCGTTTGCTCTCTCATGGTGAACCGAAATCACGTTACCGCCAAGCTCGGCAATAATGCGTGATACGTTTTTAAGCTGACCGGGCTTATCCACAAGCTCAATCATAAGCTGGCAGGTTCTGCCCGACATAAGAAGACCTCTGTTAATAACTCTTGAAAGAATTGTAACGTCAATATTACCGCCTGAAAGAAGACAAACAGCCTTTTTGCCCTGCAAATCGATCTTACCGAACATTGCAGCAGCAACGGCAACTGCTCCTGCTCCCTCTGTAACGAGCTTATGCTGCTCCATAAGAGCGAGAATTGCCGCAGAAATC